>JAFUWW010000051.1 GCA_017471085.1 Bacteroidales bacterium | reverse complement strand
GCTCCGTCCTTCTCCACGATCTTGGCGAATTCATCCAGGGTCGTGGCGCCGATGCACTGGAATTCCCCGCGGGCCAGCGCCGGTTTCAGCATGTTGGCCGCATCCAGGCTGCCGGAAGCTCCGCCGGCGCCCACGATGGTATGGAACTCGTCGATGAACAGGATCAGATCAGGGTTCTCGGAAGCTTCTTTGATGATAGCTTTCAGGCGTTTCTCGAAATCGCCCCGGTATTTTGTACCGGCCACGACGGAAGCGATGTCCAGTGACAGAATCCTCTTCCTGGAGAGGACCGGCGAGATGTCTCCGGTGGCGATCCGCTGGGCGATGCCTTCCACAATGGCCGATTTTCCCACGCCGGGCTCCCCGATGAGCATCGGGTTGTTCTTCTTCCGCCGGCCCAGGATTTCGATGACGCGGGATATTTCGTGGTCACGGCCCACCACCGGGTCCAGTTTGCCCTCGCGGGCCGCCCGGGTGAGGTCGTAGGCGAACTCTTCTATATCCAGTTTCTTTTCCGCCGGTCCCTCATCCCCCTGAACAGGCTGGCTCTCCGCGGGGCCGGCCTCCTCTTCTTCCCCGGAACCGGGACGCAGCAGGCCCTCGTCTTCCATGAAGGCAAGGAGGCGGCCATAGTCCACTCCGTGGGAGCGGAGGAACACCTGCCCGTAACTCTCCGTAGTGCGGCACAGCGCAAGCAGCAAATGCTGCGGCATGGCGGCGGGGCTCTTGAGACGGGAAGCCTCCATCACCGTGATGCTGAGCACGTTCTGCGCCTGCCGGGAAAAGGTGATATGGTCTATCTGGTCATAGGGGATGGTCTCGTTGGTGAAAATCCGCTGGTCGATGAACGCTTTGAGATCGGCCGGTTCCACCCCCACGCTGCGGAGCGAGGTGAAGGCGGCGTTTTCCTCGTGACGGATGATGCCCAGGAACAGATGGTCCGGGCCGATGCCGTAACTGCCGGTCCGCATGGCCTCTTCCCTGGCGTATTTGATGACGGCGTTGAGCTCGTCTGAAATCTGAATCTGCATGTAAGTTAGAATGAATTACAAATATACTGTTTTTTCCCGATTAGCAACTATCGGGCCCCGGTTCCGGGACTGACATTCTGACAGGCACTATTTTTGTAAAAGAAAATCACCGTTATGAAGAAACTGATTGCACTTGCCATGCTCCTTTGCAGCCTCGCTGCCGGAGCCCAGAACTTCGAAGGAACTTTCACCCAGGCCAAAACCATGAAAGCCTCCGGTAAAGTCATTAAAAGCCAAGGGACTATCTCCTTTACGGCACCGGACCAGCTGGCCATGCTCTATACCAACCCGGACGGCGATTATTTCATCATCGACGGACCGCTCATCCGAATGGACATGCGCGGCGTAGCAGCCGATGTGGACTCTTCCAACAACAAGACCGTCCGTGCACAGCGGAACGCCATCCTGTACAGCATCCTCGGCAAATACGAAGACATCGCCAAAGAGATGGATGCGGACTGCACCGTGACGGAAAAGAACGGAGTGAAGCACGTGGTGATCAAGGCGAAGAAGAACTTGCCCAAGGGCTACTCCGGCATGGAACTGGACTATCAGAAGAACGGGAACATCTCCCGCATGGTCCTGGAGGAATTCGGCGGCATTTCCACCGAATACATCATCAAGATCAAGTAATTACAGATACAGCGCGTGCGTGTTCTTGATCTCGTCCATCACAAAGGACGAGAGGATGGAACCTATGGAGTCCACCGTGCCCAGCACGTTGATGATGAACTCGTTGTAATACTTCATGTCCGGCGCCTGGATTTTTAGCAGGTAATCGTATTCCCCCGATATGTTGTAGCATTCCGCCACCTGGGGAATGTCCCGGATCACGGAGATGAAGTCCCTGGCTACGGAACGGCTCATCTGCTTCAGTTTCACCGAGCAGAACACCGTAAAACCACGGCCCAGTTTTTCCGCATCCAGCACAGCCACGTATTTCTGGATGAATCCGCCCCGCTCCAGGCGTTTCAGCCGTTCGAAGACAGGGGTGGAAGAAAGGTGTACGCGGGCCGCCAGTTCCTTGGTGGTCAGACGGGCATTCTCCTGCAAGGCCCGGAGAATCTGCAAATCAGTTGCATCCAGTACTGTTTCATTCATAAGGAATAATATTCTGCCAGGGGCGCCTGTCCGCCGCCTGTGGGTTCAACTTTTTCTAAATACACAGACAAAATTAGCAAAATACTCTAAAATAAAAAAGAATATTGTAAATATATTCTGCATGGCCTAACTTTGCAACGAAGAAACATCAAGAAAGATGCAAAAAGGAGAACTATCCCTCACGCTGGCACTGGAAGCAGGCGGCACCCTCAAGGATGCCCGCATTGTCTACCATACCTCGGGCTGCCGCGAAGGGAAAGTCATCTGGATCTGCCACGCCCTCACAGCCAACAGCGACCCCGAAGACTGGTGGCCGGAAATGGTGGGCCCGGGAAAGCCCCTGGACACGCAGAAGAATTTCATCGTCTGCGTGAATACGCTGGGATCGGCCTATGGGTCGGAAGGACCGGCACGGATCAATCCCGCCACCGGGCGGCATTGGCTGCTGGATTTCCCGCTGGTTACGGTGCGGGATCTGGTGGTCACCCTTCAGGCGGTCCGCAAAGAACTGGGAATCAGTCATATCGACCTGCTGGTGGGCAGTTCCATCGGCGGATTCCAGGCTTTGGAGTGGGCGGTGACGGAACCCGACCTCTTCGGACGGTGCGTGTTTATCGCCACGGCCCCCCGGATCTCCCCTTTCGCGGCTGCCACCGTAGAAACGCAGCTCATGGCCCTGGAGGCCGATCCCACCTTCAGGGAGGCCCGTTCCCTGGAAGGCGGAGCTGCCGGGCTCAAGTGCGCCCGGGCACAGGCCCTGATCTCGTACCGCTGCTTCCGGGGTTACGGCCTGAGGCAGACGGAAGAGGATCCGGACACCCTTTTCTCCGGAAAGGCCGGATCTTACCAGCGCTATCAGGGGGAAAAACTGGTCCGCCGGCAATTCGACGCCTATTCCTATTACATCCTCTGCCATATCTTCAAAAGCCACAATGTGGGCAGGCACCGCGGCGGAACGGCAGCCGCCCTTTCCCGCATCAAGGCCGACACCACCGTGGTGGCCATTGACACGGATGGCCTGTTCCCGACGGAGGAAAGCCGGGAATGGGCTCGGCTCATCCCCGGAGCCAGCTATCTGGAAATCAGTTCCGACTTCGGGCACGACGGCTTCCTTCTGGAAACCGCCCGCCTTTCTGCCCTTTTAATGTAACGAACTATGCAAGTACTCAAATTCGGCGGCACCTCGGTCGCAAACGCCGCAGCCATGCTGCAAGTCATCCATATCGTAGAGAAAGCCCTGGAGCAGGACCGCACCATCGTAGTGGCATCGGCCATCAGCGGCTGCACCGACCAGTTGATAGCGATCGGAAGGCTGGCCGCCGCCCGGGACGATGCCTATCTCTCCGCCCTGGTCGCCCTGCAGGAGCGGCACCGCCAGATCATCGCCGAACTGCTGCCGGAGGGATACCGGAAAAAGACGCAGGATGCCGTGGACGAACTGTTCCGCGAACTGGGGAGCCTGGCCAAGGGCGTGTCCCTGGTGGGCGAACTCTCCGCCGCCAGCCTTTCCGCCATCCAAAGCTTCGGCGAACTGTTTTCCACCCGCATCCTCACGGACAAATGCCTGTCGCTGGGCATCACTTGCCGCTGGGTCGATTCCCGGGACATCGTCCGCGTGCAGGAAGGCACTACGGTGGACCTCCCCTGCACCTACGCGAAAATCCGGGAAGCCATTGAAGGACAAGTCCATGCCGACCTTTTCATCGTCCCGGGATTCATTGCGCGGGACCTGGACGGGCGGCCGGCCACCCTGGGACGCGGCGGGTCCGACTACACCGCCTCGCTGTTCGCCGTGGGCATCCAGGCCCGCCGGGTAGAGATCTGGACCGACGTTCCCGGAATCATGACCGCCCATCCCCAGGTGGTGCCGTCGGCCCGGCCCATCTCCCATATCTCTTACCGGGCGGCGCAGGAGCTGTCGCATTTCGGGGCCAAGGTCATCTATCCGCCCACCATCCAACCTGTCGTGGAAGAAGGCATTCCCATCTATGTAAAGGACACCTTCCATCCGGAAGAACCGGGCACGCTGGTGGAGAAGAATCCGCCGAGGGCAAGGAGCGGAGTCATCGGCATTGCACATTCGCGGGGCATCGCCCTTATCTCGCTGGAAGGCAGCGGGATGGTAGGCGTGCCGGGATTCAGTTCCCGCCTTTTCGACGCCCTGTCGCGCGAAGGCATCAACATCATCCTCATCACCCAGGCCTCCTCGGTGCATTCCATGTGCATCGCTGTGGCGGAGGCCGATGCCCAGCGCGCCCGGGAGGCTGCCAACGACCGCTTCGCGTATGAGATTTCCCTTGGCCGGCTGAATCCGCTCAAGGTGGAGACCGGCTATTCCATCGTCTGCGTAATCGGGGACGATATCCTCGGTCACAGCGGCGCCACCGGGCAGATGCTGGCCGCCCTGGGCCGCCACAGCATCCCCGTCCGTGCCACGGCGCAGGGCTCTTCGGAGCGGAACATCTCCGTGATCGTGCCCTCCGGCAGGGCCGATGAAGCCATCCGCGCCATCCATCACGAATTCTTCGACCGCTTTGACACACAGGTGATTCCGCTGTTCATCGCCGGCTACGGCCGCGTGGGGAAAGCCCTGGTGGAGATGCTGTGCGACAACGCCGCCGCCATCGCCAGGCGCTCCGGCAAGGAACTCCGGGTCTGCGGCCTGGCCAACAGCCGCCGATACGTCATCGACACGGAGGGAATCGATCTTTCCAAGGCGGGCGAGCTGCTGGCCGAAGGGGCGCGGGGCTCCTACCCGGACGCACTCTGTTCCCTGTCGATGGAGAATCCGGTGTTCCTGGACTGCACCGCCAACGAGGAAATCGGATTCCGCTATCCGGACCTGTTCCACTGCGGCTATTCCGTCGTGGCCTGCAACAAAATTCCGTTCTCGGGGACTTTCGCACAGTTCAAGAGCCTACAGCGGGAAGCGCAGCGGTCGGGCGTATCGCTCCGGTACGAAACGACCGCCGGAGCCGCCCTGCCGGTGCTGGTGACCCTGGACCGCGTGGTCCAGAGCGGCGATTCGCTGGTACGGATGGAGGCTGTCCTTTCCGGCACGCTGAACTGGCTGCTGGACAATTACGAAGGGCACGATTGGGACGCCCTGGTGGAGCAGGCGCGCGTAAAAGGGTACACGGAGCCGGACCCCTCCATCGACCTTTCCGGGAAGGATGTTTTGCGTAAGATCCTGATTCTGAGCCGCCAGACTGGAATTCCGCTGGAAGAGTCACAGGTTTCCCTGGAGCCCGTTCCCGCCGATATCGACAAGCGCTATGCAGCGGCAGCCGCCAAGGGAAAGAAGCTGCGCTATGTAGCTTCGGTGGATGCAGAGGGCCATGCCGCCGTAGGCCTGCAGGAAGTGGGGCCCGACAGCCCGCTCTATTCTTTGAAAGGCACCGACAACGCCATCCTCATCACGACCGGCGACTACCCTTCCCCCATGCTCATCCAGGGCGCAGGGGCCGGCACCCGCCAGACGGCCGGCGGCCTGCTGAACGACATTCTGCTGTCTATATAGCCTCCGCCATGCAGGAAAGCGGTCCCTCGCAGGGTCCGTGCCAGTTATGCATGCCGCCGCCTTCACAGTCGCGGAAATGACGGCAGGTGGCGCAGGCGCCTTTGCGCGCCCAGGAGCGGTCCCGGAAGGGCAGGAAACGGGTATTCCACACCTCCCAGAGGCTGTCTTCGTAGATGGAGCCCTGCGAGAAGACATCCCGGTCGATATCCGGGCAGGCGCAGATGCGGCCGTCGATCAATACGGACGCGATGTTGATGCCGGCGTGGCAGAAGAAGGGCGTATCGCGGATCACCTGCTCATAGGGACCCAGGTAGCCTTCACAGCTGAAAGTGGTGTGCATCGGCCCGCCTTCCTGCCTGCGCACTTTGATGAATTCCATCAGCTGCACCGTCTCTTCCCGGCTGAGCGTCATGTCCGGATTGCCCGCCGCCCGACCGATGGGAATCACGGTGAAGAGCCTCCACTGAGGGACGCCGAGATCTGTCAGAAGCTGATGGATCCGGGGCAGTTGCGCCAGATTCCGCCGTGTCACGCAAGTAACCACGTCAAACGCCAGGCGGGAGGCCGATGCGGCCAGGCCGATGGCATGCACGGCCCGGGAAAAACTCTGCGGATGGCCGCGGAGCCAGTTGTGCTCCTCTTCCAGGCCGTCCAGGCTGATGGTAAGGGCCCCCAGCCCGGCCCCTTGCAGTTTCCGCTGCATCGGCCCGTCATAGAAAAAGCCGTTGGAGACCATGCTCCAGCCGAAGCCCCGTTCCCGGATGGCCCGGCCGCACGCTTCGATATCCGGACGCAGCAAAGGTTCGCCGCCTGTCAGCACCACCGTGAAGCCTTTGGGCCGGTGCTGCCGGGGAATGGTATCCAGGGCCGACAGGAAATCGGCCAGCGGCATGTCTTTCTCGCGGCTGTTCATGGTACAGTCGCTGCCGCAGTGCCGGCAGTGCAGGTTGCAGCGGGTGGTGCACTCCCAGAACAGATAGTTCAGCTCATGCACCTTGGTCTCATTGGCCCTGAACAGGCGGAAAAGCCACGGGATCATTGTTCAGGTGCCTGTTCGGGCGCTTCCGGAGATTCTTCCTGCAGCGCCGGGGTTTCCTCCGTCACGGCCATTTCTTCCTCCCCGGAGGGATCGTCATAGACGCCGGGCGTGCCGTAGCAGGCCTGGAAAACGAACAGGGCGGCCGTCAGGGAGATCCCTTTCAAGATGTTTCTGATCCACTTCATGGTGCAAAGGATTAATCGGCAAATTTCATTTCGTCAAACAGATAGCCGGCATGACCCACCTCCTCGATCACGAAGAGCAGGTAACGCACGTCCAGCGAGATGTTGCGGCAGATTTCCGGATCGAAGACCAGGTCGCTCATCGTTCCTTCCCACACGCGGTCGAAGTTGATGCCCACCAGCTGGCCTTCCGCATTGAGCACAGGGCTGCCAGAGTTGCCGCCCGTGGTGTGGTTGGTGGCAAGGAAGCACACCGGCTGCGCCTCATGGCCGCCCTCGGCGTAGATATCCCTGAGCACCTGCGGGATGTTGTAGTCGAAGATGTCCGGATTGTCCTTTTCAATAATGCCCTTGAGGGTGCTTACAGGCCGATAATAGACGGCATCGGAGGGGCTGTAGCCCGCCACGGAGCCGTAGGCGATGCGAAGCGTCAGGTTGGCGTCGGGATAGAAGGCCTTCTCCGGCTCGAACTCCATCTGGCCCTGCATGTAATCGTGGTACAGTTTTTCGATGGACTTGTTGAGGGCCGATACCTGCGGCGCCAGGTTCTTGTTCACGAAATCGGTCAGCGAAAGGGCCAGGGCGCGGGCTTCCAGGCTGTCGGCAAAGACGGCATCGCGCCACTTTTCCATGGAACCGTATCCGGCTCGTTTCTCAAGGAAAAGTTCCGGCTTGTAGCTGTCATCCAGGGCCTTGTCAAAGGCGCTCATCATGGCCAAGAACGTCTCGGAATCAATGGGTTCGTAGTAATCCTTCCGGTTGAAGTCCGGATTGGCGGCCATATTGAGCCGCTCGATGGTCCGGACGGTCTCGTTATAGTATTCATAGGCCCTGTAAATGGGCTCCCGGGCCGTGTAGAGCTGCGCAAGACGGTCCGTGAGGCCCTCGTAGCGGGTTCCCCGGGCCCATTCGGCGAAGCGTTTCTCATAGGCCTGCTTCACGGGAACCACATTGTTCTTCCTGAGGCCCTTCTCCTCACCCTGCCATTTCTTCCAGGCGTTGGCCACGGAGGCGTACTTGGAGGAATACTGGATGCGCACGGCCTGGCTCTGGTCCATATACTTTTTCATGATCTCCAGCCGGGTGGTGCGGAGGGCGATCTTCTCCGGATCGGAGATATCCTGGATGTACCGCACGGCCTCCGAATGCACGTATTCCTGCGTGCTGCCGGGGCAGCCGTACACGAAGGTGAAATCTCCTTCATCCACGCCCTTGCGGGACACCGTGAAGGACTTCCGGGGATGGAAGGGAACGTTCTCCGGGGAGTAATCAGCCGGATTTCCGTCCTTGTCGGCATAGATGCGGAAAATGGAGAAATCGCCGGTGTGGCGGGGCCACATCCAGTTGTCCGTCTCGCCTCCGAACTTGCCGATGGAAGACGGAGGAGCGCCCACCAGGCGGATGTCGCGGAATTCCTGGAACACGTACAGGAAGTACTGGTTGCCGTAGAACAGGGAATTCACCTGGGCCACAAGCCCCTTGGAAGGGTCTGCCTCTTTCTTGCGGATGGCGTCGATATTCTTCTTGACCAGGGCGTCCCGCTGGTCTTCCGTCAGTTTGGGCTTGTCTCCCTTCAGCACGGCGGCCGTTACGTCTTCCATCTTCACAAGGAAACGGACGGTAAGGCCCGGATTGGGCAGTTCATCGGCCCGGGTCCTGGCCCAGAAACCGTCTTTGAGGTAGTCGTGCTCCACGCTGGAATGCCGCTGGATGTAGCTGTAGCCGCAGTGGTGGTTGGTAAAGAGGAGGCCTTCATCGCTGACCACCTCGCCCGTGCAGCCGCCTCCGAACAGGACGATGGCATCCTTGAGGGAAGCATGGTTGACGCTGTAAATGTCTTCGGCCGACAGTTTCAGGCCCTTGGCCTGCATGTCGGCGATCCGCTGGGAGATCAGCGCAGGCAGCCACATGCCTTCATCGGCCTTGGCCGGAAAGAGCGCGGCGGCAACGATAGCCGTTGTGAGCAAGAATTTTTTCATATCGAAGTCAGTTTGTACAAATGTAGCATTTTTTTACTATATTTGCTAAACACAAGCCACATGCATTATGAGAATTCCTGAATCTGAACTCATCATCAACGGCGACGGATCGGTGTTCCATATCCATCTGAAGCCGGAAGAACTCGCCGACAACGTCATTCTCGTAGGCGACCCCGGCCGCGTGGACATGATTGCCGAATTTCTCACGGACATCGAATTCCGCCATGCTTCGCGGGAATTCGTATCCGTCACCGGAAAGCGCAACGGGAAGCGCATTACCGCCCTTTCGCACGGCATCGGCCCGGACAACATCGACATTGTGATGACGGAACTGGACGCCCTCGCCAACGTGGATTTTGCCACACGGGAAGTGAAACCCGTGCATCGCGCCCTCAACATCCTCCGCATCGGCACCTCCGGCGCCCTTCATGCCGATATTCCCCTGGGCAGTTACATCCTCTCCCACATCAGCGTGGGCTTCGACGGCGTGATGAACTGGTACGGCAACCGCTCCGAAGTGACCATCCCCAAGGTAGAATCCTCGTTTAAGAAGCACATGAAGTGGACTCCTTCCCTTCCCTCTCCTTATTTTGTAAAGGCCTCGCCCAAGATCATCGACCTGATGAAAGATGTGACGGTGAAGGGAGTAACCATTTCCGCCCCGGGATTCTACGGACCCCAGGGCCGCGTGGTGCGCATGCCGCTGGCCATGCCGGACATGCTGGAGAACATCGAGAGTTTCCGCTTCACTTCCGGCGGACAGCGCTACAGGATCACCAATTTCGAGATGGAAAGCGCACCGCTGGCCGGTTTCGCCGCCCACCTTGGCCACCATGCCTGCACCGTCTGCTGCGCGATCGCCAACCGCTACCTGCAAAGTTCCAACCCGGATTACAAACCCGTCATCCGGAACCTGGTGGAACTCTGCGTAGACCGCATGAGCCAGCTTTAACCGCCGGCCGTTCCATGGAAACCGGGACTCCCCCTCTTGGGAAGTCCCGGTTTTTTCGTACCTTTGTATCTCTATCGGATATTTGAGATGATTACACTGGAACAGATAAAAGAATTGCAGCAGCGGATGGCCACGCTGGACAGCTGCCTGGATATCGCGGGAAAGAGAAAAGAGGTGGAGGAGAAGACGCAGGTGAGCCTGGCCCCGGACTTTTGGAACGATCCCAAATCGGCCGAAGTTTTCCTGAAGAAACTTGCCGGCGTGAAGTCCTGGGTCAGCGATTACGACAAGGCGGCATCGGCCGTGGACGACCTGGACGTACTGTACGAATTTGCCAAGGAGAGCCTTTCGGGCAGCGAAGACGAGGCGGTGGAAACTGCCGAGACCAAGGAGCTGGACCAGGCCTTTTCGGCGGCGGTCGAGGCGGTCGAGGCCTTGGAACTGCGCAACATGCTGGGTGGCGAAGGCGACAATCTGGGCGCCGTGCTCACCATCAACTCCGGCGCCGGCGGTACCGAAGCCAACGACTGGAGCGCCATGCTCATGCGCATGTACCTCCGCTGGGGCGAGCGCAACGGCTACAGAATGACGGTCACCTCCCTGCTGGAAGGCGAAGAGGCGGGCATCAAGAGCGCCACCATCGAGGTGGAAGGAGATTATGCCTACGGCTACCTGAAGGCCGAAAACGGCGTGCACCGCCTGGTGCGCATCTCTCCGTTCAATGCCCAGGGAAAGCGTCAGACCACCTTCTCCAGCGTCTTTGTCTATCCGCTGGTCGATGATTCCATCAACATCGAAATCAATCCCTCGGACCTGGAGTGGGACACCTTCCGCAGCGGAGGCCACGGCGGCCAGAACGTGAACAAGGTGGAAACGGGCGTGCGCGTGCGCCACATCCCGTCCGGCATCATGGTGGAGAACACCGAAACCCGCAGCCAGCAGGACAACCGCCAGCGTGCCCTCCTGATCCTGAAATCCCGCCTGTACGACATCGAACTTAAGAAAAGGCAGGAAAAGCAGGCCGAACTGGAAGGCCAGAAAAAGCGCATCGAATGGGGCTCCCAGATCCGCAACTATGTGCTGCACCCGTACAAGCTGGTCAAAGACCTGCGCACCGGCTACAACACCGCCGACACCCAAGGCGTGCTGGACGGCGACCTCAACGAATTCATGAAAACCTACCTGATGGGCAAGGGCGCCGCCGTCACGGACGCGGAAGACCTTGACTAGTGTCAATATCCATGAAAAGATTCCGGTTCATTCTCTTGATTATGCTTTCTGCCATGTTGGGATGTGCTTCCATGAAACCGGCCCCTAAGGGCCGGCTGGTTTACTGCAGTTACGCCTCCACGGGCGCGGCCGGCCTGGGCAAAGACTATTGCGAACTTATTGCCGATGTGGATTCCACGCCCAAGGTGGTCGTCGTCCTGGGAGAGGGAAACCGGTTCGACGATCCCGTCATCCGCGGCGAATATCCCGTGACGCCGGATCTGGCGGACAGCCTTTGCAAAGAATTGAAAGCCAGGAAAGTGTACAAGCTGGCGGGTTACAGCCTGAACGAACCCGTCACCGGCGGTTACTCTTACCGGATTCATATGGAATACAGTTCGGGGGAGAAAGTGAATGCCTTCTGGTATGGAAGTGGCGTCAAGCAGGAGGCCCTGTCGGCCTACCGTTTCATCGAATCCTTCTTCGCGCCCTGGCGGGAGCAAGCCCTTGCCGATGCCCTGATTGCACGGGTGCAGGAAATGGAACAGCGCTTCGACCGTCTTTCCGACGCATTGAAAAAAGGGACCCGCTATGAAGATATGAAGGCCGATTACGAGGCGCTGGACTGGTATATGCGCTCCGGTCAGTGGCAGAAGGATTTCGAAGCGGACGAGAAAGGGCTGCTTCCCAAGGACATGAAACGCGGTGTCCTGAGCGAAGACGGCCTGTATGATGTATTAAGCCGCTATCGGTAAAGGAACCATCCGTTTTGCAGGCCGCCCGGGCCCGTTGTCTGTCCGCCAAGTTTTTCGTACCTTTGCCATTCAAAGGATTTTAACAGAGTATGAACGCCATCCAAACAGAAAAGGCCCCTGCGGCCATCGGCCCGTACAGCCAGGCCGTCAACAGCGGCGCCGGACTTGTCTTTGTGTCCGGACAACTCCCCATCGACCCCGCCACCGGCGCATTCCCGGAGGGCGGCGTGAAGGAGCAGACCCGCCAAAGCCTCACCAATGCGAAAGCCATCCTGGAAGCCGCCGGCCTCGGCCTCGACCGTGTAGTGAAAACCACTGTCTTCCTGGCCGACATGGGCGATTTCGCCGCCATGAACGAAGTCTATTCGCAGTTCTTCTCCGCCCCGTTCCCGGCCCGCAGCGCCGTGGCCGTGAAGACACTCCCGAAAGGGGCGCTGGTAGAGGTAGAGTGCATCGCCGCCGTCTAAGCCATGAAGATGAACATTCCGCTGATGGGGGCGCTCCTGGGGCTGTCCCTCATCGTATGCCCGCTCCTGTATATCTACGTGGGGCCGGCCTTGAACGCTCAGCAGCTGCAGGTCCTGAAAACCCTTGGCATCATCGCCGCCTGCAGCGCCGCCTGGTGTTTTGTCGTGGGCGAGCTCACCGGGAACAACAGCCAGATGGACAAACTCTGGAGCCTGCTTCCCATCGCCTATACCTGGATCATCGCCATCAATGGCGGCATGAGCCTCCGGCTGGTGGTAATGGCCGTCCTGGCCACCCTCTGGGGCGCCCGCCTCACCTTCAACTTCGCCCGCAAAGGCGCCTACCGGCTCAAATTCTGGGAAGGAGAAGAAGACTACCGCTGGGCCGTGGTCCGCAGCGGGGCGCCCTTCAACAGCAAGCGCTGGGCATGGGCTCTGTTCAACCTGTTTTTCATCAGCATCTATCAGAACGCGCTGGTACTGATGACCACTTTCCCTGCGCTGGTGAGCATGAACGCCCCCGTCCCGTTCGGATGGGTGGACATCGTGGCCGCCGTCCTCACCCTGGGCTTCATCGTCTATGAAACCATCGCCGACGAGCAGCAGTGGGCCTTCCAGACCGCCAAATGGAAACAGATCAAGGCCGGGCAGAAGCTGGAAGAACTCCCCGCACCCTACAACAAGGGATTCAACACCACGGGCCTCTGGAACCGCAGCCGCCATCCCAACTACTTTGCCGAGCAGGGCACCTGGATCGCCTTCTACATCTTCTCCATCGGCGCCGGGGTGGGCCTTTTCAACTGGAGCGTCATCGGGGCGCTGCTGCTGGTGGTCCTCTTCCTGGGCAGTTCGGCCCTGGCAGAGGAAATCAGTTCCGGCAAGTATCCGGAATACACCCGCTACTGCAAGCAGGTTTCCAAGTTCTTCCCCGGAAAAAAGTACGTCTAGGCTTCCTTTTTCCGACGCCTGCTGATCAGCGGGTCGATGGCCGCCAATACGCCCGGCAGCAGGAAGAGGATGAGCAGCAGGATGGAGAAAGCTCCGATAGCCAGGCTGCTCAGGATGGACGAAATCATCGGGTCCGCCATCGTGACGGACATCACGAAAGGAACGATCGCCAGGATAAGTCCGGAAGTCATAATGGAGTGTGACGCGCCCCGGTAGGCCCCCTCCAGCGCTTCCCGGACATCCCCGCTGCGGCGGGCATTCCGGTAATAATTGGTGAACAGGATGGAATAGTCGATGGTGGCGCCCATCAGGATGCCCTGGATGATCAGGAAAGACAGATAATAGAGCGTGTTCCCGCCAAGCCCGCTGGCCCAGACATTGGCGTAAACACCGGCGAGGATGGTCATGATCAGCGGAATCGGGACGAGGACGGACCGGAACGTAACGGCTACGATCAGGAAGATGGAAAGGACCGTAAGGAGCGTGAGCAGCAACAGTTCCCGGGGGAATCCGTCCCGGAGTTCCTTGTACATCTGAGACTCGCCGATCAGATAGTGCATGTGCTGCAATTCCTGGTCGGCGGCTTTCTGGACACGCTCGATGAAGGAAAACGTAGCGTCTGACTCAGCGTCATAGCCGCTCATGACCACGGCGGCGGAATAGTCCGGGCCCCGCAGCATCCCGACGCCGGAGAGCAACTGCTCCCGGATGTCTCCGACAAGGGTTTTCACGCTGTCCGGGACCGCCTGGGCGACCAGCGGATTGACAAGCAACGTATCCGCCACATAGTCCAGCAGCGCCCCGGGAGCCACGGCCGTTTCCGGGTCGAAGTCACGCTTGGCACCTGCATACAGGAACAGGAACTCCAGTTCTTCCCGGGAAACCTTGATACCCGCAGCGGAAAGGGCCGGATAAAGCTGCCCGGCCGTGTACTTGCGGGCCGAGAGGTACATATCCAGCAGCACTTCCTGCGGTGTGGGGACGTCCGCTTCTTCGTCACAGCTGGCTATTTCTTCGTCACGGCCGGCCAGACCGGCCGTCTTGGATTCCCGGTCGCTGCCGGGAATGACAGTGCTGTCGGAGCCGGCTGCCTTTTCGTCATGGCCGGCCAGACCGGCCATCTCATTCGTTTCCTCCGCTGCAGGCAGCGTTATTGCCGCCAGGGTGTCCGGCCCTGCGGCGAGCACGGAGTCAAGCACCGCATCCATCTGCTTCAGCTGCTCGTCCATGCCTTTGGGGACAAAGGCCGCATAACGTCTGTTTCCCAGGATGTTGTCGCGGACATAGGCCGTGAATTCCGGCAGCGTCATTTTCCCCCGCCGCTTCCCGGCCATCCGGAAGATCATCGAGATTTGGGAGGGGCTGGAGCCTGTATAAGCGGCAATCTCGTCGGAACTCAGCGGCGTTTGCGCCAGCTCGTAGGTAATCCAGCCGTAGGGGCCCTCGTGGGCCGGGGCGTCGACCGGGCTTTCGGGCGGCATTTCCGGGCTGGCAAGTACAATTGTATCCGTCGCTTCTTTCACCGGCTCGGGCGCTTGCGCATGGGCCGGCTCTTGTTCAGACACCGGCTTGGGCTCCACCTCGGGCGCTGGTTTCGGAACCGCTCTTTCAATGGGCTCCAGGGGCATCAGGCCCGCCGCCAGGGCCGACGGGTCCACCCTTTCCGGGAGCAGGCCGCTTTCGGAAAGTTGTTCGGCCGTGGCCATCAGCTCCTGCAGGCTGAATCTCTCGGTCCGTTGCGGGTGGGTCTTGGCGTAATAGACCAGGGACAGCATATCCTCCGGCAGTTCCGGCAGGGCGGCGTCTCTTGCCATGCCCTCCGCTCCTCCCAAGCCTTCCGCCAGGGTTCCCAATTCCGGGATGGTCCGGGGACGCTTCACCAGCGAAGGGTAACTCAGGGTCTGCTTCACTTCCGGGTCTGCAGCCAGGCCTTCCAAAAGAGCCGGCACGGCGTTTTCATCGGCATTGGCATACAACAGCATCAGGGCGTTGCCGCGGGTCTCAATCGACGCTATGTTGCTCTCCCATCCCGGGGAGAATGACATCTTGGTACGCCGCTGCAGCAGCGTGAAAGCCAGGAATACGACGAGGAACGTGATGGCGATGGGGATGCGGAACCGGTACTGGAACCTCGCCAGCGGGGAGGCCGGCAGCACCGGAACCTTCTTGCGGGTGGCCGCGATTCCCCTGTCGCACCAGACGATCAAGGCGGGCAGGACCGTGAAATTGCAGATCAGGGAGAAGGTGACGCCCTTGGCCAGCACCACGCCCAGATCGGCCCCGATTTTCATCTTGATGAAGCACAGCATCAGGAGGCTCACGATGGTGGTGAAGGCGCTGCTGAGGATGGATGACGCCGCCCCGCCGACGGCCTGTTCCATCGCGCTCACCGGCTCCCGGCCCAGTTTCCTTTCCTGCCGATAGCGGTTCATCAGGATGATGGAGTAGTCCATCGACAGCACCATCTGCAGCACGGAGGCAAGGGTATTGGTGAGCGTGGAGACGCTGTCCAGCAGGGCATTTGTGCCCATGTTGATAATCACGGCAAAGCCGATGGCCACCAGAAACAACAGCACCTCCAGCACCGAGGAACTCATGACCAGCAACACCACGAACAGCAAGGCAACACCGATAGCCAGGGTCTTGGGCAGGTCTGTGGGCATCAGGTCTTCACCGTCGGAGAAGACACCGCCGAACTCTTCTGTCTGGTTCTGGATTTCCGGAAGTTGGTCTACCAGGATGTCAAGCCCCTGCTTCATCGGGGAAGCGTCCGGCAGGTAGCGGACCATGTTGGAGTTGACGTTGATGTGCGGAATCAGGAGGGCACTGCCAATGGTCAGGAGTGTCATCAGGATAAACAACACCACCCGGTATTTGACCAGGAAACGGGAAATATGCAGATGGGCGCCTTTCACGGGTGTTTATTCAAAATAGCGGTTGCAAAGGTACGCAAACTTTTCCAAAGCCCGAAAGAAAAACTGGAAGTGGAGCCCGATGCCCGCCTCTGCCTTAGGGAAATTCAATCCGACCGTGGAAACGCCGGCATAGAAGGAAAGGTGAGACCAGAGAGAAAAAAGGCCTCCTTGCTACTGCAGGAGCCCTCCTCCGCTACTGCGAACTGGACACAATGTCCATGGTCTTCATCTGGGAGTATTGCCACGAAATGACAAGGATGTGAAAAAGCGGAAAGAGAAAGAGCTATTTGTAAAAAATAACTATATTTGTACATGCGCATTTTTGAATCATATAAGCCGGGAGGGCATACCTTCAACAAGTCACTTCTATGGGAATATGACGTGGAGGACATTGATTTCCAGAAATGTCGCAGGCTGGTTGTATCTAGAGTTATAGAGCTTGGCAGATTAGAAGACTTTTATGCCGCATTTGACCTCTATGGCGGAATAGATGGTTTCGCTCTAATCGCAAAGAATGAGGTTGTTGGATTGGATGACCGGTCTTTTAACTTTATGTGCCACGCCTTCAATCTGAAAAAGGAGGAGACGAAATGTTACAAGTCAGCGCAGTTGAGAAAAATACATTTGGCCTCTTAACCCGTTTGATGCAAGAGCCACTGCTCGGCGACACAAGACTGGTAGGCGGTACTTCGCTGGCTCTTCAGATAGGCCACAGAAAGAGTACGGACTTAGACCTCTTTACGTTCAGCGCGCCATCATCTATTTCAGGGACGTCAATACCGAGGCTATTGACAGAATCAAGATGATAAACGGCGAAATGTTGAGTTCTTAGGAATGCCGGCCAAACTGCGCATACTTCTTCTTGTGACCTGCTGCCTGTACGCCTGTACGGGCAGGGTGGAGCAGCGCGTCCCGCAGATGGAAGAGGGACTGCTGGACCTTGCGGACACCCTTACCCTGGGACTGCCCGGGCTGGAGGGAGCGGAGACCATCCTGGTAACCCCGGCCGAAGGAGAGCGCTATGTCAACAATGTGCTCCTCACTGCCTTCCAAGGGCGATATTTCTGCATGTGGCAGCAATCGGCCCGAGACGAGGACACGCCGGACACCCATGTGGAATATGCCGAGAGCCCGGATGGGCGGAACTGGGGCGCGCCCAAGCTCCTGGCGGCTCCCACGGACAGCTGTTTCGCCACGCCGGGCGGCTGGATCCAGCGGGAAGATTCCCTTTACGCCGTCATCAACTTGATCAGTGCCCGGGACCGCTCCCAGGGCGGAACGGCGTGGTACCTGGCATCGGCCGACGGCCTTTCCTGGACCGGCCGCAGTCCGCTTCTGATGGCCGATGGCACCCCCATGGACGGGATTCTGGAGCAGGACCCGCTCACCCTTTCCACCGGCAGGACGGTGGGCGCCGCGCACTTCCGCCCGGGGACGCAGGTATACCCCATCTATACCGACGACCCGTCGGCCCTCCGCGGGTGGAAGAAAGCCCTTTTCCCGGAAGGGGAGGGGAAGCCGTTGGAGCCCAGCCAGTTGGAAACGCCGGGCGGCGAGATTGTCATGTTCTTCCGCGACCAGGCATCCTCTTTCCGGAAACTGTATTCCATCTCAACGGACCGGGGAGCAAGCTGGAGCGCCCCTGTCCTCAGCGATATCCCGGACTCCCGTTCCAAACAGTGCGCCGGAACGCTCCCGGACGGCAGAGCCTTCTGGGTGGGGAATCCTACCGGCAGCAAGTCCCGGAAAAACCTGGTGCTCGCGCTTTCCCAGGACGGTTATCATTACACCGAAGCCTATCTCCTGAGGGGCGCCGGAGACCTCCCCGCCCAGCGTTATCCCGGAAAATACAAGACCCTGGGATACAGTTATCCCAAGGCCTTTGTGGGGGAAGATGCCCTGTGGGTCTCTTTCTCCATCCATAAGGAGAATGCGGCCATCGTTCGTGTCGACATCTTTTAGAAGGTCCAGCGCTTCGACATCGGCCTGGTCATTTACTTTTAAGGGAGATCGGCCAAATGGATAAAGGCAGCGCGCAGCGTCCGGATGGCCCCGCTGTCGAACTGCACGTCGAAACTGGTGCAATCTTTATTGGCAGACAGGATGACCCCTTCCCCGAAGACCGGATGGGTGACGATGTCTCCGACCTTGAAAGGACTTTCGTACACCGCCCTTTCTCCCTCGAAATCCATCTCATCCAGATTAACGGGCCGATGCGGGTCCATCTCCTGGTCCAGCACATGGGAAAGGTTCCGGGTCCCGCGCCAGAGTTCTTCAGGAATGGTCCCTTCGGTCACGACGAGGTCGCGTTTTATCTCCGCCAGGAAACGGGAGGGGTATTTGTTGGTTTTGGTGGACAGGTTGAACCCTTCCGACTCTGTAAGGAAAAGGGCTTTCTCTGCGCGCGTAACGGCCACATACATGAGCCGCCGCTCCTCCTCCTCGCCATTTTTCTTGTACTCCCGGATGGTCCGCATGTTGGGGAAAGTCCCTTCACTCAGGCCGATAACGAACACATAGGGGAACTCCAGCCCCTTGGCCTGGTGGATGGTCATCAGCTTGAGGGTGGGGGTGTCCTTGCGGTGGTCGTCGTTGGTGTAGAGGGCGATGTCCTGCAGATAATCGGCCAGGGTGCTCTCTTCCGGGGTACGGACGCTTTCGTAGAAGCGGATGGAACTGAGCAGTTCGTCCAGATTCTCCAGACGCTCTTCATCCTGGTCTTCCCGCACCATCCGCTTATAGCCGGAGGTGTCCAGGAGACGGTTCAGGAGGTCGCTCACCCGGTTTTCCCGCGCGAACTGCTTGCCGTCCTCTATCAGGGCGATGAAGCCGGCGGCTTTGGGATCGGCCTGGATCTCGAGGGCGCTGTACAGGGAGACGCCCTGCTGCTGGGCATCGGCCCTTACCCGGTCCAGGAATTTGCGGCCCAGCTTGCGGGAAGGGACGTTGATGATGCGTTCGAAACTGAGGTCGTCGTCCTGGTTGTTCACCAGGCGGAGGTAACTCAGGGCGTCCTTGATTTCCCGGCGTTCGAAGAAACGGGTGCCGCCCCAGATGGTATATTCCAGCCGGGCAGCCAGCAGTTCCTGTTCCAGCGCGCGGGACTGATAAGAACTCCTGTACAGGATAGCGATATCATTGATCCTGGCGTCGTTCCCCAGCAAAACTTTGATCTGGTTCACGACCCACTGCATCTCTTCCTTCTCGCTCTTTCCGTGGAAATGGATGACGGCGCGGCCTTCCGGCTTGCGGGTGAAAAGATCTTTGGGAATACGGTTGTTATTATTGGCGATGACGCAGTTGGCAATGTCCAGGATGCGCGGCGTGCTGCGGTAATTTTCGTCCAGGACGATGGTGCGGTCGGCGGCGAAATGCACGAACAGGTCCGGCCGCGCGCCTCTCCATTCATAGATGCACTGGTCCGGATCGCCCACGATGAACAGGTTCCGGTGCTTGGCTGCCAGGCGTTCCACCAGGTCCCAGTCGTCCAGATTACAGTCCTGGGCCTCGTCCACCATGATGTAATTCAGGGCGTTCTGCCATTTTTCGCAGGCATCGGGAAAACGGTCCAGAATGTATTTGGTCACATTCATCAGGTCGTCGAAGTCCAGGGCGTAATGCTTCATCTGGCGGCTTACATAGGCGGCCAGCCGGGAAGTCCGGCGCATTTCGTCCGAAATCTTGCAGCCCGGAAGCATATAGGCCTGGATATAGCCGTTCAGCGCTTTTTCCGAGGCGACGGCATCCAGGAACTGCTTCACGGTCTTTTCCGTGCGCTTGATGCCCATCTCGTCCATGGCCTGCTTGGCCATCGCCTTGCTGTCTTCCTCGTCCAGGACGGTGAACCCTTTCGGGAAGCCCAGCCGGTAGATCTCCTGGCGGAGGAACTTGACGCAGAACCCGTGCAGGGTACACACGAAGTCGTTGTAGTCGCCGCTCTGCACCATGCCGGAAATACGCTGGCGCATCTCCGCTGCCGCCTTGTTGGTAAAAGTGAGGCAGAGGATATTGGCCGGGTCGATGCCAAGGACATTCACGATATACGCATAACGGTGGGTCAGCGCCTTGGTCTTTCCGGTGCCGGCACCCGCCACTACGCGTATGCGGCCCTCGGTGGCCTCCACAGCCTCCCGCTGGCGCACATTCAGTCCCTGGAAGATGTCCGTCATAGGATCCGGATTCCTTCGGCCTCCATTTCCCTGAGGGCGGCGGCATGCCCGTCGACATCTACATAGGCGAGGCAGTCTTTGAGCACCGTCACCCGGAAGCCGTCTTTGAGAAGGTCTTCTGCGGTGTTGCGCACGCAATACTCCGTGGCGATTCCGCAGACAGCCACATTCCTCACGTCCAGCAGGTGCAGGACTTCACCCATGCTCTGGCCGGCGGGATTCAAGCCTTCGAAGCCGCTGTACTGCTCCTTCCCCGGGTCCTCTCCCTTGAAGAAGGTGAGGTCTTCGGTGGCGTAGGAGGCCAGGTCCTTGTGGATATCGGCCCCATGGGTAAGCTGGACGCAGTGCGGGGGCCAGGGACCGCCCTGCTCTTTGAAAGAACAGTGACCGGCGGGATGGTGGTCCCGGACAAAGAGGATGGGATAGGTGGAATGGATGCCGGTATCGTCGTCCTTCTCCGCATCTTCCGTGAGTTTTTCGATCTGGGAGAGCGAATTCCGGACGGCCTTTTCTGCTTCCCGGCAAGCCATCGACCCGTCTATGAAATCGTAGAGCATGTCTACCACTACAAGTGCACTGTCTTTCATTTTCCGCATTTTATAATCGTTCACAAATATAACTTATTTTCCGTGGCCGGGCAAAGTATTTTTACTACCTTTGCGAAAATAACCGCATCGGAATGGATACAATCAACAATGCCTATGTTTCCGACAAGTACCAGTACACCATGGGAAAGTCGTATCTGGACTGTGGCAAGCAGGACCAGATCGCCGTATTCAACCTTTTCTACCGCAAGGCGCCGGAGAATAACAACTGGGCCGTCGTCAGCGGCACCGAAGAAGTGATCGAGATGGTGCAGCGCCTAGGTTCCGAACCGGAGGAGTTCTACGAGAAATTTCTCCCGGGAGAAGAATACCGGGAATTCCGCAAGTACCTGAGCACCATGAAGTTCACAGGCGACGTTTATGCCATGCGGGAAGGCGAGATTGTATTCCCGAACCAGCCTGTCGTAACGGTGGTGGGCCCGCTGGTGCAGGCCCAGGTGCTGGAAACGCCCATGCTGTGCATCCTGAACCACCAGATGGCGGTGGCCACCAAGGCCTCCCGCGTCTGCCGTTCTACGGACAAACCGGTATCCGAGTTCGGTTCCCGCCGGGCCCACGGCCCCTGGGCTGCCGTCTATGGCGGAAAAGCCGCTCAGATCGCCGGCTGTGCCAGTTCGTCCAACATTCTTACCGGAGCGTTCAACAACGTCCCCTCCACCGGCACCATGGCGCACAGTTTCATCACTTCCTATGGAAGCACCGTAGAAGGTGAACACCAGGCCTTCTGCGACTACATCAAAACACACAAGGGAGAGAACATCATCCTGCTCATAGACACCTACGATACCCTCAGATGCGGCGTGAAGAACGCCATCCGCGCTTTCCGCGAAAACGGCATCGACGACAGTTACGCCCCCGGTTACGGCATCCGCCTGGACAGCGGCGACCTGGCCTACCTGTCCCAGGAAGTGCGCCGCACCCTGGACGCCTACGGCTGCACCAAGTGCAAGATTTTCGCCACCAACGGCCTGGACGAGTACCTGATCACGGACCTGGAGCGCCAGGGAGCCCGGATCGACAGTTACGGCGTGGGCGATGCCATCGCCACCTCAAAGGCAGCCCCCTGTTTCGGCAATGTATACAAACTGGTGCAGATCGACGGCCAGCCCGTGCTCAAACGCTCCGAAGACAAGATCAAGCTCATCAATCCCGGCTTCCAGATTACCTGGCGCATCAGCGCACAGGATTCGGCCAAAGGAGACTCGCTGGACGGGTTTGCCTTCAAGGTGGATGTCACCTGCCTCCGGGGAGACAAACTGGACATGGCCATCCAGAAGAGGGAAGCCATCACCATCCGCGACGAATACGATTCCTACAAATACAAGAGTTTTGAAGCCGGGGCCTATGAGGCACGCCCGCTGCAGCATCAGGTGATAGCGGAAGGCCGGCGGGTCTGCCCCAGACACTCCCTCCAGGAAAAGAAGGCATTCTACCAGGACAATCTCCGGCATCTCTCTCCCGGAGAAAGACGTCTGATCAATCCCCACTATTACAAAGTGGACATCTCGGACGACCTGTACAACTGCAAAATGCAGATTATCGGAAAACTGGTGAAGGAAATCGAACATTTCGATATCGGATAAGCGGCGGAGCCATGGCCGGATATTTGTAAATATTGCTTATATTTGTGTTACTATGGCAACCATCGGCATATTCGACTCCGGCAGCGGCGGACTGTCCGTCTACAGGGAACTGATCAAAGTGCTCCCGCAGGAGCGCTATGTCTATTTCTCGGACAACGCCCACTGCCCCTACGGAGAAAAGACCCCGGAATACATCCAGGACCGCGGCCGTGCCATCACGGAAATCCTCCTGGGCATGGGGGCCGATATCATCGTAGTGGCGTGCAACACCGCCACGGCCGCCGCCATCGCCACCCTCAGGGCCGAATATCCGGACATTCCCTTCATCGGCATGGAGCCCGCCGTGAAGCCTGCTGCCCTGGGCACCCGGACCGGCACCATCGGCGTCCTGGCCACCGCCGGCACCCTGAAAGGCTCCAAATACCTGAAAACCAGAGGCTTGTACGAGGACGACGTAAGAATCGTGGAACACGTGGGCCAGGGATTCGTAGAACTGGTGGAAGGCGGCATCCTGGACGGACCGGAGGCGGAAGCCACGGTCAGGGCCTCCCTGCAACCGCTGCTGGATGCCGGGGCCGATACCATCGTCCTGGGCTGTACGCACTACCCTTTCCTGCAGCCTGTGATAGAGCGGCTGGCCGGTCCCAGGGTCAAAGTCATCGACCCGGCGCCCGCCGTTGCCCGGCAAACCGTCCGCATACTCCGGGAAAAAGGGATTTCCACCGGCGAAGGTCCTTTTTCCGTAGACTTGTACTTCTCCGGAGAACCGGATTCTCTCCAACGCATTTTCGCCCTCGTGAGCACTATCAAGTAATTTACCGAAAATCAACAGCTTATGTTTAGTCCCCGCTACACGTTCACAGCAAGATTCTCACATAAACCGCTGTTTATGAAGCACTTGGCCGCAGCCGTGCTTCTCCTGTTTGCCTGCCAGTTTGTTCGGGCTCAGGTGATTCCCGGCATCGAGGTGCTGGAAAGCTACGGTTTCGAAGAACTGCAAGGGAAACGGGTCGGGCTGGTGACCAATCCCAGCGGGGTGGACAGGCAGCTCCGCTCCACCATCGACATTCTCTTTGAAGCCCCCCAGGTAAACCTGGTGGCACTTTATGGTCCGGAGCACGGGGTGAGGGGCGATGCCTATGCAGGCGACCATGTGGATAGCGGCAAGGATCCCAAGACAGGACTTCCCGTATTCTCCCTCTACGGAGCCACCCGCGAACCTACTGCCAAGATGCTGGAAGGGATCGACGTCATGGTCTACGATATCCAGGACGTGGGCACCAGAAGCTACACCTTCATCTCCACCCTGGGTCTGGTGATGCGCGCCTGCGCCAAGGCCGATATCGAAGTGCTGGTGCTCGACCGTCCCAATCCCCTGGGCGGCCTCAAGATCGAAGGCCCTTACGTGGAAGACAATTTCTACTCCTTCGTAAGTGAATTCCGCATCCCCTATGTATACGGCCTCACCGTGGGCGAACTGGCCGGGCTTATCAACGAGGAAGGCCTCAACAAGGGCCAGACCGGCAAGGAAGAGCCGCTCAAATGCCACCTGAACGTGATTCCCATGCGGGGTTGGGAGCGCTGGATGCAGTACCGCGACACAGGGCTTCCCTGGATTCTCCCCTCGCCCAACATCCCTTCGATGGAATCGGCGACGGGCTATCCTTCCGCCGGCATCTGCGGAGAAATGGGGCACCTGAACATCGGCGTAGGATACACCATCCCCTTCCAGACCTTTGCCGCCACCTGGATCGATGCCGATAAACTCAAGGAACGTCTGGACAGCTACCAGATTCCTGGCACGGCTTTCCGCACCATCCACTACAAACCCATTTCCGGCAGCCTTTCCGGCAAGCTGGTGCACGGGGTGCAGTTCTTCTATACAGACTATGAGGCGGCTACCATCACGCTCACCCAGTTTTACGTGATGCAGGCGGTTCACGAGCTCTTCCCGGGCCATAATCCTTTCCCGCTGAAGAGCACCAGGATGCTGGATATCGTTTGTGGTACGGATTATGTAAGGACTACTTTCGGAAAGCGTTTGAAAGTCGCCGACATCGTTGATTTCTGGAACAAGGATACCGATGATTTCCGGGCGGTTTCCCAAAAATACTACTTATACCGCTAACTTTTAAACTTTAGATGCTATGAGAAGGATTCTGACAACCGCCGTTACTTTTGCAATGGCACTCGCCATGCTCACGGCACCTGATATGCTGGCACAGACCCGCTCCCGCGGCACCGCCGGCGCCTCCCGCTCCACCACGTCCAGGAGCACCACTTCCGCAAGCGCTTCCCGCTCTTCCGGTTCTTCTTCCGGCAGCCGGGCCACCGCTTCCGCATCGCAGCAGGACAACCGCAACCGCAGTACGGGCACCACTACCCGGAGCACCGGTTCCAGCACCCGCTCCACCGGTTCTTCCAGCAGCACCCGTTCTTCCGGAACCAACGCTTCCCGGAGCACCGGAACTTCCAGCACCCGCAGCAGCGGCACCGCCGCATCGCAGCAGGACAACCGCAACCGCAGTACGGGCACAGCTACCCGGAGCACCGGTTCCAGCACCCGCTCCACCGGTTCTTCCAGCAGCACCCGTTCTTCCGGAGCCAGCTCTTCCAGCAGTTCCCGCAGCACCGGCAGCGCTACCCGCAGTTCCGGCTCCACCGGCTCTGCCACCCGCTCTTCCGGTTCCGCCACCCGCTCCTCCAGCACCGGCAGCAGCAGCCGCTCCGGCAGCACGGCAGCCGCTCAGCAGGACAATCGCGGGAATTCCGGCACCCGTTCCAGTTCTTCCGCAGCCACCGGCGGCACCGTACGGGCCACCAATGCCAGCCGCGGAGGTCTGAGCAGCGGCACTTCCGGCCAGCAGGCCCAGGCCGCCCAGGAGCCTTATCGCGACAACGGCTTCAACTACCGTTACAACGATGAGTTCCGCGTAGACGACCATCACGAGATGTACCGTGTGGCTCCGCGCATGCGCGAGCCGATGCCCTGGGACCGCCCCGGTTTCTTCTGGGGAGACCATCCGCACTATTACGGATACCGCATCACCACCCTGCCGCCGAGATATCGTCACATCTCCCACTGGGGAATCGACTACTACTATTACAACGGCATTTACTACCGTCCTTTCGGCGGGTCCTACGTCATCTGCCGTCCTCCGTTCGGTACCCCGCTGGAGGTTGCCATCGACCGGGCCATCCTGAGAGCCATCCGGTTCGCATACTACTGCGACACCTACCGCACTTTCAACACGGTCTTTGACAACTACAACGTAATCGCACGGCAGAACCTGATCATCGCCCAGAACAATGCACGCATCGCGGCATCCAACGCCAACTATGCGCTCAACACCAACCGGGCTTTGTCGGCCTACGAACTGGCTAACATGCTGGGCCTTGTCCAGAGTTACGCCTACGCCAACTCCGAGTACTTCTACCAGGACGGGGTGTTCTACACCATCAGCGCCTCCGGAATGTACTCCACCATCGTGCCGCCGGCCGGCGCCCTGGTCACCTCCCTCCCGGACGATTACGAGATCATCGTGATGAACGGAATCGAGTACTACCTGGTTGACAATACCGTATACCGCACCACCGTCTTCGAAGGCGAGCCCTTCCTGGAGGTCCTTGGCCAGATGTACGGTTCCCTTTACAACCAGTACAACATCTACCGTTAATAATGATGCACCACACCCTGCTTATCATGAGGGCGCCCTCCCGGGATGCCCTCTTTTTTTGCACCGTGGATAAGAATCCGCTATTTGCGGCCGGAACCGGCAGGGAGGGTGCGGCGGGCGATAAGCACGGCCAGTGCGGTGGCGACGCCGCAGAAGAGCACCAGGGCAAAGTACCAGACATAGCCCATGGCTTCCTGCAGCATGCCGGCAATCAGGCCGGGAAGCATCATGGAAGCGGCCATGAAGGCTGTGCAGAGGGAATAATGGGAGGTCTTGAACTCCCCTTCCGACACATGGATCATGTAGAGGGTGTAGGCCGTGAAGCCGAAGCCGTAACCGAACTGCTCCACAAACACGCACAGGCCCACCACCCATAACGGAACCGTCTGGACCAGAGCCATATACAGATAAACGACGCAAGGAAGGGCCAGGGAGGCGGCCATGAGCCAAAGCGAACGCCGGAGCCCCTTCCGCGAGACGAAAATGCCGCCCAGGATGCCTCCAAGGACGATCCCGGCAACCCCCACCGTATTGTTGACAAGGCCGAAATCAACCGTGGACAGCCCCATGCCGCCTTCGGAAACCGGGTCTACGAGAAAGGCCGGCAGAATCTTGAGGGCAAAAGCTTCCGGAAGCCTGTATAGCAGCATGAAGGCAATGCCCGCCCAGGCCAGCGGCTTTTGGAAAAAAGTGGCGAAAGTACGTCCGAATTCCCTGACAATGCCTGCTGCCGTGGTCTGGGAACGCCGGACATCGACCCGAGGACGGGGCAGGGCCCAGAGATGGTAAAGGGTGACGAGCGTCCAGACAAGAGCGGCGGCAAGCAGCGTAGCGCGCCACGCGGAGGGAATGTCTCCCCTGTTTTCCAACACGCCTGCCAACACCACCAACGCCCCCTGCACAAACAGGTTGGACAGCCGGTAGAAAGTGCTGCGGATGCCCACGAACAGCGACTGCTCCGTCTCCGTAAGCCCCAGCATATAAAAACCGTCGACGGCGATGTCGTGCGTGGCCGATGCGAAAGCCGTTATCCAGAACAGGACGAGCGTACCGGTGAACAGCGACACTTCGCCGCCGGTATGCGAAGGAAGGGAAAAAGCCAGTCCTGCGAAAAGGACCGCTATCAGCACCTGCATGGCCACCACCCACCAACGTTTGGTACGGAGAATATCCACAAATGGACTCCAGAACGGCTTGATGAGCCAGGGAAGGTACAGCAAACTGGTATAGAGGGCCATGTCGGCATTCCCCATCCCCATTTTCTTGAAAAGGATCACGGAGATATTGTTCACCACATAATAAGGAATCCCCTCTGCGAAATAGAGGGTCGGTATCCAGAACCAGGGAGAACGGGGCTTCATAATGTGGTACCGGGATAATAGAAGGAAAGAATCTCACGGTAGCCCTTGCCGGATGCGGCCATGACGGCGGCCCCGATCTGGCAGAGCCCCACGCCATGCCCCCAGCCATGCCCCCGAAGAACGACCATACCATCCTCGAAGGAAGCATCGAACCAAGAGCTGTACAGGTGGCTCCTGGAAAGGTACTTTCTGATAATCAGCTCTTTCCCGATTATCAAAGAGCCCTTTGTGCCCGTGAGTCGCAGCCGAGTAATCCGCCCGGACCCGCCTCTCTCCAGCGGGTCGATGGAAGTAAGCGTCCCCAGGTCCACTCCGGACCGTTCCGTCACCAAGGCGGAAAGCTCCTCCACGCCATAGCGCACCTCCCAGTCATGGAAATCTTTGGTTTCCAGATCGTAGCTGTTCAGGACCTGCGAAAGTACGGAATCGTCCCGGGTATCGCACCAGGGGTCCGGATGCACCGTCAGGTAGGGATAGTCCTTGTCTTCCCAGGCGGCGCTGAAGCGTTCGGTAACCCCGCCGCAGCATTTGGAGAAACGGGCGTCTACCAGTTCCCCTTCATGGCGCAGCACCTGGCCCCAGGTTTCGTCGATGGCCATCCGGGCGGCATCGCCTACCACGAAGGTAAGTCCCTGGTAACGCTGGCAGTGATCGTCGGCGCAGACATCGAATCTGTGGTGGTCTTCATGGTTGAACCAGCGGCGCACCTCCGGGACTTCCGATCCTTCCGGGGTAGCATCGGCCTGCCGGGAATCCAGCCAGGTGACGAGGGAAGGCGTTCCTTTGAAGGACGGGCCTGTGACGGCGGGCCGGCCGCAGCGGCGGCGCTCAACCTGCGCCATCACCCAGGAGCGGGAGATGACGGCATGCGCTTTCAGGAACTCCGGCGAAGCGGTAGCCTTCATTTCTGAGGCGATGACACTCAGCAGGTAATCCTCCACGCCGATAAGATTCACCGCCTGCACCTTACCTCCGTCGACAATGAACTTGAGCGTGCCGGCAAAGCGCTCGTCCTGCTTCCTTTCCCAGTGGAATCCTATGCCGATGGTGACGCCGTAAAGGACGAAGGAAGGCTCTGCGAAAAGGGTGGAGACGGAGGGCGCCTCGAAAACGAGTTCATCGTACAACATGCCGTTGTAGTCGATCTTCCCTTCCCGATAGGATACTTTCTGCGGACCGGCGCCGTCGGAAATGATCTCGAAGGTAATCTCCGGCGCCGCCATGATGCCCACTTCCAGTTTGGGCTGGGTCCGCACCAGGCGCCACAGGAGACGCTCCTCCTCCGCTTCGGAGATGGAGACATCGTCCAGAATTTCCTGCAGGATCTCCGGAGTAATGCGGTCGAAGTCCTTCTCCTCAGGGACTACCACGAAACCGGCCATGTCGGCACAGCCGGGGCGGATGGAGATATTATCTTCCCCTTCCGCAAAGAAACGACGGGGCAGGGCTTCCCCGCGCATGGTTACGAAGGCGCGATACTCCCCTTCACTGCACCAGGTGAAAGCGTTGAAGCGGGGTTCCGTCTCTTCGCCCGCAAGGGTTTCACAGTCCAGAAGCCGGTAGAACATTTTGGCCATGGACTTGGCCGTGGTGGCCCGAAGCAGGAACACCCCGCGCATGAAATGCCTGTAATGGAACAGCTGGGCGTCGCGGACCGACGTCACATAGGCCAGGTCTGCCTCGCAGGACGCCGGGACGGTGCCACCGGCGGCGGAAACGGCCCTGAGCAGCCTGTCCGCAGCCCTTTCCAGGGGCATATACCCCTTGGGGCAGGCCTGGAAATGGGCATGCCCGGGAACGGTGGTTCCGCTGTTGGGGCTGTTGTAGAAGACGATGTAATCGCCGAGTGCGGCCGACAGGTCCAGCATGTCGGGAAAACGGTGCCAGATGGTCTGCGGAACGTGGATATCGCGCGTGATGACCAGATGATTGGGGAAGATGGGAGCCCGGTTCACCAGAATATTGTACTTGCGCCCTTTCCTGCCCTCGAAAGGGAGGGTATGCTGATGCTCCATGTAATTCTCTTCACACAGCGGACAGCCGTGGTCGAAGATGGGCAGCCGCCCGGGATTGGACTGCAGCGTGACCAGGATGCCGCCAAAGGGAAGCGTGCGGGTACGGGTGGCCTTGAGCGCACGGTATTTGGCGGCCACCGCCGGCCACACCGACAGCTGGTCGTGTACAAATTTGTCGATATCTGTTGCCATAACCTTGTAAAGGTACGGCTTTTTTGCGGGATTTCCTATAAAAGCGCCTGAAGGCGCTCCCGGATGGCGGAATACTCCGATTCGAAATTGGGGGTAAGGATGTGTTTGCCCATCGCATCCTCCAGCTGGGCCGGCGTCCACCAACGGCCTTCGGAAACTTCCGCATTGTCGGGGGCAAGGTCCGGATGGCCCACGGCGGCAAAGACGAACACGAATTCCCGGTCCCGCTGGGTTTCCCAGATGTTGGTACCCAGGAAAACGGGATTGAAAGCATGCAGGCCCAGCTCTTCCCCGGCTTCACGGAAAAGCGTCTCCTGGGCCAGTTCTCCATAGGAGACATGTCCCCCTACGGCCGTGTCCCAGTATCCGGGCAGCAGGTCTTTGGCCATCGACCTTTTCTGGAGGTAGATCCGGCCTTCCCTGTCGATCAGGTGCAGGTGGACGACGGGGTGCAGCACACGGGCTCCGCTGTGGCAATACGCCCTGGAAGCCTGGCCGTACACCAGGCCGGACGGCTCGATGAGCGGCAGCATCTCATCTCCCGCTATGGCTTCCCTGCCGGGATGGTCCACCGAAGGGCGGGGATAGACAGGCGCCGGACCGGAGGGGTATACTAAGTCCATCATATCAGGTAAGCGCAATGAGGATGAGCACCTGGGCGACAAGCACCCGGAGGAACATGGAAAGTGGATATACAGTAGCGTAATTCACGGAGGTATAGTCGCTTCCGTACATGCCCTGGGCGAATGCCAGCACCGGCGGATTGGTGCAGGAACCGCTGATGAGACCCAGGATCTGGAAGAAATTGAGCTTGCAGAATGCGCGGGCCACCACGAACGTGATGCACAGCGGGACAAGGGTGATGAGGGCGCCGTAAAGGATCCACCAGTAACCGCCGCCAACGATGGAACTCCAGAAATCGGCGCCGGCACCAAGGCCTACCGCCGCCAGGAACAGCGAAATGCCGATTTCCCGGATCATCAGGTTGGCACTGGCCGTCGTATAAGTGGTAATCTTGTATTTCGGACCGAAGTGTCCCAGCAGGATGGCAATGATCAGCGGACCGCCGGCCAGACCCAGTTTGATAGCCTGGGGAATGCCCGGGAAACGGATGGGAATGGACCCGAAAATGATCCCCACCACGATACCCAGGAAAATGGGCACCAGGTTGGGTTTGTTAAGCGCATCGTTGGAATTGCCCACCTTGGCGGCCAGATGTTCGATGTTCTTTTCCGTTCCCACGCACAGGAGGCCGTCTCCCACCTGGATATACAGGTCCGGACTGGCCACCAGTTCCACACCGGAGCGGATTACACGCGTGACGCTCACGCCGTAAGCACTGCGGAAATGAAGATCCCTCAGCTTCTTGCCGGTAAGGGAGGATTTGGTGACCACGATGCGTCGGGTGACCATGTGGTGGTCTTTTTCCACCCAGTCCTGCTGGTGCATGGGCACTTCCTCTCCGAACAGAATCCGGACGCGGTCCACCTCCTGCTGCGAGGTCACGATCAGCAGTTTGTCTCCTTCCTCCAGCATCGTATCGCCGGAGGGAAACAGGATTTTTTCCTTTTTCATGATACGGGAGACGACAAAATCGCCGCCGAACTCCTGCAGCACATCGACCAGTTTTTTTCCGAAGATGGCCGGATTCTCCACCGCCACATGCATGCGCCTGGCCGTGGCTTCGTCGCTTTCCCCTGCCTTGATGGCCTCCAGTTCCTTCTGATGGTCGATTTTGAAGACACCCTTGAACAGCAGGATCACCAGGATGACACCGATTACGCCCATCGGGTAAGCCACCGCATAGGCCGATGCCAGGGATGCCGAAGCTTCGCTGGCGGCCAGTGCATTGCCGCCGTTGGCCGATGCCACATCCACGAAGGTCTGCTGGGCGGCGCCCAGTCCCGGCGTATTGGTAACGGCGCCTGACATCACGCCCACCATGGTTTTAAGGTCTTCCCCGCTGATGGCCGAGATAGCCCAGGTCACCACCACAGCCAGAAGGATGTTCATGGCAGCCAGCAGATTCATCTTCACACCGCCGCTCTTGAACGAATGGAAGAAACCGGGACCCACCTGAAGGCCGATGGAGAATACGAACAGGATGAGGCCGAATTCTTTCACGAAGTGCAGCATATCCGGCTGCACCTCGAAGCCGAGATGGCCCATGAGGATTCCCATGAACAGGATCCAGGTAGATCCCAGGGAAATGCCTTTAACTTTAAAACGGCCCAGATACAGGCCGGTACCGATGACCAGAGCCAGCAGCAGGATGGAATGGGCGACGCCATTTCCGAAGAACAGATCATGCATAGGCTAAAACTCTAAACGAACCACGAAACAGGGCTTTCCTTCCACCCTTCCCTCTACGAACCAGACGTCTTCCGACTCCTGCAGCCGGAAAAGCTGCACTGTGGTACCGGGAGTGGTTTCCTTGTTGAAATTGATATAAGCGTCTTTCACCCGCCGGCCCTGCACCACCTCCAGGGGAAGGCAGTCCATGGCCCAGACCATATAACGGGCATTGTTGGTATGACCGATAAGGTCGATATCCGAATAGACTACGGTATGTTCCCCTGCCGGTTCCGGCTCCTGTCCTTTGGGCAGCGTCACCTTCGGGCTGCGCTCCGCGATGGCATCTTCCACCTCGTAATCGATCTGCATAAGGTCTGACAGGTCTTCCGGACGGACGAACCGGCGGGTACGTTCATCGATGACCACCCAGGAACTGGTGGCAGCGACGGTGCGGTTGCCTGCCTCGTCCAGCAGTTCGAAATCGCGCACGTAGAAGAGCCCGTCGGCCCCTTTGTGCCAGGTGCGGAGCACGGCATTGTCCCGCCAGGAAGGCATGTTTTCGAAATGGATATGCATCCGGGAAAGAACCCAGGCGATATGGTGGATATGCAGGGTATCGTATCCAAAACCCAGCTCCTGAGCCGCCCAGTAGGCGATTTCCTGAGCTACATCCATGAACGCAGCCGGCTTCATGGCCATGGCCGCATCGGTTTGGTAGCACGGGACTTCCAGGTTTTGGCAAAATTTATATCCTTCTCTTCTTACCGGTTTCATCATACACTTACTTTTCCGGGTGCGAAGATACGGCTAATTGTGGAGAATTTCAAGTTCATCGGCCGAATAAAGGAAAGAATCCAGCCATTCAGGAGCCACACGGCCCACCACCGCCAAGGCGATGAGCAGGACCACGGCAATGATCAAAAGTATTACGAAAACTCGCAGGCACACCGCCCAGAAACCCGGTTTTTTCCGCTCCGGAACCGCGCTCTCCTTGGCCTTCAGCTCTTCGAGCCCATTGGCAGCCGATCCTTCCGGCATTTCCGCCATTGGAACCGCGCTCAGTGTTGCAATAGGAACTTCCTGCACCACTGTGACCGGTTCTTCTGGCACAACTGCCTCCGCAGCTGGAGCCAGCGCCGGATCCGGTTGGTCATCGGCCAAAATCACCAGCTCTTCCGGTTCTTCTTCTGCGGCTGTTTGTTCTTGAATCTCCTCCAAGGGCGCAGGCCCTTCTTCCAAATCAGGCACAGCCACCACAGATGCGGGTCCTTCCACCGCCCCGGGCTCCTCCATGCCTGCCATGTGCTCCTCTTCCGCCAAGGGTTCCTCCATGCCGACATTAGGAGCAGGGGCAACTTCCTCTACAGGTTCCTCAGAGGCCGCCCCCTCCTCTACGGGAGCAGGGGCATCTTCCTTTGCCGGGACCTCTATAATAGGGGCGGGAGCCGCAGCTGCCGGTTCTTCCTCTGCCGGAGCAGGGGTGGCGAGCATATCGGCCAGGGAGGTGACGGCTTCTTCCACTTCTTCCTTCGTTTCCTCGTGTGTCTTGAGAGAAATAGGGGCAAGGCCGAAACCGGCGGGATAGATGTCCAGGTCTTCATCGGCCACAAAAAAGAAATGGTTCTCGCGGGTGGCCCTTAAACGGCCCAGGCCAGGGAAAACGATGGTTTTACGCACCTTCAGCACTTCTTTCATCTCCGTGAGGAACTCTACCAGGATACGCGTTGCGTCGGAGTCCGAAACGTTGTTGGACCGGGCGTAGAGGTCTGTCAGGAGCGTATCACTGCCCTGCCGGGGTGAAAAATAAAGCCGGCGATAAGGCGGATGGATGGTATAGCCTTTGTCGGCAAAGGAAGCGGGCACCAGCTCCGCCACAAAACTACCCACACCGGGCAAAGTGACGGCATCATGATCCAAGATCACTTCTTTCACCATTTTAGCAAGCAGGTCGATATCCATCGCAGAAGGGCTGTTACAAGGTTAATCGTACAAATTTAGAAAAAAATTTCCGAAATCCTTTGGAGAATCCAAAAAAGGTTGTACCTTTGCAATCCCGAACGGAAAACACGGGCACTGGAAACAGTGAAAAATTCCTCAGTAGCTCAGTTGGTTAGAGCACCTGACTGTTAATCAGGGGGTCCTAGGTTCAAGTCCTAGCTGGGGAGCAAAAAAGAGGGTGTATTCTAAGACTTTTCCAAAGAATACATCCTCTTTTTTTATATTTTTTTGAAGAAGGCACCGCCGCCGTCAAAACAGGTAATGAGGTAATGATGCAAAAAACAGACAAATTATCAAAATCGGCAGTTTGTCTGTTTTCTTTTTGGGCTGCCTCGTCCTGATATGCGGCTAAAGCTGTCAATTTGCGTGTTCTAGTGCCACGCGAATTGTGGCTAAAGCACGAAATAGGGTCTGGGAGAGCGAAAGTGTGCTTTAGAGCAGGTGTGCAGGTATGACTAAAGCACGAAATGCGGCCTGGAAGGGCAAAAGTGTGCTTTAGTGCGGGTGATGCAGGTATGACTAAAGCACGAAATGGGGCTTGGAAGGGCGAAAGTGTGCTTTAAAGCGGATGTGCAGGTATGACTAAAGCACGAAATGCGGCCTGGAAGGGCGAAAGTGTGCTTTAGGGCGGGTGTGCAGGTATGACTAAAGCACGAAATGGGGCTTGGAAGGGCGAAAGTGTGCTTTAGGGCGGGTGATGCAGCGGCGGGGAGTGCATGGTCCTTCGGTCAGAGGCCCAAAACGGGGCGCAGCGGTCGCTTGACGTCCAACTCGTCCTTTTACGGCCCTTCGGCCCGTAACGTCCTCGAACAAGTTCCGTCATGCCGCT
>JAFUWW010000050.1 GCA_017471085.1 Bacteroidales bacterium | reverse complement strand
GCCCCATTTCGTGCTTTAGTCATACCTGCACACCCGCCCTAAAGCACACTTTCGCCCTTCCAGGCCCCATTTCGTGCTTTAGCCATACCTGCACCACCTGCCTAAAGCACACTTTCGCCCTTCCAGGCCCCATTTTGTGCTTCAGCCACATCTGCACCACCTGCCTAGAGCACACTTTCGCCCTTCCAGGCCGCATTTCGTGCTTTAGCCATGCCTGCACCACCTGCCTAAAGCACACTTTCGCCCTTCCAGGTCACATTTCGTGCTTTAGCCATACCCGCACACCCGCCCTAAAGCACACTTTCGCCCTTCCAGGCTCCATTTCGTGCTTTAGCCATGCGTGACACCGGAACAGGCAAATAGGCAGTTTGGATCAACACAGATAATCAGTTGTAAATATCAGTTCGGTGTTTTTTAGGAGCTTGTGCAAAAGTATGTTTTGTGGCCCGCAGATACTTGACATACAACGGCGCAGTCGCAATGAGACCGTCAAGCCCCTGCCGGAGCATGTCTGCCTTATCTCTTCAGTAAGGTAGAGGCCACCATTCGTTGATGTTTTACAAGCTGGCAGCTTGTGCGTAAAATGGAACCAATTGATTTCGATTTAGATACGAGATCGTATCTAGGCCAAGATGGATAGGCATGTTAGCGTAAAGCGCAGAAAGTAAAGCACTTCCATTTCACGGCTTTTACCATATTGTAACGCCATTCATGCTTGTACCGTCCGCTATGCGGGAGAACAACGAAACAACCGGGTTTTTACATTGAGAGCCGGACTGGGACCTGAGCAGCGAGAACAAACAAAAAGGCCCTGCAGATTCTGCAAGGCCGATTGTTGCGGAGAGACCGAGATTCGAACTCGGGATACCCTTTTGGAGTATACACGCTTTCCAGGCGTGCCTCTTAAGCCACTCGAGCATCTCTCCAATAGCTTCCCAAAAAACGGGACTGCAAATATAAGAACTTTTTCCGGGTTTGCAAAAATTTTCTTTTAGAAGCTGTAACCCAGGCCGATGTTCAAGGTGTTGCCGATGACGGGGGAAGCTGTGAGGTAACTGAGATCGGCCCGGAAACCGGCGAAGCGGACGCCCAGACCCAGTGCCAGGTGGCTGGGAATGACGCAGGTCTCCGATGCCAGGCGGTATCCGGCCCGCACGAAGAGCATCTGTGCCCAGGAGTATTCCAGCGCCGCCGTGGCGGAGTAGTCGCCAGCGAGATAGACATTGAGATCGGCCATTACGTGGAGCACATGGTCCGGTGCCAGGGCGGGGGACCAGTCTGCAGCGGCAAGTACCGAAGCCGGCTGACTGGAGCTGTGGTTTCCGGAGGTGACGTTCGTTCCAAGGTTGGCCAGTCCGGCAGTGATCCGGAGGGCCGGGAAAGGCTGGAAAGCCCCGAAAAGGTCGGCCGCCACGCCCCCGTAAATCCGGTTCACCATCACCACTTCCCGTGCATAACGTACATTCAGGCCGATGCTGAACCGCTCCCCGAGGCCAAACCCCGCGCCGAAGGCGACGACGTGATTTTTGGGGTAGAAGGTGCCGGAGGGCTCCCCGGGCGCCGGAAACACCTCATAGGGGGCTTCGTTTTCCAGGGTGTATCCCAGGGAAACGCCCATTTTGGGCAGGAACTTCCAGGCTGCGCCGATACTGAAATTGGACGAAGGGGCGAGCCCCGGCGCCCATCGCTGGAACGAGAGTCCCGCATCCATCGACCCGATGTAGAAGGGAAGCATGGCAGCCCCTGAGAAGGCCGAATACGCCGCCGTCCCGTTATGCGCCGCACCGCCCCCTGCAAAGGCCGATGTCACCGGATTCCGGTCCACCCGGGTGAAAGGCAGCGCGTCCGACCCCTGGGAAAAGGCGGGAACTGCCAGCAAAATGGCAGCGGCAAATGATAGGAAGTGTTCTTTCATGACAAAAAAGGGCCTTTTCAGGCCCTTCAAAGATACGGATTCTGCCGCTGAAAAGCAAACGGCCGGAATCAGAAGATGTATCCCAGACCCAGGCTCAAGGTATTGACCAGCGTGGCGGATGCCATGAGGAAACACAAGTCCACATGGAAGCCGGCCCACTTGAATCCGGCGCCTAGGGACGCGTAGGAGGGAATCGCTTTTGAAGGGTCTCCATAGTGGAATCCCCCCCGGACAAAGGCGATATCGGCAATACAGTATTCAACTCCCAGCCCAGCCATTAAGGCTCCGCTGAACATATAATCAATCTCTGCGCTGGCTGTAAGGCCCGCAATCTGATAAGACGCACCAGCCCTGGCCATAGCAGGCAGGGAATACTTGTTGGTGCCGCCGTAGCTGATCTGAGTGCCCAAGTTGGTTACCCCGAGGGCAACACTAAGGCCTCCGCTTACAAACATGGCGTTGATATCGGCCGCAAAGGCTGACCCTTGTGCCTGTTCTGCCAGGTTGGAGGAGACATAGCGGAGTGTAACGCCGACGGAAAGGGGAGCGATAATCCGATAGGAGAATCCGGCACCCAAAGCAATTTCACGCGGCTGGTAGGTACTTATTACTTTGGATACACTGCTGATAACGTCATAGGGTTTCTCGTTGCAGATGCGGCCGCTCAAGCCAATAGCAAGCTTTCCCAACCGATAGTAGCCCCCCGCATTGATTATACCCATCCCGCTTCCTGAAGGGGCCCAGGAGAAATAGTTGACGCCCACGGCGGCTGTTTGGTAGTCGAAAGCCGCAGACGCGATATTATTGTCGACCGCAAAAGCCCCGGCTTGCAGGGATATATCAGCATGGGCCATAGCCGCGGAACGAGCGTCCGAAGGGATATTGAGAAAGGAAACCGATTGGGCAGCGGCAACCACGGATACAGCCCAAGCGGCAACGAACAGGACTATTTTTTTGCTCATGATGTCTCGTATTAAAGCTTCACAATGGTTGAACGGCTTTCTCTGCCCTCGAATTGGATAATCACCGTATACACACCGGCAGGGAGGGTACTCACATCCAGTTTCTCGGGAATGAACAGTTTGGAAGACACTTCCGTTTCCAGGGTTTTGGCCCCGATCTGGTTATAGAATGCAAGGCTTACGGTTCCATCTGACGAAGGCCGGACTGTCAAATAATCATTAACCGGGTTGGGATACAGATCCACGTCGCGGGACAAGTCACGCGTCAGCAGTAAGAAGCTCAATTTGGCGCTCTCACCCCGGGCGTCAGTGGCTGTTACGGTTATACCCGTCTGGCCGTAAGTCAGTGCTTTAATCGACAAAACGCCGGCAGAGACTGTGGCAGAAGCAATGCTGCCGGTGCCCACCTCGGTTTTGTAAATCAGGTCTTCACCATCTGCATCCCGGAAATAGTCCGACAGGGAGAAGGTCGCGGTTTCACTATGTTCGGCATCCATTACCTGGTCCTTGAAACTGGAAACTGCCTCAGGAGCGCTATTAGGCAGGATGCTAATCTCCAGTTGCAATTGGTTCTGAAATTGTGTTCCTTTTCCTACTGTTATACCGGCATAGTATTTTCCGGCATTGCCTTTCATTGCGTCAATAGTGAAGACAACCTCTGTGCTGCTCGCTTTTACCTCAATGATAGGGGTCGATGTATAGGTCTCCATGGCCAAGGCCTCATCCTCATTACCGGATACGGCATAGGAAATCTGGGCTTTCTCATGGGAGTGAAAGGTAAGACTTCCGGAATATCCGGTAGTAAAGGATACCGGAGTACGCCCGCCATAGGTAAAGGAGCCCAAGGCATCAAGTTTCCCGCCACGGGTAGTCTTCCCCTTGAGATTGATATCTCCGAATTTGGCACCCCAAACCAGGCGCTCTTTTAGTTCTTCGTTGGTGAATCCTGGCCCACCGAAATAAGAGACCAGCAGGGCGGCCACTCCAGTGGCGTTGGGACATGCCTGCGAAGTCCCGGACATCCAGCCGTAATGGTTATCCGTGATGGAGCTAAGGATCATCTGTTCACTTTTCCCGGAGGCCCCACCACCGGGGGCCCATAAATCTATCCAGGTGCCATACTGGGAATAACTGCTGATGGCATTGTCCGGCTGTGTGGCACCTACGGCAATCACCCGGTTGTATGAGGCGGGTGCGCCGTATTGGTAGGCCTCATTGCCTGCCGAGAACAGTACTACGCCACCTTTCATGGGACCTTCCTGGTTTCCGTTTTCATCCAGGCCGGCGTAATCGATGAAGTAGTCGATGGCGGTTTTCAGGGAAGAAGAGCCCTGCTCAAAAATCTCCTGACCTCTTTTTGCATCGTCTTCCGTATCATAAGAGAATCCCCAACTGTTGTTGGCTATAACAGCACCATGATCGGCAGCCCAGACAAAGGCTTCAGCGTCATTGCCGTCCAGATGTTCGCTCTGCCCGGAGGAAAGCGAACAGGACATAATCCTCACGCCACCGGTCCCGTCTTTTCCTCCGGCTATGCTACTGATGCCAGTCTTGTTATTATTGACTGCCGCGATAATTCCAGCCACGTGGGTTCCGTGGTTATCGGGATTGATATCATATTCTCCATACTGCTGGGTAATGGCAAAATTACGGCTGCCTTCGGGGCCCACGGGCAACACAATGGGAGACAAGTCCTCATGAGAAAGGTCTACGCCGCCATCCAATACAGCGACAATTACATTGGGACTTCCAGTTGTATAGGACTCCCATACAGGTACCACATGGATGTCCGCACCGTTTTTGAACCCGTTTCCCCAGGAAGTATCGTTATAGAGATACCACTGATAGTACGAATACGGGTCGTTAAAATAGTCAAAAGACATCCTCGTCTTCTTCCGGGGGCGCTCGACGGTGAGTACCCCCTCCAAATCCGCAAGGGATTCAAGGCAGACAGATGTTTTGGTGGCAGGCAGGGTTTCGTCATAATGGATACGGAACCAGCGATGTAGGCCGGCTTCTCGATGCCGCTTTTCGAACCGGCCCCCTTCCGGAAACACGTGCTCCACGGAACAGATGTTCATGGATTCGGCCAGTTGGTTGAATCCGGCAGATTTTGTGGGCGACCCTTGAGTGGCGACGTCCAGTTCTTCTGCCAGCGTTTCACTTACCTGAACCACCACTATACCGGGAATCAGTTGCTTATCTTCTTGAGAGACAAATTCCTGCTTGGCTACAGGAGTTTCTTGCACGGTAGTTTCAGGCTCTTTGGCACAGGAAAGAACCAAGGCGGCGACGGGAATGAAGTGAAAAAGGAATGTACTTTTCTTCATGTTTGTTTGTTGGATTCAAAAGAGCCCCACTGCAGGGCAGCAGGGCTCTTAAGATGACAATGCTAAGTGGTTTACTTGAGAGGCGCAGGAACCATTTCCGGATTCAGGTTCTTTTCCGCTTTTTTCAGGTTCGCCGGGTTGATGACTCGGCTCTGTGCGGATACGGAAGCAGTCTTCTTGACGGATTTATTTCCATGGAAGTTTCCGGAAAGCTTCGTTTCGGGCATCATTACATAATTCCCGACGGGTTCACTCTGCAGGCGGGCTTTGCTGAACTTGGACATGCCTGTTCCTATGGATGTGCCATCTGCAGGGATTCCATAGATGTTGTACACCTTGGCCAGCCAGCCCCCCAGTCCGTCACTGTAGTAGCACAGGCCGGAGAGGTTCACGCCATTGTACCTGTTGACAAAGGCAAGAACACCGTCTTCTGTAAGGCCTCCAAGCAGACAGTTACCCTGACCATATCTCGAGTCAGTGTCCGGATCCCAAGGAAACATTCCGATAGTATACTCCTTCTCATTATAGGTAATCGGGTTCTCGAAATTCTGGCCATATAACCATAGCAGTCCATAGTCGGTATCCCACTCGGCATAAAGTTCATCGACAAGTCCGAGGGAACCGTCAATACCGGAAAGGTTGGAGATCTTCACGTAATAGGTGCCATCATCTTCGTCTTGTCCAGCATATTCGACAGTGGTTTCGTAGCCATATACGCTGCCATCGCTGAAATCGGTGGAGAACATGTTCCAGGTTCCCAAATAGGAGGACAGATTGGCGCCGCTGATGTCATCGAGAGTATAATTATCCTTTCCATATTCAAGGGCATAGAACTTCTCTTCAGCGGTGCCGAAACTCATGTCTGCTACCAGCGTCTCATCTTCCTCAACCATAGAATAAACGGTAAGGATGATGTCGAAGACCGGGAATTCGCTGTCTTCCTCGAAGGAGACAGAACCCTTCTTCACGTTCACATAAAGATTGTGGCCCATGAACTGGGTGCCGGTGGCCTGATAATTCTCTACGTCGGTGATTTCAGAACCGTCTTTCAGAAGCTCGGGTACCGGTGCAGTAAAGGCTAGGCATTGACCTTCAGCGAAATAATTCGGAAGATAATAAGTTGTGGTAAGGTCGGCATTCTCTTCCGCATCAAAGTTGCCCTCTTCGTCATAGGCGTCGTCCTGATAGGAAGCGTCATAACGCAAACTCTGCTCGAACCTGGCAGGTTCATCGGTGGAAGCGAACAACATGGACTCCATCGTACCTTCATAGAGTGCGCTGGATGCGCCGACATACTTGTCTCCGTTGTAGTCGACTGTCCGTACAAAACCATCTACGATGAAGCAGTCGGGCGTCAGGTCCCAATTGCCATAACCCCAATGGGAGCTATACGGTTCGGGACCATAGTAATACTGGTCGGACAGGTAGAATCCTCCGTTCCCGTCGTAGTAAGGCATGTAATACCCGTTCGCGCGCATATAGTCACCCCAATCTACTCCGTCGGCACGGGGTCCACGGTACAGTTCGTAGAATGATGCAACATCGCTATGCCAGTACTGTCCGTACGAGGAACTGTCATAACCCATGTACTGGGCAGGAACGCGGCAGAAGTTGGTTTCGGGATCCCAGTAGAATATATAATCCTGTACATTATAGGGATTACCTCCGGCGATGGTGTCGTGGCCGAAGCACTCCGGAATCTTCATCATGTATGTTCCATCCGCAAGAATCTGATAGTACAGAGTCTTGGTTTCCACTTCATTCCACCAGTCCGGGCACTCATAGAAGGTGCCGGTACCGAATACCAGCCAGGCGGCGGGGATGGATGCGGTAAAAGAATACTCTGCACTTGCGTACGGGGTGGTTTCTTCTGTAAGGGTCAGTTTGAAAGCATAGTTCACTTCCTCTTCCAAAGCGGTTGGGTCAAAAGTGATATCTACTTTCGCAGTTTTGGATCCGGCGTCAAAAGTTACACTGCCGGGAACGCTGAACAGGGAGGGGGCATCGGAGTTGAGGCCGACGGTAAGGCCGCTTGCCGTTTGTATACGGTTGACTTCAATCGTGAGCTTGCCGTCATTCCCCTTAAGATTGTAGCTTGCAGGCAGGGTCGGGGCAAAGAACACCTCGGCGGTACCTGCAGCAGGAGCGGGCTCGTATTCGGGGGCCTTCTTTTCGCAAGCGACCAAGCCGAATACCATGGCACCTGCAATAGCCAGATATTTGAAAGCTTTATTATTCATAATTTGTCTCATTTACTAGTCAACATTACTTAGGGTCGGCATACTGGCCCAGCGGGCTGGGACCGGTTACAGCTCCGGTAGGATTCGGGTTGTTATTGCCTTCAAGGGCTTTATTGGCCTGAATCTCGGAGATGGGAATCACAAAATTCCAGTTCGGCTTCATGCCGGCGCAGTTGATCTTGAAGATGTCGGCAGGGGCATTGGTGCCTTCATAGTTCTGCATGATGCCGGGCTGGATACGTTTGGCGTTGGGGAAGCCCCAGCCTTCACCCAAGAATTCGATACGCTCCTGAGTGAGAACTTCCAACTGAAGGGCTCGCTCGCTGGAGGCGGTGAAGTTGTAGTCGCTCTGGCGGTAGTTCTGCATGAAGCTGTTCAGCAGGGCTGCTCCGGCGGCCACCCCCTGGGACATGCCCACGGCCTCTGCCTCCAGAAGGTACATCTCCTCTACACGCATGACCGGAACATCCACGGCGCCACCAATAGAGTAGGTCTCCCAGTCGCCGCCCAGGGGACGGAACTTCAGGGACAGGTGAGCGGGCGCCTCCTCGATGTAGGCCTCGTCACGGCAGGTCTGGTAGTTGTAGAAGTCGTACTTGGCAGGATCCAGGAAGCTGTACTTGCGGAAGTCGTTGTTGGCAATCTTGTCATAGAGCGACTTGTCGATGCTGGGACGGGTGAGCGAAGAATAGCCCCAGTCGGCCTCTCCGGACATCCAGCCGATGAAATTGCAGAGGTTGCCCATGTTTTCGGCGCTGTAGTGGACATTCCACATCCAGGCCTGGTTTACAGTGTTGAAACCGGAATTCACGTCATTCCACTGAGTGGCAGTAACAGGCGTGCCTCCGAAGGTGTCAATAGCCATGCGGGCATATTTGGCGGCATTGGCATAATCCTCGTCCCACATGTGAACTTTCGCACGGATGCCGTATACGACGGCGAGGGAAGGATATTCCTTGCTAGACGGGGTATACCCGGTTAGGCACTGCTCGGCGATGTCAAGGTCGGAAAGCATGAATGCAATCGCTTCCTCATGCGTCATGCGAGGGTTGTTCTTGGCAACTTCGGCGTCGGTATTCTCGTCTACGCGGGGAACGGTCAGGCCCAGGACGTTGGAGCAATCCGTATAGATATTGGCCTTGGGCTCGTACATGATGGTCAGCAGATAGTAGTCGAATGCGCGGCACGCATATGCCATTCCGGCGAAAGCCTTTACGGCAGCCGTGGTGTTCTCGTCTTCGAGATTGACCGATCCGATGATATCGTTGGCCGATTTGATGAACTGATAGCAGGTGAACCAGGGAAGATAGGCGAAATAGCTGTTATCTCCGTTGTTGCTGCTGAAAGTATTATAGTTACGATACCAGTCGTAACCCGAGTTGGAGCCCAGGGGGTACATGTCACCGAGCAGTTCGGTGAATGCAATCATGAACTGCGGGAAGGCCATGTCGGTCTCGTGGACCTGTTCTCCGTATACCAGATAGCCTTGGGCCATCTGGGCAGGGATGCCGTTCACTGAAGCTTCCATGGCGCTGGGAGATTCGGCAATCTGTTCCGATGTAGCATAGCTGGTCATCGGCATAACCTCCTTGATGCAGCTTGTCAGTGCCAGTGCAGGTACTGCAAGGATAGCGAGAATCTTCGTAATATTTTTCATAATGGCAATCATATTAGAATCTGAAGGTCACGCCACCGGAGATGGTCCGCATGGGAGAATAGTTGGTGGCATTGGTGGTGGTGTTGCCGGAACCCTGGCGCGGGTCGAAGCCCTTGCGGGCAGACCAGTACCATACATTCTGGGCGATGGCGTAAATGCGGAGAGAATCAATTCCAATCTTGGAAGTCCACTTGGAAGGGAGAGTATAGCCGATGGAAATGTTCTCGATGTTGAAATAACTGGACTTGGTCAGGAAACGGGTAGACCGGCCGGCGCTGTAAGTGTCTCCGAACACCCAGCGGGGGATGTCCTTGCTGGGATTGTCGGTAGTCCAGGCCTTGAGCACGTCCACATGCATGTTCTGGCCCGTGCTGCTGGACAGCGGGGTGGACATGAAGCTGGCGTAGGTTCCGTCGTACTGATAGCCGCCTAACTGGAAGGAAGTATTGATGGAGAAGTCGAATCCATAGGCATAGAAAGTGGTGCCGAGACCGCCGTAGAGGTCAGGAATGGCGGTCTTGTGAGTGACATAGTAGTCTGCAGTGGACCAGTCGTCCGTGGTTTCGCGTCCCGTCCATTGAGGATCTTCGCCTTCAGGAGTATCCTCTGCAAAAGTGTTCTTGTACCACAGGGACTTGCCGGTTTCCGGATCGATACCTGCAAATTCCTTCTCTCGGAAAGTGTACAGGGGAAGGCCCTCGGAGACAAAGGCGCCGTCGTTGTTGTAGCCCTTGTAAGCATTACCGTCAAGGTCGTACAGAGTACTGGTCTTCTTGTCTTCGTGAAGTTTAGTGATCTTGTTGTTCAGATGGGTCATGTTGAAGTTGAGATCCCATTTGACATTCTTTTTGTTGATGATATTGAAGTTCAGTTCCAGTTCTTCACCGCTGTTGTAAAGGTCACCCACGTTGTCCCAGTAGTTGGAATAGCCAAGGGAAGGAGCTACGCTGAAAGAGAACAGCATGTCGGTGGTCTTGCGGTAGAAATATTCGAATCCACCGGAAATACGGTTCAGGAAACTGAATTCCACACCGGCGTTGAAGTTCGAGTTGGTTTCCCAGGTGATGTCTTCCGTACCTTTGGCGCGGAAAGAGGTGCCGATGGATCCGGAGGAATTGGAAATATCGAAGGTGTCAGTGTAGCGGAAATTACCGATGTTGTCATTGCCCTGGGAGCCGAAAGAGGCCTTGAGTTTGAGTTCATCGATGGCCGCGACATTGAACCAGGGCTCTTTGCTTATGATCCAGGCGCCGCCTACTGACCAGAAATTACCCCACCGGTAGGCCGGAGCAAAACGGGAAGAGGCATCCCGGCGGAAGGAGGCGCTGAGGAAGTATTTGGTTGCGTAGTCGTACTGTCCATTGAAGAAGAAACCTTCATTATTGTATTCAGTAATATAGGAACTGGAACTCTGACCGTCCTGAATGGCACCGTTGAGTTCCTTGTTTGCCTGGCTGAACATCTTGCTCTTGCTTGCACCGAGAGAGAAATTACGGTTGTTGGTGTATTCGTGACCAAGGGTGAGCGTCAAATGATGCTCGGCGCCGAAGGTGTGGTTATAGCGGAGAATCTGCTGCAAGTTGTAATTGAACATGCGGGTGTGGTACTTCTCAACGGTACCGCCGGTACTGCGGAACTGGCCATAGTACGGGTTGTATACATAAGTGGAACGGGTTTCGTCCAGATTGTAAGTTCCGTTGGCAGTAAAGGTGAGTCCCGGAATGATGGTGAAGTCTGCCGCGAAATTGCCGGTAGAGGCATTTCCCTCGTAATTGTTGGTGTTGAGGCGGACCTGCTGAAGGGCGTTGGCATCGGAGAGGAACGGACGGGCATATCCCGGGAAACCGCCACGGGCAAGTTCCCCGTTGCCATAGTCCATTACGGCGATGTTGTTGGCATCATAGTAGATGCTGCCGTCAGCGTTTCTGACCCACAGCGGATAAATAGGGGCGATTTGCGAGGTGAAAGCCCAGATGTTGCCGGTAGATCCGCTGGAACCATTGTTGCTCAGGGAGTTTCCGTTGAATCTTGTGTAAGAGACGTTGGCGGTCAGTTTGAGCCATTCTTTCACCTGGTAATCTGCACGCAGACGGCCGGTGAAACGCTCCAGGTCGGAAGCCCGGGTGATACCTTCTTCATTCAAGTAGGCAAGGGATGTATAGAAGGAGGAACGGTCGGTGGAGCCGCTTGCAGACAGGTTGTATTCCTGCCGGAGACCTTTGCGATAGCCTTCTGCCGCCCAGTCATCCGGAGTCATGTAGTAGTCTCCTACGGTGCGGCCCAGCGTAGCGTTCGGGTTCAGTTTTCCGTTGCTGCCGATCAGGAATTCTCCGTCAGGAACGGTATAAACGATGTAACCCAGACCGCCGTTGCCCTGTTCGCCGCCGATATTCTGGTTGGCACGGACCCAAGCCTGACCGGCGGACAGCCCCTGCAGCTCGTAATAATTCGCGAGGGCTTTGTAATGGGTCTCATAGTACATCCGAGGATCTGTAATCACATCGTAATTCTGCAGAGCCTTGGTATTTACACCCACTTTGGCGTCGAAGGTGACGGTGGCTTCACCGGCCTTGGCGCGCTTGGTTGTGATCATGATGACACCGTTGGCGCCGCGGGCGCCGTACAGGGCGTTGGAAGCGGCATCCTTGAGAACGGTCATGGATGCGATGTCGTTGGAGTTCAGGTTGGAAAGGTCACCTTCGTACGGAGCGCCGTCTACGATGATGAGCGGGCTCAGGCCGGCGTTGATGGAACTGTATCCGCGCACGCGGAGGGTTCCAGTACTGCCGGGGGCGCCGTTGGAGGAGGTGAGCTGTACGCCGGCCACAGCACCGGCGAGGGCGTTGGTCACCGAAACGACCTGGCTCTTGGCAAGTTTTTCCTCATTGACCACGGCTGCAGAGCCGGTAAAAGCTTCACGGGTGGATGTACCGAAAGCCACTACGATGGTTTCGTCCAGAAGCTGGTTGTCGTCCTGAAGAACAATGTCGATGGATGTGCGTCCGCTCACGGGAACAGACTGCGCCAGATAGCCCATGCAATTCACATCAAGGACACCGTTGGCGGGGACATTCAGGGAGAATGCGCCGTTAAGGTCTGTCATGGTATAGACGGTGCGGCTACCTTGCAGTACCACGTTGGCACCCACGATAGCTTCACCGGCAGCATCTTTCACCGTACCGCGCACGTTCATGTTTTGTGCTGCAGCGGCAAAGGACAGAGTCAGCAATACCATGGCTGTGAAAAAAACACGAATTTTTTTCATAAGCACTTAGAATTAATTAAACATAAATATTGATAAAAAAGTATTTTAGTTTACACTATAAAAGGTCCGTTTTCTGGTGCAAGACAACGGGCGGGCCTGACTTATAATTTGAAAAACAGGAGGTTGCTATGGTTATTGCCTATATCCGTGTGAGTACGGCGGAACAGTCTTACGAAAGTCAGCGGTACGAAATCCAGCGCTGGAGCGAAAGGACCGGAACTGAGATAGGCCGATGGGTGGAGGAGAAAATATCCGGTACCCGGCAGCTTGACAGGCGGACCCTTGGAAAGACATTGAAGAAAATGCGCAAAGGGGATTTCCTGGTCTGCACGGAACTGTCTCGCCTGGGAAGGAACATGATGATGGTGATGGCCATCCTGAACACATGTTCGCAGAAAGGCATCGGCCTTTATTCCATCAAAGACAATTTCCAGCTCTCGGACAATCTGAATGCCAAGATCATAGCCTTTGCTTTTTCACTGGCTGCCGAAATCGAAAGGACTCTTATCTCGCAGCGTACGCGCGAAGCGCTGGCCGCACGCCGCAAGGCCGGTGTACGGCTGGGGCGGCCGCCGGGATCATCGGCCAAAAAGCGACAGTTCGATGAGAATTATGCAGAAATAATAAAAAAAATTAAAGAGGGAATGACGGTTGCCGAAGCGGCCGCAGAATTGAAAATACATCGCAATACCTTATATAGATATTTAAAAAGCGCCTGTGTCAGGAGTGATTATGAAAAAAAATGAGGGTATTAAACAATTTTTTTATTATTTCAAATCTTAATTATTTTTTGCATAATGATGATTTTTTTTAATTATATTTGCAAAAAGACTATTTGAAAAAAGATTTGAAAACCTAAAATTTGTTTACAACTAAAATTTGAGGCGGGTTTGGGGACGTTTGCAATTTTCAATTTGTTTTCCAAACTTTGCAGACAATTACCGTCTTAATAAACGGACCTTTTGTAGTGTATTGTATACATGTATTAGATTTTGTATCAATATTTATGTTTAATTAAATTCTGTTAGCTTATGAAAAAAGCGAAACTGTTCCTTAGCACCATTTTCGTGCTTCTGGCAGTATCCCTTTCTGCGCAGAACCTCATGCGTGTGACGGGAAAGATCACGGATACGGCAACGGGAGAAGGCATTCCTTACGCCTCCGTTATCATCCGTGGCACCCTTACAGGTACTGCCTCTGATGCAGAGGGAGCATTCACCATCAACGCTCCGGCCAACGCTACGCTCGAGTTCTCGGCCATCGGTTATGTGACCGTGGTGGAAAATGTAGACGGCCGCGGTGTCATCAACGTGAATCTGGATTCCGACGCAGAATCCCTGGAAGAAACCATCGTCGTTGCGTACGGTACCGCCAAGAAATCGTCCTTTACCGGTTCGGCGGCCACTGTAAAGGCTGAAAAGCTTACCCAGCGTTCGGTTTCCAACGTTTCCAAGGCTCTGGAAGGTATGGTAGCAGGTATCACCACCACGTCCGGTTCCGGACAGCCGGGTGAAGGCGCTTCCATCCAGATCCGTGGTACCGGTTCCATCAACGCATCCTCCAGCCCGCTCTATGTAGTGGACGGTATTCCGTTTGCCGGAACCCTCTCCTCTATCAACCCGAATGATATCGAGTCCATGACGGTTCTCAAGGATGCCTCCGCAGCTGCCCTGTACGGCTCCCGCGCCGCCAACGGTGTTATCATGATCACCACCAAGCGTGGCTCCGAAGGCCGCAGCGTCGTCAATTTCAAGGCGACCGTGGGCTGGCAGTCCCGTTCCATCAAGGATTATGACATGGTGAATCAGAACGAGTTCGTCGCCCTCTCCTGGGAAGCCCTCAAGAACAACTACATGATCAACGGTGGTTATTCCGAGGACGTTGCCAAGGCTCTCGCTTCTGCTGGCATGTCCGGCGCCCTGGGCGGTGAAATGTACAATCCTTACAAAAACTACACCTGGGACCAGGTAGTGGATCCGGAAACCGGTCTCGTCCGCTCCGACGCAGTCTCCGCCTGGAATGAGAACTGGCTGGACGTGCTCACCAACAAGCAGGCCATCCGTCAGGAATATCAGCTGGGTGTCAGCGGTGGTGACCGCAAGACCAAGTACGCTTTCTCCTTCGGCTATCTGGACGATAAGGGTGTCCTCATCACCACGGCCTTCAAGCGTTACTCCATCCGTGCCAACGTAGACCATACCGTCAACAACTGGCTGTCCCTGGGCGCCAGCGCCAGCTACGCCTACACCAACCAGAACAGCTCGCAGTATTCCAGCACCCAGACCGGCAATGCCTGGTATACCGCCCAGTTCATGGCTCCCATCTACCCTGTGTATATGAAGGATGCCAACGGTAAGGACCTTCTGGACGACCTCGGCAACAAACAGTACGACTACGGTATCGAGTACGGCCGTCCCAAGGCCACCCGTTTCAATGTGGTCGGTGACCTGTACGACAACATGTACGAGACCCTGCGTGACAACAGCAGCATCCGTGCTTACGGTATCCTCGGCGGCGACGATCCGTCCCTGGGCATCTTCCGCGGCCTCACCCTCTCCACCAACTTCGGTGCCGATATCTCCGGCCGTTACATCACCTCTTATTACAACCCTCTGCACGGTGACGGTTCTTCCGTGAACGGTGAAGTGGACAAGTACTCCACCCGCACCTTCTCCTACACCTGGAACCAGATCCTCAAGTATGAGCGCACCTTCGACAAGTTCCACCTGCTGGCCCAGGCCGGTCATGAGTTCTACAACTACAATTACAAGTATCTGTATGCAGAACGCACCGGTGTCTATCCCGGCATCATGGAACTGGCTCCTGCCACCAACGTGACCGGCAACAACTCCTACTCCGAGGACTACCGCATGGAATCCTACTTCGGCCGTCTGGCTGCAGACTTCGCCGACAAATACTATCTGGAAGCTACCTGGCGTACGGATGGTTCCTCCCGTTTCCATAAGGATCACCGCTGGGGTCAGTTCTGGTCCCTGGGCGGCAGCTGGCGTCTCTCTCAGGAAGGCTTCATCAAGGATGCAAGCTGGATTGACAACCTGAGCCTCCGTCTCAGCTACGGTGAACTGGGTAACGACGGCCTGTCCAGCTACTATGCCTGGCAGTCCTTCTACGACCTCACCTATGCCAACGCCAACAACCCCGGCGCCATCGTTTCTTCCCTGGCCAACCCGGATGTGTCCTGGGAAAAGAAGGGCACCTGGAACGTGGGTCTGGAAGGCACCTTCTTCAACCAGGTCCTCAACATTACGGCTGAATACTACAACTCCCTCACCAGCGACATGCTCCTGAGCTTCCCGATGGCTACTTCTACCGGTTTCAACGGTTACAACGCCAACGTGGGCTCCATGCGCAACCAGGGTTTTGAAGGCACCATCCGCGTGAACTGGCTCAACAAGAGCAATGTCCGCGCCAGCTCCACCCTCATGGGCTACATGAACCGCAACAAGGTGCTCGCCCTTACCAGCGACGACACCATCACTTCCGGCTCCCAGGTTATCAAGGTGGGCATGCCTATCTACACTTACTATGTTCCCAAGACCGCAGGTGTGAATCCCGCCAACGGCCAGCTCCTCTACTGGGCCTATGACTCCGTGAGCGAGGATACCGTGAAGGATCTCCAGAAGGAAGGCAAGCCCCTCGAGGTCGACGGCAAGGAAATCTGGTGGAACGAAGCCCTCAAGACCTACATGACCGGTCAGGAGTATGTGACCAGCGACAAGACCAAGGCCAACAACAGCAAGTACTACATGGGCAGCCGCGAACCTGTCTTCCAGGGTTCCTTCGGCTCTGACTTCCAGTTCGGCCCCGTGGACTTCAGCTTCCTCACCACCTTCTCCATCGGCGGTGTTACCTATGATTCCGTGTATGGCGGCACCATGGAGGTTACCTATTCAGGTGACACCTGGAGCACTCACGCTCTCCGTCGTTGGCAGAAGCCCGGCGACATCACCGACGTCCCTGTCCTGATGACGAACTCCGGCAACCTCTCCGCCGACCGCTGGCTGGTAGATGCCTCTTACTTCGCCATCAAGTCCCTCCAGCTGGGTTACACCCTGCCTACCAAGTGGACGCAGAAGGTTGGCATCAAGTCCTTCCGTGTGTTCGCCCTGGCCGACAATATCGCCATGTTCAGCAAGCTGAACGGTCTTAACCCTCAGTACAGCATCTCCGGTGGTACCGGTTATGGTTACACTCCTACCCGTACCATTTCCTTCGGTGTCGATCTCAACTTCTAATAAAAAAGGAGATACAAGAATATGAAAAAGACTATCTACGCTTTGATGGCTTCGCTCGCCGTTGTGTTCTCTACCACGGCCTGCAATCCTGAGCTGCTCAATACCAACCCGACGGACGCCGTATCCGGTGATACCGTATTCGAGGATTCCGACGGTGGCCTGATGGCTCTCAATGGCGCCATCCGTTTCTTCTGGCAGTGGGGTCAGACCACTACCGGCAACTACCACCAGTGCTTCGGTCCCCAGTCCTATAACCTGATGGCCGACCTGATGGGCGAGGACATGGTGATGGCCGCTGCCGGTAACGGCTGGTTCTGGTACGACTACCTCTATGACGTGAAGGATGCTGTCAACAGTACCACCTGGCGTCCCTATGATGCGTGGAACTACTATTACACGCTCATCTCCAACATGAACTACATCATCGATGCCGCCGAGCAGATGGAAGGTTCTCCCACCGAAATCGACTATGTGGTGGGCAATGCCTATGCATTCCGCGGCTGGGCCTATGCCTATGCCGGCATGCTCTATGCCCGCAGCTACATCGGCCATGAGGACCGCCTTTGCATTCCTATCTACACTGAGCCTACCGTAGCCGGTACCCAGGGAAAGGCCCGCGCCACCAACCGCGAGGTCTTCGCCCAGGCCATGAGCGACATCAACAAGGGTATCGAACTGATCGGCGACACCCCCCAGAAGCATGTCTCCCACATCGACAAGTATGTAGCCAACGGCATCAAGGCCCGTATCGCCCTGTACATGGGTGATTACCAGACCGCCCACGACGCTGCCGTGGTTGCTGTCGGCGGCGGCGACTTCGCCTTCGACAAGAACTATCACTACAATGACGCTTTCGACAAGAGCGTCCTGTGGGGTGCTGAAATCATCACCGACCAGGGTACTACCAACCCTCAGTTCCTGGCCCACATGGATATCGCCTTCGGCGGTTACGGTGCCCGCGCCCGCAAGTGCCTGTCTGCCTGGCTGCACGACAGAATGGCTGCCGACGACGCCCGTCAGTCCTGGTGGAGCTATGAGCTCCTGGCCGACAACGCCACCAAGGGCTACCAGCAGTACGAGTTCCTGTTCAAGGATGCCTCCAACCCTCAGACCGGTGCCGACCATATCTTCATGCGCGCTCCTGAAATGCAGCTGATCATTGCCGAAACGGCATGCCGTCTGGGCAACGAGCCCGAAGCAAAGCAGGCCCTGAACGCCCTTATGGCCACCCGTGTTCCCGGTTACGACTGCTCCGGACTCACCGGCACCGCCCTGGGTGCCCTCACCACCGACCTCACCGGCTCCCTCCTGGAAGAAATCCTTATCCAGCGCCGTATCGAACTCTGGGGTGAATTCGGCCGCGTCTACGATATCAAGCGTCTGCGTCAGGGCTTCAAGAGAACCTCTGACATGGGTCACCCGGTCAGCGCCCTCCTGAACAACCTCCACACCGACGATCCTGAATCCTTCGACTGGGTGATGACCATCCCTGCCAAGGAGTACAACGCCAACCCGCTCATTCTCCAGAACCCGATCGGCAGCTATCCCAGCAGCAATCTGGAAGGTGACGACCCCGCTCTCGCCCCTAACCCCAGTTCGGAAGAATAATCAACTCTAGACTAAGAAGAATATGAAAAAGATTCTCAACAGTATATTCGCCGTGGCTGCCGCTGCCGTCCTTGCAGTTTCCTGCAATGTTGATGCGGTTACCACCAAGTTCGATCCCAGTACGGTTACCGGCACCGGCGTAACCTTCCTGACCACCGTCGCGGTAGACCAGGAGATTCCCGCCACCCAGACCAGCTACGACATCGTCGTCGCCCGCGCCAATGCAGACGCCGCCCAGACGGTAAGCGTCAGTTCTTCCCTCCCTGAGACCATCGTCGTCCCTTCGTCCGTGAGCTTCGGCGCCGGTGAGTATCAGACCAAACTTACGCTGGATCTCTCCAAGATGGCAGTAGGCCAGACTTTCAAGGGCTCCATCGCCCTGGGAGTGGACGATGCCGAGAAGCAGTACTCCAATGCTTCCCTCTCCTGCACCTTCGCCAAGGCTTTCACCTGGACCAACATTGGCAAGGGCCAGTTCCTGGATCTGTTCTGGGAAGGCATCCTGGTCGATGTGGACATCTATCAGGCCGAAGGCTTCGAGATTTACCGCGTGATGGATCCTTATGCCGAATCCGAAGAAGGTGACGGTTCCGGTCCCGACTATATCCTCATCCAGAAACTGGACGACGGAAAGGCCAAGTTCGACACATACCGCACTCCTTACCTGTATTCTGCGGGCAACTATGTGAAGGCCTATTTCCCGAGCGAGTTCAGTTCCAACTATGCCCAGTACGATTCCGCCAGCATCTATGTTGACAAGTACTTTGCTTTTGTACCGGTATGGTACGTGGATGGTGTCGGCGGCTGGGGTGTCAACTACGGTTATACCCTCTTCGTCGCACTCCCGGGTGCTTCCCAGGATCTGTATGATTGGTATCAGGCCAACTTCGAGTAACAGAATGCTTTGATAAGGAAGGTCGCAGACTTAACCTCTGCGGCCTTCTTTATTCTATTTAAAACCAAATGATAATGACAAAGAGACTAGTACCTGTATGGCTTCTCGCCGGAGCGCTTGCCTGCGCCTGTACCGCCGCCCAGAAGGACGAACCCGCCCCGCTTCAGCAGGACGGCCTGTCCGTCCCTTCCGGCCAGGTGATGATCCAGGTGGCGGAAGAGTTCGCCGGAGAGGAAGTCCCGGCCATCGATCTGTCGGCCTTCGGGCCCTGCACCGTGACCCGGACCTTCCCCTATGCCGGCAAGTTCGAGCCCCGGCACAGGGCGGCCGGTCTGCACCGCTGGTATACCCTCACTTTCGGGGAAGCGGGGCCGCAGACCAAATCGGCCCTGGCCCTGAACAACATCCCCGGAGTGGAAATCGTGGAGGCTGTTCCCCTGGTAAAACCCATGGCGGAAGAGCCGCCCTTCAACGATCCCATGCTTCCCCGTCTGTGGGGGCTCAACAACACCGGAGAGCGTGAACAGGCCAATGCCGGCTGTGACGTGAGGGCTTTCGACGCCTGGACCATCGAGACCGGGAAACCGGAGGTAATCGTGGCCGTGATCGACAGCGGCGTGGATTATACCCATGAAGACCTGGCCGGAAACATCTGGGTGAACGAAGCCGAACTCAACGGCACTCCCGGCGTGGACGACGACAACAACGGTTATATCGATGACATCAACGGATACAGTTTCGTCACGTATGACGGAAAGACCTCGGTAGGGAAAATCGAACCCAATGACCACGGAACCCATGTGGCCGGCACGATCGGTGCCGTGAGCAACAATGGACTCGGCGTCGCCGGTGTTGCCGGCGGAAACGGTTCCGAGCGCTCCGGTATCCGCATCATGCCCCTGCAGATGATGGACAGCAACAATCATGGTTCTTTTGTGGCCCAGGCCTTCGTGTATGCGGCCGATAACGGAGCCGTACTGGCCAACAACAGCTGGGGCAATGTCAACAACGAGCAGCCCACTTCCACAGCCCTTTCCCAGGCCATCGACTATTTCAACAGTTACGCCGGCATCGATGTGGAAACCGGAGAGCAGACCGGCCCGATGGCGGGCGGCCTGGCCATCTTCGCCGCCGGCAACGACGGACGTGAGATCGAGCATCCGGCCATGGACGAAAATGTATTCGCCGTGGCGGCCCTGAGCGCCAATTATGTCCGCTCTTACTTTACCAGTTATGGTGACTGGGTGGATATCAGCGCCCCCGGCGGCGATGCCAACAGGAACACGTATATCCTGTCCACCTTGCCCGGAAACCAGTATGGAAACATGCAGGGCTCTTCCATGGCATGTCCGCATGTGACCGGTGTGGCTGCCCTGGTGGTCTCCCACTATGGTGTAGGCCGGAAGGGATTCTCCCGTGACAAGCTGATCCATCTGCTGCAGAGCACGGCCAACCCCAAGGCCCTGGAAGAAAACGGTTCCTATGCCAGCAAGCTGGGCGCCGGACTGGTAGATGCCTATGCAGCCCTTACTGCCGAGGAAGACCAGGCCCCCATGCCGGTGAAGGAGCTGAACGGGACCGCCGCTGCCAACGCCATTACGCTCACCTGGACGGTCCCGGGTGACAGCGAGGGACGCACGCCCTACAAGTTCAGGCTCTACTATGCCAAACATGCCTTCACCGCCCCCGGCGATGATGTCACGGAAGTGGAGATCCTCACTTATGGCCGTACTGCCGGAGAAAGCATGTCCTACGCCCTCTACAACTTGGATTTCGACAGTGATTATCATTTCCGGATTGCCTCGGAGAGCCTCACCGGACTGGCATCGGCCCTCTCCGATGAAGTAGTGGTAAGGACTGCGCACAATACGGCACCCACCATCACTCCGCTGGACGGTACTTCGCTGAAAGTACGTCCGTTCGAGACCGGCACCCTCCGGTTCCGCCTGACGGATCCCGACGAAGGACAGCAGCTGGAATACAGTTATACGGAGTTCAACGCCCTCTCCGGTACGCTGGAAGGGGACGTGCTTACCTTGAGCCTGAATGCCCTCAAGGTGGCTCCCGGCACTTCCTTCGCCGGAACGCTCTCGCTCACCGACTCGTTCGTGACCGTCTCCCAGGACTTCCGTTTCGAGGTGCTCTCCGACAATCCTCCCCGCGTGAAGGGTTCTTTCCAGGACCTGCTTCTCAACGGCACGTCCGACAAGGCTTCATTCCTGCTCTCGGACTATTTCGATGAACCGGACGGCGATGTGCTCGCCTATACGGTGGAGACGGAATCGACCAGCATCATCGTCAAATGCGCCGTCGAGAACGGGAACCTTACCGTCAATGCCAACTCTTTCGGCCTTACCACCGTCACGGTCACGGCCAAAGACTCCCGCGGACAGGCTGTATCCCAGTCGTTCCGGGTGCTGGTCCGCAACGGAGACGAGGCCTGGGACGTGTTCCCCAATCCTTTCAAGGACATCCTGAACATCCGTCTTGCCGAGAGTGCATCGGCCCAGGTGAAAGTGATCAGCTCGCTCGGGGCGGTGGCCTATGAAGGCCCTCTGAATGTGGTTTCGCCGCTGGACGCTGTCCAGATCGACCTCAGCAGCCTTCCCGCCGGAGTATATACGCTGGTGCTGGAAAAGAGTGATGAAACTATGAAAAAGACCATCGTAAAGCAATGAAAAGACTGATTATACTCTTTGCCGCCCTGCTCGTCACCCTGACGGCAGGCGCCCAGTCCATGGGATTCGTGCTTATTCCGGACGATGCCGCCCTGGCGGGAATGGCCGGTGCCGGCGTGGCCCTGCACAGCAGTTCTCCGCTGGACAACAATCTGGCCGATGCCGCCCTGGGGGACGAAAAGCTCTCCGTCGCGGCCGGGTACAGCCGCTGGATGCCCAAGATGTCGGGCTTCCATCTGCTGAATTTCTCCGCTTCTTACCGGGTGATTCCCAAGCTGACGGTGGCCGTTTCCGTGAAAGACCTGATGGCTCCCGCCTATGAGACAGCCCTTGCCAACGGGCAGGCGGGCGGTACTTTCCGTCCGATGGACCTGGGAATCAGTGCCGGCGCCGCCTATCAGCTGACCCCGAATCTGTCTGCCGGCGTGGCCGCCAAGTTTCTCAGCTCTTCTTTGGGCGAGGACGTCAAGGCCTCTTCGGTAGCGTTCAACCTGTCGGCCAAATACGCGAAAGACAACCTGCAGGCAGGCCTGGCGGTGAACAACATCGGCCCCGGCATCAAGTTCGGGACCGACAGCAGTTATCCGCTTCCCACATTGGTGAAGGCCGGAGCTGCTTACACCATCGCCGGTTTTACGGCAGCCCTGGAGGCCGATTATGTATTCATGTCAGGGTTCATGGCCGCCCTCGGCGCCCAGTATGCCATCCTGGACATGGTCTTTGTCCGGGCAGGTTATCATCTGGGTACCGGGAAACTGGCCCTTCCTTCCTACGCTTCGCTGGGCCTTGGCTTCCAGCTGGCCGGCTTCCACCTGGATGTGAACTACCTCCTGGCATCGGCCACCCTCGGCGGGACGCTGGGCGTGGGTCTCGGATACAGTTTCTAATCTTCCGTTTCGAAGGAGTATTCCGCCCTTACCGGGGTTCCGTCGGCCTTCAGGCCTTCGGCTACGACGCGGAATTTCCCCGCATATGACGGCATCTTGAGCCGGAGCCTTTCCTGGGCTCCGGCTTTTGTCTGCAGGACCGGGTGCCAGTAGAGCACTTCCCGGACATCGCGGGCGGTGCCGGACGGAACGCCGCCGGTGTAGGCGACGGGGTAGGAAACGCCCTTAAAATCCACGACGCGCACGTTTTCGGGGAATTGGAGGGCCGTGACATAGTTCTTCTTGGAAATGAAGTTTACGAGGCCGTTGAAGGGCACGCCGCCCAGGACGAAGGGCTGGGGATAAATGTCGATATCGTCCAGCAGCATGGCATCGAATCCTTCCAGCATGCCGTGGTCGGAAAGCACCACCCCGTCCATCATCACCAGGATGTTGTCCTGGACATAACGGCGGGAATTGGTGGCGTCGGAGGTGTTCAGGCGGACCTGCCAGCGGCCGTTTCTCCTGGAGTACTGGAGCTCGCGGACAAACTCGACGATGATCTCACGGACGGAAGGGAAGCGGTTGTAATCGTCCAGGTGGTACCGGATGACAGGCTGGCCCTCCAGAAGAAGGTCCTCCCGCTTGGGCATGAAGCGGACCAGGGTATCCAGCTGCAGGAGAGCTTCGGCCGACAGGGCCGATTTCCGGGCGATGAGCCGGTTCCTCTGTGCGCTGCTGAGCAGAAGGGAGGGCAGGGAATCGGTTTCCGGATGCACGAAGGGCGACAGCAGGTTGATATGGCGCGGCTGCCGGTCGTCCGACTGCACCTCGCACACCAGTTCGCGGTCGCCGTAGATGTTGCCCGTGAAGAACTGCAGCTGACCTTCTCCCTGAGTCCTGCCCACATAGACGTGGGAAGGGGATCCGGCCGATGAGAGGAAGGCGGTCACCTGTCCGTCGGGATCCGTGGCCAGGCCCTCCACAGAGGCATAGACAATCTCTCCTTCATACTCGCCGGAGCGGGTTCCGGGCTTTGCCGGTGCGCCGTGGAGGAAACCGGAGAGGGTTTTCCCGTCCCGGGGGGCCAGGGCATCGTCGTGATAGACCGTGACGGCCAGGGAGGCGTCCTGGTCCAGGGCGCCGATGACCAGGGTGGCTTCCCGCTCCTGCCGGATCCTGGCGGGAAGAGAGAGCGAGAGGCCGCCCTGCGAGGGCATCTCCGGCTCGTCAAACCCGGTGAACTGGCTTTCCGGGACAAGGGTGACGCCGCCCTTCACCCGGGCGGTGGAAGTCGTGTTGAAGACCGCCAGGGTACGAGCGGATCCGGGTGCCGCCTGGCTCTGCGCCGTATAGGCGACCAGCGAATAATTCCCGGTGGGGGCCGATGTGGGAATGCGGAAACTTCCGGCCCCGCGCCCTTCGAAAAGGCCCACTTTCACCTCCGCCACCGTTCCGTCGGCCGAAATGAGTTCCAGGTAGGAGATGGCGCTGAACCCTGACGGCCGCCCCTCATTGTCCATGGCGAACAGCGAGCAGTATACCAGGTCTCCGGCGATGTAGGTGCTGCGGTCGGTAATCACGAAAATCCGCTCCTGTGCCCGTACGCACAGGCTGGAGAGCAAAAACGTCAGAAGGATGAAATACTTTCTCATAGACTTTAGTCCTCCCAAAAATCCGGTCTTTCCTTGGTGCCGCCGTCCGCGACGCAGTCGATGCAGCGCAGCGGTCCCCAGTGGAGCACCGGCTGGTCGTCCACGATCAGATAGGTGACGGGACGGTAATTGAGTTGATAATAATAGAAAGGATACTCCTCTACTCCAATAGGCACGAGGTCTGATGTGTTGGGATTCCTGTGTTTGAGATACCGGCTGTCCAGGTAGACCCGTCGGGATTTGACCTCACAGATGACCACCAGGCCCAATACCATCCGTGAAGGGTCGGTCTCGCAGATCAGGTTGCCCTGCAGGGCGCCGGGGTCCGGGGAAAACAGGTCGCCGCCGGAGTGCAGCTGGTCGGCGCTCTGTTTGTTGTAGAGGTAGTTCTCCTTCGACAGGGAGCTGACCATTATATTGGCTGAATAGCGCTTGTGGTTGCGGTTGTTGTACCGGCTGAAGGAAATGACGGGGTATTTTTTCACTTTCCGGCCCTGCAGGTTGGTATAGTCCAGCAAGATGCGCCGGGTAGTGCGGTAGCTGCGCCAGCACCAGTCGGTGATGCTCATGAAGCGGGTGGAAACAGCCCAGGTCTCCGTGTTCACGATGAAATCATCGTTGAAATCGGCATGGAACCGCCAGGTTTCTTCATAGGAGAAACTCAAGTAGCCGGTCCCTGCGTCGCCGCTGGTGTCCAGGTCTACATAGGCGGTCACGAAGTCGTCATCGGCCTCAAAATAGATATTCTCGAATTCGGGGGCCGGTACCGGCTTCTGCCAGTCGGAGGTGTAGGTGTTCCCGTCCACCTCGATCACGGCGCGGTAGGTCCGGTCGTAGGAGTAGTTCTCTGTAGGAATGGTAAAGTAATTACCGGACTGTGCGCCGACGCAGTCGAAGCGCTCGCCCGTATTGTCTTCTATCCAGACTTTCCCGTCCGGCAGGTCGAACTGGGGATGGGACTTGGAAAGCGGGTTCATGTACCCGAGCCGGACGGTGCTCGTTCCGCCCAGCACGATCTCTCCGTCCACGACCAGGACTTTCTCCCCTTCATCCGTTTCTTCCAGGTCTATGTCGTAAGGGTAGATGCAGGAGGCCAGGCATCCTGCCATCAGGATATAGGATAACCACTTTTTCATCAGAACAGGATATTGATGTTGATATAAGGGACCTGCGTGGCGAATACGGAGAGCATGTAGCCCCTGTATTCACCGTTGGAGGTGGACCGGAAGAAGACGGAATACGGGTTTTTCCGTCCGGTGACATTATAAACGCCCAGGGTGATGGACATGTGGGCGAAAGCCTTCAGGTAATGTCCCGGGTCGATGTTGATGGCGGCATCCAGCCGGAAGTAATCCGGGATGCGATGGCTGTTGCGTTCGGAATAGGCCAGATGGGAGGCGTTCCCATAGAAGTATTGGCCGACGGGAACGGTCAGCGGCCGTCCGGTGGAGTAATCCAGATTGACCGACAGGCTCAGACGATGGGTGAAGGCGTAGTTGCCGACCAGTTTGAACTCGTGCGGCTTGTCGTAGGGGGCGTTGTACCACTCCCCGTGATTGATGGTCTCGTTGCCGCGGTCCTGCATCTCGCGGAGCTGGCTGCGGGAATAGCTGTAAGAGAACCAGCCGGTGAGTTTGCCGGTGGGTTTCTTCACCATTAATTCGACGCCGTAGGCGCGTCCGAAAACCGGAACCAGGTCGTCTTCCAGCTGGGGATTCATGACCAGCGTGGCGCCGTTCTTATAGTCCAGTCCGTTCCGGCTGCGCTTGTAGTAGCCTTCCAGCGACAGGTCGATTCCCGATCCCAGCAGGGTCCAGTAGGCGCCTGCAGCCGCCTGCCAGCCGGTGGTGGGGGCGATGCGGGCGCTGCTCAGCCGCCAGGTGTCCATGGGCGACACCGAGGCCGTATTGGAGATGAGGTGGATATGCTGCCGCATGGTATTGAATCCGGCCTTGAACGAGAGGTTGTCGGTGGGAGAAAACTTGGTGGACAGGCGGAATTCCGGGCCGATGTAGAATTTGGAAGGGTTCTGGGCCAGGAACGAGGAAAGCCGGATGCCTCCGTCCACGGAGAACTTTTCCGTGACGGCCCAGTTGTCTGACAGATACAGGGCGGGCTCCAATCCCGTGTCGCGGTCCAGGGTCACGGGGGTGACGGCCGATGCCTCCCCCCTGGGGGTCATGATGCCGGGATCCAGGAAATAGTCGATCACATCGGCCCCGTAGGAGATGGTGTGGTTGCCGGCGGGGCGGACGCGGGCTATCTTGAGGAAGGCCTGGCGGATGTAAGTCTGCAGGTTGAAGGCGGCTCCTTCCCAGCTGCTGGCGCCGATCAGGTTGCCGTATTGGTCGTATCCGGCGCTGATTTTCAGCGACCTTCCGTCGTCCCCCTTGTACCGGTAGGCCAGGGAAGCGTTGATGTTGGAATAGCGGAAGGTGGTGTCTCCGCTGAAGGAGAAATTGTCGGTGGCGTAGTAGCCGAACAGCTGCAGGGAGTTATGCTCGTTGAACCGGTGGGTGAGCCCGATGTTGGCATCGGTGAAGTTGGCGCCGCCGCCGGTGTAGGCGCTGTTTTTGGGAAGGAGTTTCAGCAGCCAGTCCGAATAGGTGGTGCGGGCGCCTGCCACGAAGGTGGTCTTGCGGCCGATTGGTCCTTCGATATGGGCCCGGCTGGTAAGCAGGCCGATGCCCAGGGAGCCCCTGATCCGGTTCCTGTCGCCTTCCTTGGTGGTGACGCTCAATACGGAGGAGATGCGTCCGCCGTACTCGGCAGGGATGGAACTCTTGTACAGCTCCACATTGTCCGTGATGTCCGGATTGAAGGCGGAGAAGATGCCGAACAGGTGGCTGGGATTGTAGATGGTGTTGTCGTTGTACAGAATCAGGTTCTGGTCGGCCGAACCGCCCCGGACGTTGAAGCCGCCGGAAGCCTCTCCCACGCTCTTGACGCCGGGCAGGGTGAGCACGGCCTTGATGATGTCGCCCTCGCCGAAGGCCGACGGAATCTTGTTGATGGTGGTCATGCTCACGGATTCCACGCCCATGGCGGTGCTGCGGTGCTGGCGCATGCTCTCGGCCGATACCACCGCCCCTTTCAGCAGCGTCACTTTCTCGGTCATCACCACGTCCAGGTCGCCATCGGCCTGGAGGACGATCCTCAACGCCAGGTCTTCCTTGCCTTCTGCGTTGAAATTGAGGACATTCTCTCCGGCGGGGAGGGTAATCTTATACTGTCCGCGGGCATTGGAGCGGGCATAGGTGGAGGTGTTCTCGTCGAAGATCACCGCTCCGGGGAGGGGCTGTCCGCTCTCGGCCTCGAAGACGGTGCCGCTGATGGATGCGCGTCCGGCCCGGGCCTTCCCGTCCTGGCCGATGACATAGACTTTGTTGCGGTAGGTGGCGGTGAGGGCGTTGTCGGCGTAGGTGACCGTGGTGGTGTCTTCGTGCTCCTGCTCGAAGTAACCGTCCGGGAGGCCCAGGCCGCCTTTGAATCGGCTTTCCTGCACGTGCCCGTCCGTCCCGGGAGAGGAGGGATGCCAGGTGCTGGCGTCCGCCAGGGGGCTCTCGTCGGCCCGGGCGGGTTCCCTGAGTCTGCGCCTGAGGGCGCTTCTGCTCAGTTTTTTCAGTTTCCCGTTCTCCAGCGAGTAGGATGTTTCCACCACGCGGAAATTGTTGATGACGTCCGGGCTGTAGTTGTCGTCCAGTTCCTCCCTCGCCTGGAGGGAGACGGCTTCCGTTTCGGCGCGGAAGGCTTTGCGGGTGAACTTCAGGATGGGATTCTTTCCGTCACGGACGATCTCGAAGAACCCTTCGGGGGCTTCGGTGTAGCCCAGGTACTGCAGGTTGACGAATCTCCGTTCTCCCATGGTGAACCAGGCCACCTGGCTGCGGTCCAGCATGACGCCCGATCCGGTGCTTCCGGATTCCGGGCGTACGACCAGTTCCATCACATAGGCGTCCAGATTCAGCAGGACCTTGTCGTATTGTTTGCCGTTATAGAACACGCTTCCGGTGGAGAAGGTGCGGGTCTCCAGAAACGGGGTGCCGTTGTAGCGGAAAGGGTACTTGTTCTGGGTCCTTCCTCTGTAAAGGGTGGAAAGGCCTCCGGAGAATTCCTGATAGGTGCTCACTTGTCCTTGGACAGGGAGTTGGAGCAGGAGGAAAACTCCGGTCAAGATGCCCCAAAACTTCAGCGTCCTGTTGTTCATGGCTCGTAAAGTCACGTTTTGTTTAGGTGGTGGTTTATTCTGCCAGGCAGCTGTCCATCAGCTTTTCCAGCGCCGGCTTGTCCAGATGCTGGCCGATGAACACAATCTTCTGCATACGGTCTCCGTACTGGGGATCCCAGTCCTCCCGGAGCTTGCGGTCGCGCTCCATCATCTCCTGCAGCTCGTCGGGCTCCATGGTGGCGAACCAGAGGCCTGCGTCGCGGACAGCCTTCTGGCGGCCCGCCTGCTCGAACAGGCAGCACTTGTCGATATCGTCCGAGAAATAGCAGAGTCCCTTGGCGCGGATGATGTTGGAGGGCCATTTCGTGGCTACCATGTAGTCGAACTTGTTCAGGTCCAGGGCCGGGCGGCGGGTGTACACATACGTGTCGATGCCGTATTCGAGGGCTTCGCCTTCGGCCTCTCCGTCCTCGTCCTCCTCACCTTCGATGGCGGCGATCCAGGCGGCGGAGGTGGCCACCTCGTCGAACCGGAACATGCCGGTGTAGATGAGTTCGTCCAGGTCCACGTCACCGTAATTGCACTCCAGCACCTTGGCGCCGGGATTGATGCTCTTGACGATGCCCTTCAGCGTACCCAGTTCATCGGGAGTGATCTCGGCGGCCTTGTTCAGCAGTACGATGTTGCAGAATTCGATCTGCTCGATGACCAGGCGTTCCAGGTCGTCCTCGCCGATGTCTTCCTTTTCCAGGGCGGCGCCGCCGGCGAATTCATCCTTCATGCGGAGGGCGTCCACCACAGTGGCGATGCAGTCGACGTACGGGAGGTTCCCCTGGATGTACTGCGGACCCAGTGCGGGGATGGTGCTGATGGTCTGGGCGATGGGGGCCGGCTCGCAGATGCCGCTGGCCTCGATCACGATATAGTCGAACTTGTTGGAGGCGGTGAGGTCGGCCAGCTGGGCCACAAGGTCCATCTTGAGGGTGCAGCAGATGCAGCCGTTCTGCAGGGCCACCAGCGAATCGTCGGTCTGGCCCACGATGCCGCCTTTCTCGATGAGGTCTGCGTCGATATTCACTTCGCCGATGTCATTGACGATGACAGCGAACTTGATGCCTTTGCGGTTGGAGAGGATCCTGTTGAGGAGGGTGGTTTTGCCGCTCCCGAGATAACCGGTCAGCAGAAGGACCGGCACTTCCTTTTTTTCAGTTTTGAGTACCATACACTACAAATTAAACCTGCGTTTTCCAGGAACTTGCTTCGAGTCCGTGGAAAACGCACGAAGATAGCAATTATCCGCAGCAAAACCAAATAAATGAACGGTCCGTGCTTCCCAGCAAGGACCGTTCGCAATTCTAACCTAAAACTTAACCTATGAAAAAACTATTCGTCAATTTTTATTGCGAATTCTGTGCCAAAGTTATTCTTCGGCATCGGTTTTTTCGGAAATTGTGTTCATTTCTTTGTCCGGGCGGATGTAATAGATTACGACCGGGGTAAGGGGACGGTCGTATCGGTCTTTCGGCGTGGAGGCGATGCGGTCGATGACATTGAATCCGGCCACCGTCTCTCCGAAGACGGAATACTCCCCGTCCAGATGCACACAGGCGTCCGGATTCTGAACCAGGTAGAACTGGGAGCCGGAGGATTCCTTGAAGGGGTTGGCCAGGTCGCCCCTGCGGGCGGCGGCCAGGGCGCCTCTCTTGTGGCGGTGCAGGGGAGCGCCGGTTTCGGTGACCATCTCGGCCGGAAGGTTGTAGCCGGGCCCGCCGCTGCCCCAGGAGTCGATGTTCAGGGTATCCCGGGAAAGCGGGTCTCCGCCCTGGATCATGAACCCGTCTATGGTGCGGTGGAACAGCAGGTTGTCGTAGAAACCGCCGATGGCGAGCTTCTCGAAGTTGTCCCGGTGGCGGGGCGTATCCTTGTACAGGCGGACCTTGATGGTGCCCATGCTGGTGACAATGTCAAAAACAGGCTCTTCCGGGAGCGCCTGGACGGCCTTCGCGGCCAGGGTGCTGTCGGTGATGGCGGGTTCGGCTTCCGCTGCGGGACCCGCTGAAGGTGCGGCTTCCGAGCCGGAGCGTCCTTTGCAGCCGGCTGTCACGGCCAGCGCCAGGGCGATGTAAACAAACTTCTTCATGTCTATAAGTAACTTTTCTGCAAAAATAACTAATTTTGCATTTACTATGGCAAATCCGTTGAAACAATTGGCGGGAGAAACCGCCATCTATGGCTTCAGTTCCATTCTGGCCCGCGTGCTGAACTTCCTGTTCGTCCCCATCTATACCCGGATGCTCACCCAGGTGCAGTACGGCGTGGTGACGGAGTTCATGGCCTACATAGCCATCCTGCAGGTGGTGCTGGTGCTGGGCCTGGAAACCGGCTGCTTCCGATTTGCCAACAAGGAAGGGGAGGATCCCCGCAAGGTGTACAGCGGCGCCCTCCTGGCGGTCTTCGGCCTCAATCTGGCCTTCCTGGCCTGCATGGTGGCCTTTTCGGACCCTGTCTCGGCCGCCCTGGGATATGCAGGGTACCGGTCGCTCATCATCTATGTGGCCGCCATCCTGTTCTGCGACAGCATCACGGCCATCCTGTTCGCCAAGCTGAGGCAGGAGCACAAGGCCGTGAAGTTCGCCGTTTTCAAGACCATTAAAATCCTCACCGAGACCGGCGCCAACCTGGTGCTGTTCTTCGTCTACCCCGCCAAGCCGGATTTCACCTATCCCATCTTCGCCATCTTCGTGAGCTGCGTCCTGTGCCTGGTGCTGTTCATTCCCGACATCATCAAGCTCCGGCTTGTCTGGGACCGTTCCGTGGTCCGGCGGATGCTGGCCTATTCGCTGCCGCTCATGGTGGCCTCCCTTCCGGGCGTGGCCAACGATTTCCTGGACCGGGTGCTGTTCCGCTTCTTCGACACTTCCTCCGAAGCCTGGCTGGCCTCCCTGGGCGTCTATCAGGCGGCCGTGAAGCTGGCGGTGATCATGAACCTGTTCATCCAGATGTTCCGCTATGCGGCCGAGCCTTTCTTCTTCCAGCGGGCCAGGGACAAGGGGTCCAAGGAGCTGTATGCCATTGTGATGGAATACTTTACGGCTTTCTGCGGGCTGGTGTTCCTGGGTGTGATCGGCTATATCGACATTATCTCGCTCCTGCTCGGGCGTGATTTCCGGGTGGGCATAGGTGTTGTTCCCATCATGCTGCTCAGTTACATGCTGCTGGGCATGCTCTTCAACGTGTCCATGTGGTACAAATTGTCCGGACGCACCAACATGGCCATCTGGATAACGCTGGCGGGCCTTGTGGTCACGGCCGTGGTGAACGTGGTGTTCATGCCCCGGTTCTCCTATTGGGCATCGGCCTTCGGGCATCTGGCCAGTTATCTCACCATGTTCATCCTCAGCGCCTGGCTGGGTTCCAAGTACTATCCCATCCCTTACAGCTGGAAGCGCATCGGCGGCATTTTCCTCCTTTTGGGGGCGGTCTATGCCGTCATCTGGTGGCTTTCCGGCCATATCGGCGGGGAAGGGGTGCGCTGGAGGCTCATCGGCCTCAACACCCTTCTTATCCTGGCGTATGCGGCGGTTTGCTGGTATTTCCTGCGCAAGCGGCCTGTTCCTGCGGCATCTAATTAATCCCCTTATGAAAAGATATCTCCTCTATGCATTGGCGGCCCTGGCCCTCGTTTCCTGTTCCAAGAGCACTCCGCAGCCTTTCCAGGTGATTCCCATGCCCAATGAAGTGGCCATGGGCAAAGGCGTTTTCTCCGTAAAGGGCACCGCGCTGGTGGTGGATCCCGCCCTGGACGATGCTTCCAAATCGGCCGTGAACGACTTCGTGCAAGCCGTGGAAACGGCCACCGGAAAAGGCCTGCACGACGGCGACGGCGGCTTCAGTTTCACCCTGGACCCTTCGCTGGAAGCGGAGGAATATCTGATCCGGATCGACAAGAGAGGTGCGGCGGTGTTCGCATCGGCCCTGAACGGCTTCGTGTACGCCTGCGAGACGCTGAAACAGATGCTTCCCGCGCAGATTTACGGAGGCAGGAAGGCCAAGGCCGACTGGGTGCTGCCTTTCGTGACCATCAAGGACAAGCCCCGTTTCGGCTACCGGGGCATGCACATGGATCCCTGCCGCCATTTCTGGTCGATAGACGAAGTGAAACGGTACATCGACGTGATGGCCACCTACAAACTCAACCGCCTGCACTGGCACCTGACCGACGACCAGGGCTGGCGCATCGAAATCAAGCGTTACCCCCGGCTCACCGAAGTGGGCGGCTGGCGGTCCGGCACCATGGTGGGCAAGGACTTCAGCAGCAGCGACGGCATCCGCTACGGCGGCTTCTACACCCAGGACCAGTTGCGCGAGGTGGTGGCCTATGCCGCCGCCAAGGGCATCACTGTCATTCCCGAGATCGACCTTCCCGGGCACATGGTGGCGGCGCTGGCGGCTTATCCGGAACTGGGCTGCACCGGCGGCCCTTACCAGGTGCTGGGCAAATGGGGCGTGGCCAAGGATATCCTCTGCGCCGGCAACGAAGAGGTGTTTACCTTTCTGGAGAACGTACTGGCGGAGGTGATGGACATCTTCCCGTCGAAGTATATCCATATCGGAGGGGACGAGTGCTTTGACGGAGATATGGAGCCCGGCCGCCCGGACCCGTGGGATGTGTGTCCCAAGTGCGCCGCCCGCATGCGTTCGCTAGGCATTTCCCGCGGCCCCAAGGCCAAGCACGAACTGCAGAACTATGTTACCAACCGGATTCAGAAGTACCTGAACCAGCATGGCCGCAAGATTATCGGCTGGGACGAAATTCTGCAGGGGAACCTGACTTCCGGCGCCACGGTGATGTCCTGGAGGGGCGTGGAGGGCGGCATCGAGGCGGCCTCCAAGGGCTTCGATGCCATCATGACCCCAACCAGCTATATGTATTTCGACTATTACCAGGGACAGGAGCGAGACAAGGAACCGCTTTCCATCGGCGGATACGTTCCGCTGGAGAAGGTTTACAGCTATGAGCCGCTGAAGGGAGTTCCGGCCGATGTCGCTTCCCACATCCTGGGTGTCCAGGCGAATCTCTGGACCGAGTACATCGCCCTGCCGGCCCATCTGGAATACATGCTGCTCCCGCGCCTTTGCGCCTTGAGCGAGATCCAGTGGTGCCAGGAGAAGGACTTTGACCGCTTCAACGTCTCCCTGGACCATACTTTTGAGATCCTGGACCAGAAAGGGGTGAACTATTCCCTGGACATCCGCGGGAAGGTGGGTTTGGACCGCAAGCCTGCCCGTTCCGCTTCCGAACTGGAATCGTACCTGGAAACCAACAAGTTCAACTGGTAGCTAGTACAGGAAGATTCCCAGCAGGGCGCCTGCAAGAATCACGTAGATGGGATTCACCTTGCCCCAGTAGGAGGCGGCGAAGGCCCCTGCCAGCAGGCACCAGCTTTTCCAGTCCGGAAAGTTTTCCTGAACCACCTGGAAGGACGGTATTCCGTCGGCCCAGGTGGTTTTTATGATCAAAATCACGGCGGCGGCTCCGATGAGGCCGACCACCGAAGGCTTGAGCCAGTCCATGGTGCCCGCGTAAAGCCGGCTGGTGCGGAATTTCACGTAGAACCGCACGATCAGGAGCATGATGATGAAGGAGGGCAGCATAAGGGAAAAAGTGGCCGTGGCCGATCCCAGCACGCCCAGCAGGTGGCTCCCGGTGGCGTTGAAGAGCACATCGTAGCCCACATAAGTGGCGCTGTTGATGCCGATGGGGCCGGGGGTCATCTGCGACACCGCCACGATGTCCGTGAAGGTTCCTTCCGAAATCCACGGATGTTCCACCACCACCTGGTTCTGGATGAGCGAAAGCATGGCATAGCCGCCGCCGATGGTGAACGCGCCGATCACGAAGAATGTCCATGCCAGTTGCAGTATGAGCCAGAGGGTTGTCATGCTATTCTGAGCGCAGCGAAGAATCTTTTTTCATCCGGTACCAGGTGAAGCTGAATCCCAGCACCAGCACGCACAATATAATATAGATGGGAGAAACGTTGAGGATGGCCACCAGCGCCAGGGAACCGGCTGCCAGGAGCCAGGCCCACCATTTTTTGCAGGATTTCTTGGCCATGTTCACCATCGGCACGGCAATGAGGGAGATGACCACCGGGCGGATGCCCTTGAAGGCCCTTTCCACCCAGGGGTTGTCCTTGAAGGCGGTGAAGAACATGGCGATGGCGAGGATGATCAGGAACGAGGGCATGATGCTGCCCAGGGTGGCCGCAATGCTGCCTTTTATGCCGCGCATCTTATAGCCGGCAAAGATGGAAATGTTCACCGCCATCACTCCCGGGGCGCTCTGGGACAGGGCTACGATGTCCGGGAGGTCGTCTTCCGGAATCCAGCCCCGGCGCGACATCTCCGCCTGAATGATGGGGATCATGGCATACCCGCCGCCGATGGTGAACGCACCGATTTTGGCGAAAACGGCAAAAATCTGCCAAAGGGACACTTTCTTTTCCATGGGCACAAAGTTACAAATTTTGTCATTCTTTTCGTCATGCTGGACGAAGTGAAGAATCTATAAAAATTTCTTCAAAAAAATTTGCCGATTCAAAAAAAAGATGTACCTTTGCAGTCCCGTTTGAAACGAACGGGATTTTTTACGGCTCTTTGACAATATTGAAAGACTAAAAGTACAAGCAAGTACCGAGATATTGTAACAGATATCAACTTTAAACGAGCGTCAGTTTCTATAAGAAACAGCTGTCAGGAACAAGCTAAGAATAATAAAGAATATACAATGAAGAGTTTGATCCTGGCTCAGGATGAACGCTAG
>JAFUWW010000002.1 GCA_017471085.1 Bacteroidales bacterium | reverse complement strand
TATTAAGGTCGCCCTCTTTTTTTAGCAGATACTTTTTAGTACTTTTGCAATTCAGTAATTCATAGAAAAACAACAGGATATGAAACGGAACTTTTTAATGATGGTGGCCATGGCCGCCGTGATGGCCGCCTGCACCGGAAAATCCGACAAGACCACCGTGACAGGCTCCTTTGAAGCAACCGAGGCTCCCGCATCCGTGGAAGTGGTGGTCGGTTACCAGCTGGACACCGTAATCGCCGTCGTCGATGGAAAATTCAAGATCGATGTCCCCGTAGACAGAACCGGCTTGTCGTATGTTGTCGCAGAAGGACAGCCTCTTCAGTTCATTTCTGACGGATCCACGCTCAATGTGGATTTCTTTGAGAAGAAAGTCACCTCTTCCGACAAGAAAGGAATCCAGTCCCGCATGAACAGCTTCCTTGAATGGCAGGACGCGTTCATGGCCGACTACCAGTCAAAAATGGCGGCCCTGGACGAAGACGGGCAGGAAGAACTTACGGAAGAGACCCTGGAAGAATACAATGACTATCTGAAGAAACTCATCAAGGAGAATTCGGATAATGTCCTTGCCCTTATCGGTGTCAGCTCCTTGCAGATCGAAGATCCCGAAGAGCTGATGGAAGTGCTCAATGGCCTTACTTACGAGCTCAAGTCCGATACCCGGGTAGCTGCCATGATCAGCTCCTGCCAGACTCAGCTGGCCACCGGGGAAGGAAAGAAGTTTGTCGATTTTACCGTTGTCCAGGATCCGGAGCACCCGGAAATTTCCACGGTCAGCCTTTCCGACTATGTGGGCAAGGGCAAATACATCCTTGTAGACTTCTGGGCATCCTGGTGCGGCCCCTGCAAGGAAGAGACTCCTTATCTGCAGGAAGTTTACAAGAAATACAAGGGCGACAAGTTCGACATGCTGAGCATTGCCGTAAGCGACGAGCCCGAAGACTCCCGGAGAGTCGCCAAGGAACTGGGGATTACCTGGAACCAAATTGTGAACGCCCGGCAGATCCCCGGCGATACGTACGGCATCCAATACATTCCGCACATCATCCTCTTCGGCCCCGACGGCACCATCCTCAAGCGTGAACTGCGCGGCGAAGAGATCGGAAAAGCTGTAGCTGAAGCCCTCGGTGAATAAAGATTCCTGATCAAGTACAGATTCCCGGCCAGGCCGGGAACGACATGACAGTAAGAGAAAAAATAGCATTGTTTCCCCATTCCCCCGGCGTCTACCGTTACTATGACGCCGAGGGAAAGGTGATTTATGTGGGCAAGGCAAAAGACCTCCACAAGCGGGTGGCGCAGTATTTTGTAAGTCCGGAGCGGCTGAACACCAAGACGCGCATCCTGGTGTCCAAGATTGCCGACGCCCAGTTCTCCGTAGTGGACTCCGAGGCCGATGCCCTGCTGCTGGAAAACAACCTCATCAAGCAGTACAAGCCCAAGTACAACATCCTTCTCAAAGATTCCAAGACCTATCCCTGGATCTGTGTCACCGGCGACGATTTTCCCAAGGTGTTCATCACCCGCCGGCTGGAGAAGGGAAAGGGCAACCGCTATTTCGGCCCTTACAGCAGCGTGATGCATGCGAGGAACATGCTGGATTTCTTCGGCGAGATGTATCCCCTGCGCACCTGCAACCTGAAAATCACTTCGGAGGCCATTCTCAAGCACAAATTCCGTCCCTGCCTGAACTTCCACATCGGCCGGTGCAAGGCGCCCTGTATCGGCAATATCTCCAAGGACGAGTATACCCGGAACATCGAGGAAATCGCCCATATCCTGAGCGGACGGGGCGGGGAAGTCATCAGGCACTACAAGCAGCTCATGGCCGATGCCGCCGGGCGGCTGGACTTTGAAGAGGCGCAGCGCTGCAAGGAGAAGATGTTGTCGCTCCAGAAGCATTACGCCAAAAGCATCATCACGTCGGCCGGAGATACCGATGCCGATGTTTTCTCGATGGTCTTCGACATGAACGAAGCTTTCGGCAACTTCCTCCGCATCCGGGGCGGCGCCATTATCCAGTCCCTGAACCTGGGCTTCCGAAGCCAGATAGAGGAGGAGCGGGCCACGCTGCTGGCAACGTTCATCGGCGAGGTGGAAGACAAGTTCGGCGCCCTCTCGAAAGAGGTGATCGTCCCTTTCCTGCCCGATGTGGAGATAGACGGGGTGGAATTCCGCATTCCGCAGCGCGGCGACAAGCTGGCCTTGCTGGAACTGAGTGCAAAAAATGCCAAGGAATTCCATTTCAACAGCCTCAAGCAGCGGGAGCATACGGATCCGGACGCCTGGCGCATGAGCGTGATGGAAGACCTGCGGAAGGCCCTGGACATGAAAGAATTGCCCCGGCACATGGAGTGTTTCGACAATTCCAATATACAGGGAACCAATCCGGTGGCTTCCTGTGTGGTGTTCCGCGATGCACAGCCCTCCAAGAAAGATTACCGGCGGTTCAAGATCAAGACTGTCGTGGGGGCGAACGACTTCGCCTCCATGAAAGAAGTGGTGAACCGCCGTTATTCCCGGCTGCTGGCCGAAGCCCCCGACGATCTGCCTCAGCTGATTGTGATCGACGGCGGCAAAGGGCAGCTGGAGTTCGCCCACCAGGCGCTCTCCGAACTGGGCATCCTGGACAGGGTGACCGTAGTGGGCCTCGCAAAGCGGCTGGAAGAGGTGATCCGGGTCGGAGATCCCTATCCCTTGTTCATCGACCGGAATTCCCAGGCCCTGAAGGTGCTGCAGCAGATTCGGGACGAGGCTCACCGGTTCGGCATCACCTTCCACCGGGACCTGCGCTCCAAGGCGGCCATCCAGAGTGCCTTGCGGGAGATCAAAGGAGTGGGGGAGAAGACGGAACAGCGCCTGCTGCTGCATTATGGTTCGGTGTCGCGGATAGCGTCGGCGCCTCTGGAAGAGCTTTCTGCACAGGTTGGCGCGGAACTTGCTGTCCGGATCCATGATTACCTGAACGGATAGATTCTTCGCTTTGCTCAAGCATGACAGAGAAACAATTCAACAAAGCTTTCAATGCGTTTGTCCTGATCGGAATGGCCGTGGTGACGGTTTTTGTGACGGCTGTCAAATTCCGGGACGCGGACAACGGCCGGGTGATGCTGCTCATATCGGCCTTCGGATCCATGATGGGAATCCTGAGCACGGTGTGTTCCGCCAATGCGCGCATTCTCACCTTCCTTTTCGGCTTCATCGACGTGGCCATCTACGGGTGCATGTGCCTGGCCGGCGCGCGGTACGGCAATGCCGCCCTGCATCTGCTGTATTTTATGCCGATGCAGGTGGTGGGGTTCCTCCAGTGGCGCAAACGAGGGTCCGGCGAGGGGTACAAGGTCAAGGCCCGGCGGCTTTCCGCCAGGCAGTGGCTCCTTGTGGGCGTCGTCTTCCTGGCCGGACTGGTCGCAGCCTATTTCATCCTTTCCGCCCTGGACAAGACCGAAGCGGCCGGCGTTGTGAAGTGGCTGGTGCTGATGGATGCCTTCTCCATGATGTGCAACATCCTGGGGCAGTTCCTGCTCTCCACCGCCTACCGTGACCAGTGGTTTTTCTGGATTGGCGTGAACATTTCTTCGGTGGTGATGTGGGCTCTTACCCTCCGGCAGGAACCGGAATCATCCTATGCCCTGATTTATGTCGTCAAATACAGTTTTTACCTGTTGAACGCATTTAACGGGCTCCGGATTTGGAACAACCTGAGCCGCGGACAGGAGGGAGCGGAATAGGCTATTTTCTTTTTTTAAAAATTATTGCTATCTTTGCGCACTATTGTGTTTGAATAAAAAGATTTAAAACGTATAAACTTTAAACCGATTAATTATGACTAAGGAAGAAATCGTAAAGCAGGTCAAGGATATTATCGTTGACAAGCTTGGTGTCGAGGAGTCCGCAGTTACCGAAACTGCCAGCTTCACCAATGACCTCGGCGCAGATTCTCTGGACACTGTAGAGCTTCTCATGGAGTTCGAGCGCGTGTTCGGCATCAAGATTCCCGATGAGGAAACCAGCGGTATCGCCACCGTAGGCGACGCCATCGCCAAAGTTGCCGAAAAGATTGGTGAATAATCTTCTCGCAGAAAGGCAATAAAAATCCCGGTGCTTTGCGCATCGGGATTTTTCTTATTCCTTGGGGATGGCGAATGTGACCCGGAAGAACGGTTTTCGCTCGGAGAACGGGCCGCAGAGCTTGCCGCAGTAGTAGCGGTCTTTGTCCAGTTCCGTCGTGTAGGAATAGGTCTGCTGGGACGAGGCGGCCATCGCCTGGGCGAGCATCATGTAATTGTAATAATTGGAGTAACCGTATCCTCCGTAGCCGCCATACCCGCCATATCCGCTGTAACCATACCCGCCGTATCCTCCGTAGCCGCCGCCATAGAGGCTGCTGTAGTAGCTGGCATAAAGCAGCTGGCGGTAGTACTCGTTGTCGTATGCGCTGCCGTTGGCATCGGCCACTTTCTCGGTATGGATGGTCAGCAGCCAGATGTCTGCGTCGGTGGCCGTGTCCAGGTCGGTCCTGTTCAGAATTTCCTGCAGGTGGTAGGTGATATCCGGTGAATAGACCAGGTTGGAACGGTCGATGTCGCCCTGGTCCTCCGTGCTGACGCTGGCATCCGTGAGGCCGGCGAAAGAGATGAGTTCATCTCCGGCATCGTCTTTGGTGACCGTGCGGATGGTAGGACTCAGGACCGAAGGGAAATACTTCATGTCCAGATAGTTCTCCGGCATTTCGAAGGGCAGGACGATGGTGGCTTTTATGATGATGGCTTTTTCGTGGTTGCCCACTTTCCCGTTGATGGCCTCCTGGGTTTTCCTCTGCAGCTCGCTGGCCATGATGACAGGCTTGAGACCGCCGCCGCCTTCCACCAGGATGTTTTCCGTCGCCAGCTGCTCCTCCGTGGAGTGCGTGGCCCTGTTGAAAGCATACTGATAGAATTTGGTATTGCCTTTGATGCTGGCCGCTTCGTCCAGGAAGGCGGGCTCGCCGGGAATGAACATGAAGGTGGAATCTTTCTGCACCCCGTTCCAGGTGGAGTTGACCTTGAGCAGGCAGACATTGTTGTTTCTGTAGTAGTAGCCGTCAACCACCGTGAGGCAGGACAGGTCGAACAGGTTGATGCGGCCGCCGTAGTCGAAAGGCTCGTCAGTCTTCAGATGGATGCCGGGCAGGGCTTTCACAAAGTCTTCGTATTTGTCCACCCCGTTGTCTGAGACCCGGTCTATGAGGACAGGCCCCATGGAAGACAGCACGTCCACGTATTTTTGGGCGAACTCCTTGGTGAATTGGAAATTGAGGGGTCCCTCGCCGTTGTACACGGGAATTCCGTCCGTGATGATTTCGTCCGAGTGGGCGATTTCCCGGGTGGTCTTTTTGTCATCCGGATCCAGGGGGCTCAGGAGTTCCGTCACATAGATGTTCTGGAAGATGTGTGCCTGGTCGTCACTGGCGCAGGAGACCGTGTCGGCATCGAAATAAAGTTCGAATTCCACGGCCTTGGGATTGACGCCGAGGTCCAGGGTGTCCAGGGCGGGGATGAGGGCGAAAGCGCTTTCCCGGGTGGTGAGTCCGAAGACTTCGTCCCGGATGGCGCCGATGGTTACGCGCGAATCCGAGTAACCGGAAAGGTCGCTGGAAGGTTTAAGCTGAATCTCATCCAGATCAAACTCTACTGTATAGGTATCGAAAAGGAGACTCTTGTCGATGAGTTCCTCTCCCAGGCTGTTGTCCACTTGCACGCACCCGGCCGCTGCAAGGAGCATGGCGAGGCACGGTGTCAGAAATTTTTTCATTTCAGCAAATCGTCGTAAAATGCATTATAGCTGTCCATGTAGCTTTCGTCGGCCATGGCGGCGGTGTCGAAGGGAAGCAGGGGGCGCCCCAGTCCTTTGCACCACGAAACCAGTTCCGGGTCGATGCCTTCACCGCCCAGGATGATGCCGTCGGCATACTGTGCAGCCAATTTTGCAAGTTCCATGCCGCCTGCATGCTCGCCCAGGGGGGCGTCTTCCGGTTTGATGGCGCCGTAGAGGATGGTTTTCTCGAATCCGGGGGCGAATTTTTCCGCCGGCGTGTCGTCGAACAGGGAAAGCACCACTTTGGAACCCGCGAAGATAGGATCGTCCTTATAGGCTTTCTTGAGATAGAGGGGCAGCACATGGGAAATCCAGCCGGAGCAGTGGATGATGTCCGGTGCCCAGCGGAGCTTTTTCACGGTTTCCAGGACGCCGCGGGCAAAGAAGATGGCACGCTCGCCGTTGTCCGCGAAGAATTTGCCATCCTCGTCCCGGTAAATCTGCTTCCGCCGGAAATAATCCTCATTGTCGATGAAATACACCTGGATGCGGGCCGATGCGATGGAGGCGACCTTGATCACCAGCGGACGGTCCACGTCGCCGATGATGATGTTCATGCCTGAAAGGCGGATGACCTCGTGAAGCTGGTTTTTCCGCTCGTTGATGCAACCGTAGCGCGGCATGAAGGCCCGGATCTCTTTCCGGCGCTCCTGGATGCCCTGGGGCAGTTCCCGGCATAGTTTGGCGATGGGTGTCTCCGGAAGGTACGGAAACATCTCAGCGTTGACAAAAAGAATCTTCTTGGCGGAATCTCCCATATTCAATATGTTTTAACTTACAAAGTTAACAATTTTTTTTGAGTTTTTCCGTTGTTTAAGTAACTTTGGGGCGAAATTAGGCGTGATATGCCCTCCAAAAGAAGTAATACAACCATCCGCCGGCGCCTTGTGAGCGCCTGGATTTCCACCGTCATCAGCCTGTCGATGGTGATCCTGCTTATCGGTATCGGCGCGCTGCTTCTGATCAACGCGAAGGCGGTATCGGACTATTTCAAGGAGAATGTCCAGGTTTCGGTGCTCCTGAAAGAGCAGGTGGGGGAGGACGAGGCCCGCGAGTACCAGAACCAGGTGGACGCCATCCCCGGGGTCCGCACCACTGCTTTCATTTCCAGGGAGCAGGGCGTGGAGGAGATGTCCCGCATGCTGGGGCGCGACTTCCTGGACGTGTTCGAATCGGCCCCGGTGCCAATTTCCATCGACGTGAACCTGGAGGCCGCCTATGTCTCGTCGGACAGCCTGGAGGTGGTGAAGGCCCGCCTGAGCCGTTCCCCCCTGGTGGAGGAAGTGGTTTACCAGACGTCGCTGGTGGACGCGCTCAACCAGAACCTGCAGAAGATTTCGCTGGCGCTGCTGGTGCTGGTCGTCCTGCTGCTTTTCGTCTCCTTCGTACTGATAGCCAATACGGTCCGGCTGGATCTTTTCTCCCGCCGTTTCTCCATCCATACGATGCACCTGGTGGGTGCCACGCTCGGCTTCATCCGCGCTCCTTTCATCGGACGGGCGGTGGTGCAGGGGCTCTTCGCCTCTCTGATAGCCATCCTCCTGCTGGTGGGCGGCCTGTTCATCCTCCGCAACGAGTTCGTCCAGATGTTCGAGATTTTCTCCATGGAGTCCCTCCTCAAGGTGATGGGCATCATGGTGGTGGCCGGCGTGGGCATCTGCGCCCTGAGCACGTTCTTCGTGGTGAACCGGATGGTGGGATACAACCGGGACCAGATTTATAGCATGTAATTATGGCAAAAACTCCTTCTGTCAAGAATCAGGATAAGATGGCCACTACGGCCAAGGGGCTCAGACTGATGATCGCCGGCCTGCTGGTGATGGCGGCCGGTTTCCTGCTGCTCTCGGGCGGCGGTTCCAAAGACCCCGATGTGTTCAACTATGCCATGTTCGACTGGCGCCGTCTCACGGCCGCTCCCATCGTGATCATCGCGGGGATCGTGGTGGAGATCGTCGCCATCATGGGCAATTTCAAAGGTAAGGAGGACTAGGCATGGAGTGGTGGCAGGCAATTCTTCTGGGCATTGTCCAGGGACTGACGGAATTCCTTCCCGTCTCCAGTTCGGGGCATCTGATGATTTTCAAGCAGCTGCTGGGCGTGGACGCCGAGGGCTTCCTGGATTTTACCGTCACGGTGCACCTGGCCACGGTCCTTTCCACCCTGGTCGTGTTCTGGGGGGCCATCTGGGCGCTTCTCAAGGGACTGTTCAAATTCAAGTACAACGACGAGACGGACTATGTCTGCAAGATTCTGGTCTCCATGATTCCGGTGGCCCTGGTGGGGTTCCTGTTCAAAGACCAGGTGGATGCGCTGTTCAGCGGTACGCTGGTGCAGGTAGGTGTGGGTCTTTGCATTACGGCCCTGCTGCTCTGGCTGTCGGACAATATCGGCCGGAAATTCCTGAAAGACAGGAAGGTAAGGGCTCATAGAAACGGGATTTCCTATGGCCAGGCCGCCCTTGTGGGCGTCGCCCAGGCGTTTGCCGTGGCTCCGGGCATCTCCCGCAGCGGCAGCACCATCGCCACGGGACTCCTCTCCGGGGTCGACCGCGGCGTGATGGCGCAGTTCTCCTTCCTGATGGTGCTGATTCCCATTATCGGCGAACAGTCGCTGGACCTGCTGAAGGTGGCCGTGGGAAATGATGTTTTCGGCGGTGGAGTCGGCCCGCTGGCCCTGGTCCTGGGCTTTGTGGCCGCATTCCTGTCCGGCCTTTTCGCCTGCAAGGTGATGATTGCGATTGTCCGGAAAGCCAAACTTTCCTGGTTCGCCCTGTACTGTCTCCTTGTCGCCGTCCTGATCTTTATCTTCGCTTAGCTTGAGCCGCCGCCTGACATATTTCGTGTCCGACGTCCACCTGGGGCTTCAGGTGAAGGATGCGGCCGGCCGTGAAGCCCGCTTCGTGTCTTTCCTCAGAGGCATCCCCGCCGCTGAAACCCGGGCGGTGTACCTGCTGGGCGACATCTGGGATTTCTGGTACGAGTACCGCGACGTGGTCCCAAAAGGTTATGTCCGCGTGTTTGCGGCGCTTGCGGAACTGATGGACGCCGGCGTCGAGGTGTATTTCTTCCGGGGCAACCACGATGTCTGGAGTTACCGGTATTTTGAGGAACTGGGCATGGTGCGGCTGCAGCAGCCTTTCGTGACGGAAATCGGTGGAAAACGGTTCTGTCTGGGCCATGGTGACGGCCTGGGACCCGGTGACAGGGGGTACAAGTTCCTCCAGTGGGTTTTCAACAACCGCGTGCTGCAGGCGCTGTTTTCATCACTGCATCCCTGGCTGGCCTTCCGTTTCGGCAACGGCTGGAGCAAGAGTTCCCGCCTGGGGAAGAACCTCGGGTACGAATTCAAAGGGGAGGAAGAGCCGCTTTACAAGTTCTGCGCCGCTTTCGGGGAGCCGGTCGATTTCTTCATCTTCGGCCATTATCACTGCCGGCTGGACATGCCGGTGGGGAAAGCGCGGCTGCTGCTGCTTTCCGACTGGATTTCCTCTTCCAACTGGATGGTGTTTGACGGGACGTCCGGTGAACTGTCCGTCATTTACAAATAGATGTCCGGCACTTTCACTTCCGGCGGGTTTTCCCAGAAAATGGACCAGTACAGGTCTCTGTAGTGGCCTTCTTTCCAGACCTTGATCAGGTCTTCTATGTCTTTGTCGGCCCCTTCCGGGTCGTATTCTTCCTTTAGGTTGTTGTCGAACAGGCGGGCCACGCCCTGCCAGAATCCGGCCGTGATGCCGCTCTTGTAGTTCCTGATGATGGTGTAGGGCGATTCGCCGGTTTCCCGGGCGATCAGCTTGATCAGGAGGGCGCCCTGCTGGATGGACATTTTACGCATGGACCCTTCGAAATCCTTGAACAGCTGTTTCTGCACGTCCGAGATGTAGCGGTCCCGCTTGAGGCGGCCGTAGTGGTTGGCTTCCACCGTGCTGTCTACCTGCGCCACCAGTTTGCCGGCGGCTTCCGCGTACGGATAGACCCGGCCGAAGCGCCAGACCAGCTGGTAATAGTCCCGCCAGTTCTTCCCTTTCTTTCCCTGGGCGAAGATCCAGGTGGGTTCCAGCACGTCCAGGAAGGTGGTGTCGCCTTTTTCATCGACCTGAAAATGGAGATAGCCGGCACCGCCGGTGCCGTTCTCGTTGTTGACGATGACCATCGCCGCCTGCTCCCGCTGCTGCCTGGCCCTTTCCATGGCCCGGCGGATATGGTTCTGCGCGAATGCCTCCGGGGCGAGAAGCATCAGTACGGGAAGGATGATATGAAGGCAACGTTTCATCGTGGCAAAGATACGGTTTTGCAAAAAAACTGCCAAAGGTTTCCGGGTCGATTCTGACAGGACGTGAAAGGGGCGTTTCCGGCGCGGTCGAAAATTGATGCAGAAAATTTTCAACAAAGAAAGGATTCTTCGGGAAATCAATATGTTAGATGTAAAAAACCGCGGTCGAAAATGTTGAAAAAATAAGAAAAAAAGTTTGTGTATTTCAAAAAAATTCGTAACTTTGCAATCCCGAAATTGGAGCAAAACGCACCCAACCAGCTGAGTTTCAATGAGTTAGGGACAAATAAGGAAATTTTAAAAACATTACAGCAATGTTACAGCCTAAAAGAACAAAATTCAGAAGGGAACAGAAAAACCGCATGAAGGGCAATTCCGGTCGTGGAAACCAGCTCGCATTCGGCTCTTTCGGCCTCAAGAACCTTGAGAATTGCTGGCTTACCGCCCAGCAGATCGAGGCTGCCCGTCAGGCTATCTCCCGTCGCATGAACCGTGAAGGTCAGATCTGGATCCGTGTCTTCCCTGTGAAGCCGTTCACCGCCAAGCCGCTCGATACCCGTATGGGTAAAGGTAAGGGTGATCCCCAGGGCTTTGTCGCTCCTATCACTCCCGGCCGTATCCTCTTCGAGGCTGAGGGCGTCTCCCTCGCCACCGCCAAAGAGGCCATGCGTCTGGCCGCCAACAAGCTTCCCGTCGCCACCAAGTTCGTGGTCCGCAGGGATTATGTAGAAGAATAATCATTGGAGGAGAAAGAAATGAAAGTATCAGAAGTACGTGAGATGAGCATCGCCGACCTGCGCGACCGCATCGAGATCGAGAAGAACAACCTCGACACCATGAAACTCAATCATGTGATCTCTCCCCTGGAGGACACCTCCAAGATCAGAAAGACCCGTCAGGATATCGCCCGCATGATCACCATCCTGGCCGAAAAAGAGAAACAGCAGAACTAAAGCAAGATTGAATTATGGAAAGAAATCTTCGCAAGGAAAGAGTAGGTATCGTGGTCAGCAACAAGATGGACAAGACCATCGTCGTGGCGGTTGAAACGCACGAGAAGCACCCTATTTACGGCAAGTTCGTAAAGAAGACCACCAAGTTCGTCGCTGAAGATGCCAAGAACGAATGCTCCGAGGGAGACACCGTCCGCATCATGGAGACCCGTCCGCTCAGCAAGACCAAGAACTGGAGATTAGTTGAAATCGTAGAAAAAGTCAAGTAGTTATGATACAGCAGGAATCACGTTTACAGGTGGCTGACAACAGTGGTGCAAAGGAAGTTCTCTGCATCCGCGTGCTCGGTGGTACCCGCCACCGCTACGCTACCATCGGCGAGACCATCGTCGTGACCGTCAAGAGCGCCATCCCCGGTGGCGATATCAAGAAGGGCACCGTCACCCGGGCTGTCGTAGTCCGCACCAAGAAGGAAATCCGTCGCGCCGACGGTTCCTATATCCGTTTCGATGAGAACGCTTGCGTCCTTCTCAACGGCGCCGGCGAACTCCGTGGCACCCGTATCTTCGGCCCCGTCGCCCGCGAACTCCGCGAGAACTATATGAAGATTGTTTCACTGGCACCGGAGGTCCTTTAAAGAGCAGAAGTTATGAAAAAGTTCAATATCAAGAAAGGCGATACCGTGTATGTGAATGCCGGTAACGACAAGGGCAAGACCGGAAAGGTCCTCGAGGTGCTCCGCGACAAAGACCGCGTCATCGTGGAAGGCGTCAACATGGTATCCAAGCATACCAAACCCAACCCGAAGAACCCTCAGGGCGGTATTGTAAAACAGGAAGCAGGTATCCACATCTCCAACGTCCAGCTGATGGACGCCGCCGGCAAGCCTACCAAGGTGGGCCACAAAATGGAAGGAGACAAGAAGATCCGCTACGCTAAAACAACCGGAGAGGAGATCAAGTAATTATGGCAAAGAAGAATAACAAACCCGCAGAAGTCCAGGCACTTCCCAAGGGATATACCCCCGACCTCAAGAAGGTTTACAAGGAGGAGATCGTTCCCGCTCTCGTGAAGCAGTTCTCTTACACCACTGTGATGCAGGTTCCGCGTCTGGTGAAGATCACCCTCAACGAAGGTGTCGGCGACGCCACCCAGGACAAGAAGATGGTCGAAGAAGCCGCAGAGGAACTCTCCATCATCGCCGGTCAGAAGGCTGTCATCACCAACTCCCGCAAGGATATCTCCAACTTCAAGCTCCGTAAGGGCATGCCCATCGGTGCAAAGGTTACCCTCCGTGATGTCCGCATGTACGAATTCCTGGAGCGCCTCATCCGTGTCGCCCTTCCCCGTATCCGCGACTTCAACGGTATCTCCGAAAAGATGGACGGCCAGGGCAACTACACCCTCGGTATCAAGGAGCAGATCATCTTCCCCG
>JAFUWW010000049.1 GCA_017471085.1 Bacteroidales bacterium | reverse complement strand
CACAGCAACGGCCAGCAGACCGTCGAGCTCATCGACGCCGAGAACGCCAAAGGCATCTCCTACTGCTACGTGGTGCTCATCGGCAAGAACGTGCAGACGGGAAAGACGGAGCGGCTGACCGAGGGATTCCGCTACCATGACACCTACACCAAGAAAAACGGGAAGTGGCAGATCTCCGTCCGTGAGTCCGAAGTCCTCTGGGCCAAAACCGAAACCGTCGACTAGCCATGGATGTCTTTGAGAAACTCCGCTCCGGACAGGACGTCGACATGCGCTCCCCGGAATACTTGGACGCCATCGGACACATGAACCGTTGCCGTGACCTGAATTTCAGGATCAACGGCCTGGTTCCCTCCTCCCCTGAAATCCCCGTCCTGGAAAAGGAGCTCGTCTGCGGACAGATGGGTGAGGGCTCGAATATCTTCACCCCGTTCCAGATCGATTTCGGCTGTCAGATGCATATCGGCAATGCCGTATTCATCAACCATGGCTTCACCGCGATGGCGGCAGGCGGCATCACCATCGACGACAACGTGATGATCGGTCCCAACGTGACCGTAGCGACGGACAACCACGATTTCGAGGATATCTTCATCCTGCGCTGCAAGGGGGTCCATATTGGAAAGAACGCCTGGATCGGTACCGGGGCCACGATCCTTCCCGGGGTAACGGTGGGCGAACATGCCGTCGTCGCGGCGGGTGCCGTGGTGACCAAGGACGTGGAAGCCTGGACCATCGTCGCCGGTTGCCCGGCCAAACCCATCAAGAAAATCAAAGACTGAAACAGATGAATCCGATTGAACTCAGTAACGGCGTCCGGATGCCCCAGATGGGATACGGCGTCTACCAGGTCTCCCCTTCCGAATGTGAGAGATGCGTTTCCGACGCACTGGAAGTCGGCTACCGGATGATCGACACGGCCCAGGCTTATGCCAATGAGGAAGGCGTGGGCGCAGCCGTCGCGAAGAGCGGCCTCAGACGGGATGAGGTCTTCCTGGTGTCGAAGGTTTGGATCTCCAACTACGGCTATGAGAAGGCCAGGAAGTCCATTGACGAGAGCCTCCGGAAGCTCCGCACCGACCACATCGACCTGATGCTGCTCCATCAGCCTTTCTGCGACCGCTACGGCGCCTACCGTGCCCTGGAGGAAGCCTATAAGGAGGGGAAGCTCCGTGCCATCGGCGTGTCCAATTTCTACCCGGACCATTTCATCGACCTCGCCTCCAACGTGGAGATTCCCCCGATGGTGAACCAGGTCGAGATGCACGTCTTCGACCAGCAGGCCGGTCCCCAAAAGATCATGGAGGAATTCGGCTGCCGTATCATGTCCTGGGGCCCCTTGGCCGAAGGACGCAACGGTTTCTTCACCCAGCCGCTTCTCGGGGAGATCGGCGCGCAGTATGGCAAGACCATCCCGCAGGTTGCCCTTCGCTGGCTGATCCAACGGGGAGCCATCATCATCCCGAAGTCCACCCACAGGGAACGGATGGAGCAGAACATCGACATCTTCGACTTCGAGCTTACGGAGCAGGACATGGCGCGGATCGCTACGCTGGATACCGGCAAGAGCCTTTTCTTCGACCACCACGACGGCGAGACCACCAGGATGTTCATGGGCTGGAGATAGTCGATGGCGGCCTACGCCTGAAGGTTATTGGCTGCAGTGTTTCTACTGTTGGATGGCTGCCAATGGCTTCGCCGGGCGGACCTGATCTCGGCATCGTCAAGTACCAATGAACGGAAGATCGAGTATAACGGGAAGGCCATGGGCAGCTGGAGCTTGAAAAAAGTGATTTGATCCACTTATTCAAGTTCAAACCGCTTCAGGCTTTTCCGGTTGTAGACTTTCTTTGATTGATGGACCGCCTTCCGGAAGCTGACAGGCCGGCCGTGCTCGGCGATCTCTTCGATCCGGGCTGCCCTGCGGTTGGCGAGCATGAAGTCCGCTTCGGTAATCCGCAGTTTCTTCGGGTTCTTCTTCGGTTTTTTCACTGATCAGGATTTACCGGGTCGTAATCCGTCTGATCCAGTCAAATACTTCATCCAAGGCATAGTCGCCGCTATGGGGGCGGTTCCAGGCCAGGAGGAAGTCAACATCCAATCCGGCGTTCTCCAGCTTGGTGGCAAAGGCGACAGGAATGGGGAAAGAAGTGTCCCGGTCGCGGGAACCGTGTCGTACATACCAGTGCGGCGCATTGGTGGCTTTGGAATCACCGATGAAGTTCATCGGGTTCAACAGGTAAACACTCCGCCGGATTACTTCAGTGAGGGAGGTTCCGTTGGCGGCGGCACCGTATTCCGTAAAGTTCACGGAGGAGCCGGTCGCATCACCAAATTCCTCGTTCTCACCTGATGGCCTGCTGTCCAGGACCCCCTTCGAATCGAAGGACGGAACGCCCTTCAGGGGTTGCATACTGACGACATAGTTCAGGTATGTGGACATGTCCAGGTCCGTGATATACTCGCCTGTGCGGCCGCCTCCCATACGCATCATCGGCATACCGCCATTGAGAGGGGCGGCAAAGCGTCCGCGCGATTCGCTGTTGAACTGGAAGCCCAGGTCGGCAGAGATGTCTGCACCCGCATTCTTGGCCTTCTGGGCCGATGCGATGAGCAACTCCTTGATATAGTCCAAGAAGTTTGCAGCCGTGAGCGGAGTACCATCGGTCGCATGCAGGTCCAAACTGGCCAGATAAGCCGGGAACTGGGCAGCCAGTTCGGCCGATACCTTCTGCTGCTCCTCGCTGCCGGCCCGGCGGCTGTCCGTGTCTTTGAACAGCCACTCATAGGCCATATCGGCATGCTCCAGGTCGATGATGGGGCAGAAGCAGATAGACGCAAAGACGTCGTCCCGCTCCTTCGCCGCACCCATCGCGTCCAACAGCGGTTCATAATCTGGATAGTTGCCCGTCGCGCCCATCAGGGCTGACATCGCGCCGCCGGCGCTGGTGCCGTCGGTGATGATCCTTTCTGCATCACCGGGCATCTGCTTGTCGAAATGGCGCAGGTAGCGGATGGCTGCCTTGAGGTCCAGGATGGCCGCCGGCGCCCTTCCGGTCCAGGTCTCCCCTACCTTGGAATTCCGGCCGCGGCTGCCGGGGATTGCCACGACATATCCCTCTGCCAGTGCCCTGCCCGTGGCGTCACCCGCCTGTGGTGCAGCAGCCTCCGAAGCCATATACCCGCCGACATAGGTACGGAGGAAAATGGGTGTCTCCTGGGTGGCCCCATCCGGCACATAGACATTCATGTACTGGTAGGTAGGGTCCTCTACGTTTGTCACGAAATACAATTTCTCGTAGGCCGTATAGTTTACGGTTTTCCCGGTAGGAAGTTCGATACTTCCCGCCTTTCCGGAAGAGGCGTCAAAGACGAGTCCGTCAGCAGGGGCGGAAGCGCTGCATGCGACGGTAAGGATCAGGGAGAATAGAGGAAGGAGTGCTTTAATCATGGATGGAAAATGGATGTTAATCTTGGCAAAGATACGAATAAATCACATCGGAAGCATCTGATTTTTACGCGAAAGAATCGCCTGAAACAGATACAGGGCTGCAATTCCTATGCCCACGAAATAGGGTGACGT
>JAFUWW010000048.1 GCA_017471085.1 Bacteroidales bacterium | reverse complement strand
GCCACATTTCGTGCTTTAGCCACACCTGCACATCTGCTTTAAAGCACATTTTCGCCCTACCAGGCCTCATTTCGTGCTTTAGTCACGCCAGCACACCCGCTTTAAAGCACACTTTCGCCCTTCCAAGCCCCATTTCGTGCTTTAGTCATACCTGCACACCTGCTCTAAAGTACACTTTGGCTCTTCCAAGCCCCATTTCGTGCTTTAGTCATACCTGCACACCTGCTCTAAAGTACACTTTGCCTCTTCCAAGCCCTATTTCGTGCTTTAGCCACACCTGCACCCCCGCACTAAAGCACACTTTCGCCTTCCCAGGCCATATTTCGTGCTTTAAGGAGCTATGCAGTAAGTAGGTTGTAATTATTTCATAGTACCGTTGTGGTGCTAAGGTTTCAAAGATTATTTTAGAGGCGGTATCTCTTTCTCCGTCTTCATATTATATAAAAAAAAGAGAGTGACCAAGTCACCCTCTTTGTCCAACCAGCCGTCTGTTACTGGCGGGAAACCACCTTGACGGGACCCAGCAGACCGGCGGGGAGGATGGCCTGGCCGGGCTGAACGCTGCGGGGAGAGTCTGTAAAAGCGATCTTTTCGGGGCAGTCGGGCTGCAGGTCGCCTACCAGGCGGTTCACCCACAGGTTGGCCACTTTCACCTCCACGGCATTCTCTCCTTCGCGTGCGGCGGCAGAGATGTCCACCCGGTAAGGGTCTTTCCAGGCACGGCCGCAATACTGGCCGTTCACCCAGACTTCGGCCATGTAGTTGACTTCTCCAAGGTCGAGGTACACTTCTCCGTCGGCCTTTGGAAGGGTGACGGTGGTATTGTACGAGGCGATTCCGGAGAAATACCGGATGCCGAACTCTTCGGATTCCGTAAGAGAGCGGAGGGTCTGGAATGTGGCCTGGGCGGGGGCTCCGCGGCGTTCCTGGAACTTGACGGTCCAGGGCCCGTTTACCGGGGCGAGATCCCTTTCCGATATGGCCGGGAGGGTTTCGGCAGCCTTGCCCTTTCCGGCAAATACCACGAACAGGGCGTCATTGGGAACCAGGTGCAGTTCCACGGTGGTCCATTCGCCGTCCACCTTGTAGGAAGCCTCTTCCACCTTGCCGGTGTCCGGATGCCAGACAGAAGGCTTCAGACCGGCCGTGTGGAAGGCCAGCGATACGGTTTCGCTCTTTTCGGTGAGCGGCTTGTTGATCCAGTAGATTTCGGCCCCCTTCAGGGTACGGTGCAGGAAACGGTAAGAGTCGTCAATCTTCACGTCAGGCTGGACGCCTGCCTTGTTCAGGAATTCTTGTAAAGAGATGGTTTCCACTACGTTGCTGCGACCGCTCTCATAGATCTCCTCCACAAGGGAGACGAACTCGGCGGTATCGTCGGAGAGGGAGGCGGGTGCTACAGGCCGTATGCCGCCGATCCAGGCACCGTCACTAGCCAAAGCGGCCAGTTTCCGGAGCACCGGAAGGGACACGCGGTCCATGTTGCGGTCCATCCATACAACCTTATACTCGGTGCCGCTCTTGGAACTGAGTTTTCCCTTGTTGCTCACAATCTGGTTCAGCAGGGCGTCCTCGCCGCAATAATCCCACTGGTAACCGGCGGGAATCCGGGGAGCGGTCTGGGCGTAGCCGAATTCGAAGGTGATATTGGTGTCTTCCCCGTAGTAGTAGAGGATGTCGGCCACATTCTTTCCGGCCTGCAACATGAAGCAGGAGCGAGACATGTAGTCTACCCACGAACCGGCCATCGGGGCCCAGGTGTCGTGACGGTTGAACCACTGTCCGATGCCGGAGAGCGACATGCCCGGGACCAGTTCGTCGGAAGGCTGGTGGGCACTCTCGTGGATGACGAAGCGATTGATGCCGCTGGACATCTCCATGTCGGCAATCTCCTTCAGGTTGCCGGGATAGAAGGAATAGGCGCCGCCGGCGGCCGTCATGGACTCTGCCGCGGCTACGTTCTGGCCGTAGAGGTGGGCAACGGAGGAGGATTCCTTGTCATCGGCCTTGTACATGCTCCGGTTGAAGTGACCGGCCGCATCCACGTCGTAGGCAATCCAGGGGGCGTTCACCCACATGGCGCTCATGGGAATTTCGGCCTTCTTCTTGATGTCCATGCCGTCGCCGGGATAGACGCGGCCGTTTTCGTGCGACTCTGTGTAGCGGCCTTTCATGCCGTATTCCTTGATGGCGATTTCGGACAGGCGTTCGTAATTCTCGGTAAACAGTTCGCTGAGGGTCTTTCTCCAGTCGAAGAGGAACTGGTCGCTCTCTTCGGCCGAACCGATAATCTCGCCGGCGAGGGCCGGCAGCCAGGTATGCAGGTCATACCCCCTTCTGGAGGCGAACTGCTCGAACATCTTGGGGGTCCAGGTCTCGATGCCGGCCTCGTAGGAGTCCGTGAGCACGTACTGGATGCCATGCTGGCCGATCATGCCGCCGGAAGCTTCCTTGTACATGTCCAGGTAATTGTGGAAGAAGCGCGTCCAGGCATCCGGGTCCAGTTTGTCCACTTCCAGGCCGGTGGCCTCCGCCGGAGCGGGATGGTTCTGCTTGCCGGTGAGGGACCAGCCGAAGCGGTAGATCTTCCAACGGCCTTCCGGGGCGTTCCAAGACAGTTTTCCGTCTTTCACGTTGGCCGTGATGTCAATGACGTCCGCCCGTGAGGGGAAGGCTTCTCCGGTGACAGGGGTGGCTTTGGCGGCGAAATGGCCGGCCGCCTCCGAGAATCCGGCCTTTTCCTCGGCCTGGTGGATACGGGAATAGGGCAGCAGTTCCAGTTCTGCAATCTGGGTGAATTTAGGGGCGGGAGCGGTGCCGCCGAAGCCCCAGTTGCTGACGCGGGGCTGCGGGTTGGGATAGATGACCCGGAAATAGCGGGCCGATGTGGCGGGAACGGCTACCGTGTTCTGCGAAACGCCTTCGGCAGCCTCCAGGTCACAGACCTTGGTGAAGGATTTCCCGTCCTGGCTCTCTTCCAGGGACAGCCTGCTGCCGCCTGCATAGCGGACGCCGCAGATGGTGACGGGCTCCGGGAACTGGTACTGGATCCACGCATGGCCGGCCTTGGGATCGGCCGGGAGGCTGAATCCGTTTACGATGTCCTCGTCTGTGAGAAGGGCGAGGGTGGGCGCACCGCCGCTGGCCGATACCCTGGCGCCCAGTTCCTGGAGGGTCTTGCGGCCCTCCGGCTGGCGGACGGCTATGACGGCGATGTCTTCATAGTGCTGATGCGCGCCAGCCTCCACGATATTCACCGAACTGTTGTTCTGGCCCAGGTTCTGGAAGGTTCCGGTAGCGGTAAATGCCTCAGGCAGGGGAATGTCTACTTGTCCGCCGTCCACCAGTGCCGTGCGCCATACAAGCTTTTTCATGGCATCTTCGGGTTTGACCCAGGGGCCGCCGGTGGAGGACCAGCCGGGAGAACTGGCAATGGCCACTTCCAGGTTCAGGGAATCGGCCGCCTTCATGGCGTGTCGGAAAGCATCTTTCCAGCCGGGAGTCATGTACACCAGGCGTTCGTCCACGACCACCGGCGAATTCATGGCGGCGTCGAAGGTCTGGAAGCCGCCCAGTCCGATCCGGTGGAACCATTCGATATCTTTCTGGATACCGTCCTTGGTGATGTTGCCGTTCATCCAGTGCCACCATACGCGGGTACGGGCGCTTTGGGGCGGGTTGGCCCAGCCTTCTTCCAATTGCTTCAGCGCAGCGGAGGAATCGCCGGAACCGCTGCAGGCGGAGAGTGCCAGCACTGCAGCCAGGAGGGTAAGGATCCTTTTCATATGGCTTAGTCGATGAATTTTACAGCTTTCATGAAATGATACAGGAGGTCGATCCACTCGTTCCACTCCTTGCCGTTGTACAGGAGGCCTTCGCCATGGTTGGCGTCGGTGATGAAGTGGAGTTCGGCCGGCAGATGGGCTGCCTGGAATTCCTTATAAAGGGCGAAGAAATTGTCCGGAGGGAACAGGTCGAATTCCGGACCGCAGATGAAAGTGGGCACGGGATGCTCCGGAAGCCCCATGCCGGAGGTGCCATAGATGGGGGCTGCGAGGTTGGGGCGGCTCTCGTCGTCGTTGATGTACATGACATCGGAGGTGAGCATGCCTCCGGCGGAGAATCCCATCAGGGCAATCTTCTGCGGGTCGATGCCCAGTTCCTCCGCATGGGCGCGGACATAGCGCACCGCCTGCCGGCCGTCGTCGCCCTGGATGGTAGGCTCCTGCTTCTGGAGGGGACGTTCCTGCACCCTGGGGGCAGGGGACGCGCCCTGGGTCCTCTCCTGGCCCATTTCTGCAAAGCTGAACATGCGGCCGAAGAAATCTCTCAGGCTTTTGTTGATTTCCTCCTCATTGTTTCCCATGAAGTTGGTGCGGTACTTGAGGATGATGCCGGTGATGCCCCTGCGCTGGAACCACTCGGCCACGTTGATGCCTTCTTCCTGCCAGGTTAGGTACATGTTTCCTCCGCCGGGCGCAATGATGACGGCCGCACCCGTGTCGATGGCCTTTTCCGGCTTGTACACGGTGATGGTGGGTTCGGTTACGTTGTACACCATCGGATGGCCGGTCTGGGCGTTGGGAAGGGTCAGCTCAGGGTAGGTGAGACCTTCGGCCCCGGGGGCCGGCCCGTCGTAGATCCTGTAAACCTGCTGGGCGCTCAGGGAAAGCGTGCTGGCGACAGAAAAGAGGGTAAGGATGATTCTTTTCATGGTTGGTTTTATTGATTTTTACAAAATTAGCCGATTAAAGAAGAAAACAAACTTTTCTTCTTGCCGAAAATACTTGCCGTATTGATTTTATCCCGTCCGAGCCGCTCCGGGTGGTGCTCCGGCAAGTTGCTAGTTTAGGCAAAATAAACGATATTTGTACAACAAAAACCAACAGATACCACATGAAAAAATACCTTGTTTCCTCCATTGCTCTGTTCATGGCCTCCCTTGCCCTCCAGGCGCGGGAAGTGAAATCCCTCAACGACGGCTGGACTTTCGTCAAAGGCTTCGTGAAAACCGGTCCGGTGGCTGGCGCCTCTTTCGGACGCGGCCCGCAGGGCGATCCCGTAACCCTCCCGCACAGCTACAACGCCGGTGATTTCCAGACGGAAAGCACCTATTACCGGGGTTTTGGCACTTATACCCGTACCCTGGACATCCCCGAGACCTATGCCGGCAAGCGCATTTTCGTCAAGTTCGAGGGGGCCGGCAGCGTGGCCACCGTACAGGTGAATTCCACCTTCGTGGGCGAGCATAAGGGCGCTTACAATGCCTTCACTTTTGAAATTACGGATTATGTAAAGCCCGGAGAAAACACCCTTACCGTAGTCTGCAGCAATGCTCCCACCTTCGAGGTGGCTCCTTTCGGAGGCGACTTCAACATTTACGGCGGCCTGTACCGGGATGCCTGGCTGGAAGTGACGGAGCCGGTGTGCATCTCTCCGCTCTACTACGGCTCCGACGGCGTGCTCATCTCCCAGAAAGTGACCCGCGAGAGGGCCGGACTGAGCGCGGAAATCCACCTTTCCACCCTCACGGACTATGAGGGCTGCGAGGTCCGCGTGGCCGTGAAGGACGCTGCCGGGAAAGTGGTGGCCGACACGTATTACAACCGCATTTTCAACGACGTTGTGCGCTGCAACCTGGCCGTCGACCGTCCGCATCTGTGGAACGGCAAGGCAGATCCTTACCTGTACACCGCCGTGGTCACCCTGCTGAAAGACGGAAACGAGATGGACCGTGTGGAAGAAAACATCGGCTTCCGGTATTACCATGTGGACAGGGAGAAGGGCTTCTTCCTGAACGGACAGCATCTGAAACTGCAGGGCGTGTCCCGCCATCAGGACTGGGACGGCCTGGCATCGGCCCTTACCAGAGAGAATCACCTCACGGATTACGATTTCTTTGACGAGATGGGCGTCAATTCCCTCCGTCTGGCCCATTACCCCCAGGCACATTTCATGTTCGAAGAGGCCGACCGCCGCGGTTACGTGGTGTGGGAGGAAATCCCCTTCGTAGGCACCTGGGTGGCCAATCCTGCCTTCGACGACAACCTGGAACTCCAGCTCCGGGAAATGATAGCCCAGAATTACAACCATCCTTCCATCTGTTTCTGGGGCCTCTACAACGAGATCCAGGCCGGGACCGACAAGATTGTGGGCAGGCTCAACCAGGTTGCCCACGAGATGGACCCGGGGCGGCTCACCACCTGCGCCGTCTACATCGACTCTTCCAACGAATTTATCCCGGACGTGATGGCATTCAACAAGTATTATGGCTGGTATTACGGCAAGAAGGACGACCTGGGACCTTTCCTGGACGGCTGGCATGCCGAGCACCCCACCGCCGCCATGGGCATCAGCGAGTATGGCGCCGGTGCCAGTCCCAAAATGCATGTGGGCCAGTACAACGAGGAAGAGTTCACCGTGTACGATTCCATGGGCAAGAAACACCCCATGGAGCGCCAGACGGATATCCACCGCGTCCAATGGCCTGTGATTGCCGAACGGGACTGGATATGGGGCTCCTATGTCTGGAACATGTTCGACTTCGGTGCTTCCGGCCGCTTCGAGGGTGACGCTCCCAACCAGAACGACAAAGACCTGGTGACCATCGACCGGAAAGTCCGCAAGGATGCTTTCTATTACTATAAGGCCAACTGGAACAAGGCTGTCCCCACGGTGCATCTCTGCTCCAGGGAATATACGGACCGGCAGGAAGAGGTGACCGACATCATCGTGTTCACCACCGCCCCCGCCGCCACCCTCTATCTGAACGGAAAGAAGGTCTCCCAGAAGAAGACCGATGCCTACGCGACGGTGGAATGGCCTTCCGTCAAACTCCAGAAGGGAGAGAACACGGTCCGGGTGGTGACCGCCCAGGGAGAGGAATCGGCCGTCTGGACTGTTCGGTAATTCAACAGGAATTGTTAACTTTGCGGCCGTTATGATGAGTCTTTGGGAAATCCTTCTGATCGCGGTCGCGTTGGCGATGGACTGCTTCACGGTTTCGGTCGTGAGCGGGGTCATTCAAAAGGAAAGCCGGTGGGGAAATGTCCTCCGCATGGCTTTCCTTTTCGGTCTTTTTCAGGCGTTGATGCCGCTCCTGGGCTGGTTGGCCATCCATTATTTCCAGGCAAGCGTGGAGGCCTACGACCATTGGATCGCCTTCGGGCTGCTTGCCGTCATCGGCATCAAGATGGTCCGGGATTCGTTCGCCCCGGAGGAGGCTTCACACCTGGATCCTTCCCGGCTCCGGACACAGCTTCTGCTGGCGGTGGCCACCAGCATCGACGCCCTGGCCGTCGGCATTTCCCTGGCCTGTACCGGATACGGACAGGCATCGCAGCTTGTTTCCCCGCTGGTGGTGATCGGCCTTGTCTCCTTTGTATTCAGCCTGGCGGGATATGCGCTGGGCAGGAGGTTCGGGGAGGCTGTCGCCCGCCGCTGGAAGCCCGAGCTGGTGGGAGGCATCATCCTCATCGGCATCGGCCTTAAGATCTTGTTTGAACATTTATTCGGTTGAGATATGAAAAAAATTGCTTTGGTATTTGCTGTCTTGCTAGCTGCAGGAGCAATGGTCCGGGCCCAGGACAGGGACCGGCAGGAAGAAGCCCGCGCCCTCATCGCCGAGAATCCGGACAGGGCCGGTGCCAACATGCATTCCTATGAATTCAGTCCCGTGAAGGACACGCCGGCGCCCAGGGGGTACAAGCCCTTCTATATCAGCCATTACGGCCGCCACGGCTCCCGCTATGAGCAGAATTCCACCTTTTCCGTGCAGGCGCTTGCCGGTTTCCGCGTGGCCGATTCGCTGAACCTCCTGAACGAGCGGGGAAAGGCCTTGCGGGCTGCCGTGCAGGCCATAACGGACGAGCACAGGGGCATGGAAGGTGCGCTCTCTCCGCGGGGCGGCAGGGAGCATCAGCAGCTGGCGGCCCGGATGGTGGCCCGCTTCCCGAAGGTATTCAGGAGCAAGGACAGGAAAGAAGTGTCGGCCGTAGCCAGTACGGTGCAGCGCTGTATCGTGAGCATGGCCAATTTCACCGGCATGCTCAACCAGAAGGCTCCCGGGATGGATTTCAGCTATACTTCCGGCGAGCGCTTCATGGAGCTGATGCATCCGCCCATCGCCTTCCCCAGGGTCCCCGTCCCCGGATTCGGCCCGCGCGGAGAGGAGCAGCCTGCCCCCAGCTTCGATTTCTCCCGTTTCTACGGTCAGATTTTCAACGCCCCTTCCAAGGCGATGGAAGCCATTCCGGATGCAGAAGGCTTCGTCCGCTCCGTCTTCAATACGGCTATCCTGTGCCAGGACCTGGATTTCATGGATCTCGACATTCTCCGGAGCTATTTCACCGTTGATGAACTGATGTTCCTCTGGCCAAGGATGAACAACATCGTCTACCTCCTCTGGGGCAATTCCCTCGAAAACGGGGATGCCGTGCAGGCCGTTGTGAAGCCGCTGCTCCGGGATATCGTCACCAAGGCCGATGAAGCCCTCCGGCCCGGCAGCCACCGTGCGGCCGACCTCCGTTTCGGCCACGATGTGGGTGTCCTTCCGCTCTTTGCCCTCCTGGGCAGGGACGATGCCGAAGGCAAGCGCTATCCCTTCAACGAAGCGCACAAGTACTGGTTCTCCTTCGAGCGTGTGCCCATGGCCTCTACCTTCCAGATGATCCTGTACCGCAATTCCAAGGGCGATGTCCTGGCCAAGATCCTGAACAACGAGCAGGAAGAGCACTTCCCGGACCTTACCCCCGTCTCCGGTCCTTACTACCGCTGGACCGACCTCCGGGAATGGCTCCTGGAGCGTTGCCGATAGCTTTGCCGAGAAAAACACCTGCCGCATCCATGAAAACCAGCCATTATCGTGGACGGCTCCGGCAATTTGACGGTCCTGTCCATGAAAACAGCTGTTTTCGTGGACAGAATCGGTTTAAAGTGAAGCCTGAGTCAACTTTTTCACGAATGAAGCAAAATGAAATGAGTGAAAAAGATGTATTTTTGTACTATGAAGAAAACCACAGTATTATTGGCAGCCCTGCTTGCAGGATCCGCTGCCTATGCACAGAACCAGTACAATCCGCTCACGGCGGGATATGAAATTCAGAAACAGCAGCCGGTGGATGCCTGGAATGCCGTCTGGATGTGGCATCCGGGGCAGCTTGCCGCCCATCTGCAGCAGGTGAACCTGGCCCAGTCCAAAGACCGTTGCACCTATGTTGGTTATCCGGGCAATTTCTATAAGCCCGTGACGGAGACCACCTTCCGGAAGGAAGTGAAGCTCGGCCATACGGTTGCCCTGAGGTGGCGCGCGTCCGGCGAGGTCACGTTCACCGTGGATGGAAAACTGGTGCAGAGCCCCGTGCAGCTCGCAAAGGGAAAACATACCCTGGAAGCGGCTGTGACGACAGCCGGAGCCACCCCTGCCCTCATGGTGGATGGAATCCGGGCAGATGGCTGGATGGCCTCTGCCGACGGCTCCCGCTGGAACCCGGTGGAATGGGATCCCAAGGACGATGGCTCCGCGACGCTGCCGGATGCACCCAAGGAGTACACGGCCGTGATCCCCGTGCAGCGCTGGCACCTGCTCCGGGGGGCAGCCTTGCAGGATGAGACCCTCTTCCTGCAGCCCCAGAGCCTGGCCGTGGCCGATTTCTACCAGCTGGAACTGGGACAGATGACACTCCTGGCAAAAGGGGAGGGAGAGCTGTCCTTCACTTTCGGCGAATCCGTGGAGGAGGCTCAGACCCTGGATCCCAAAGCCCAGGAACAGATTCCGCTGGAGCCGGTCGTCCTTAGCGGCGAGCCGCAGCAGATTACGCTCCCGGACCGCGGTCTCCGCTTCGTGGGCATCCGCTCCACCGGGAAGACGATCATCTCCAATGTAACGCTGCTGGCCAAAGTCTGGCCGGTGGAGATGCAACTCCAGTTCGACTGCCCGGATCCGGAACTGGTCCACCTTGTGCAGGCCGGAATCGGCACGCAGCATGCTTCCATGCATAATTTCTACCTGGACGGCGTGAAGCGGGACTACCTGCCCTGGGCGATGGATGCCGTGGTGAGCTCCATCGGTGGCGATTATGCCTTCGGGGAGCGCCAGCTCAGCCGCAACGGCATATCGGTGGGGCTGCTCCCGGACGGTGCCGCGAAGGAAGACCTGGGCGTAGTGGATTATCCGTTCCATGCGCTCATCGGCCTGTGGCAGGAATATATGCGCTACGGAGACCTTTCTACCGCGCGGATGTACCGTAGCCGGATGGAAGGCCAGCTGGCTCTGTACGAATCGCTGGTGGATGAGAATGGTTTTATCTCCTCCACCGACCGCCGCTGGGGCTTCATCCCCGGCTGGGACCGCGACGAAGGGCCGGACAACGTAGGTACGCCCGCCTATCCCCAGATGCTCCTCTACATGAATTATCGCATTGCCGCCCGCTTCGAGACCCTCTTTGGCGACAAAGCCGCCGCGAAGCATTATCATTCGCGGGCCGATGCCCTGAAACAGAGCATCATGGATTATTTCTGGGACGCTTCCCGTAAAGCTTTCATCAACGGCTACCGGGCCGATGGCACCACGGATTACCGGCTTTCCCACCATACGCAGAGCTGGGCCGTGCTGGCGGGGCTGTTCCCGGAAAGCGCTCTGGATAACCTTTTCGACAAGGTGATTCCCGAAATGGACTATTACAAAAAGGATATCAGCTATGAAAAAGGCTACGAAGCCCTTTCCTATGCCGCCAGCGGCCGTACGGGACAGTTTGTACAGCTGCTGAAGGAGGTATGGGGCCGCTGGCTGGATGCCGGACATACCCGTTATCCGGAAAATTTCAAGATTCAGAATCCCTTGGCCGACCAGCTCTCTTTCTACGGCCGTCCCTTCGGCCTGAGTCTATGCCATGGGGCCAATGGCGCTCCGCCCATCATTGCGGCTGTCTTCGGCGTAATGGGGCTCCGTCAGAACGGGGTGGCGGAGTATTCGTTGGAGCCGGACCTCATCGGCATGGCCTGGGCCAAGGGCCGGATTCCCGTATCGCAGGGCTTCATCGAGGTGGACCTGCATGCGGAAGGCCTCTCCACGGTAACCATCCCGGCCGGGTGCAAGCTTTCTGTAGCTGGAAAGACTTATTCTAAATCAGGAACTTACGCATTCTCATTATGAAAAAGATCGCTTTGACGCTGCTGGCCGCGCTGACTTGCATCGGCCTTCCTGCCCAGGTTATCCCGCATCTGGCCAAGGTCGGGAACTCCACCTGCCTTATCGTGGACGGCGCCCCGATGGTGCTCCGCTGCGGCGAACTGAACAACTCCACGGCTTCTTCCATCGGCTATATGGAGGAGCAGCGTACTTTTGACAGGCTCAAGGCCCTGAACTTGAATTCGGTCATCGCTACAGCCTCCTGGGAACTGGTGGAGCCCTCCGAAGGGCAGTATCGTTTCGACGAGGTGGACTATGTGATCCGTGAAGCCCGCAAGCGGGATATGAAGGTGATTTTCATCTGGTTCGGCACCTTCAAGAACCCCTTCATGACCTACGCCCCCTCCTGGGTGAAGCAGAATCCCAGGAAGTATCCCCGTGCTGCCGACGAGAGCGGCAAGGACCTGGAACTGCCCTCCGTCTGGGGCGAAGCCGTGATGAAGGCCGATGCCAGAGCCTATGCCGCCACGCTCGCCCACATCCGCGAGGTGGACAAAGACCACACCGTGGTGATGATGCAGATCGAGAACGAACCCGGCCTCCGCGGAGCCGCCATGGACTATTCCAGGCTGGCAGAAAAAGCCTGGAAGGCCGATGTCCCCGCCCAACTGATCCAGTACTTGCAGGATCATGCCGCCAGCCTGCAGCCGGACCTGAAAAAAGCCTGGGAAGACAACGGCTGCAAGACCCGTGGCGACTGGGAAACCGTCTTTGGCAAGAGCCTGAAAGAAGATGACGGTACCAACCCCATCCTGAACCAGACAGAGCATTTCTTCACGGCCTGGGCCTATGCCAGGTATCTGGATTACATGGCCGTTGAAGGGAAGAAAGCCTATGCCCTTCCCACTTTCACCAATGCTTCTGTCTTCGGTATCAACTCCCGAGGCAGGAGCCTCGGGAACGGCTGCTCCATCCCGGATTTCTTCGACCTGTACAAGGCCGGGGCGCCCAACCTGGACATTCTCACGCCCAATTCCTACATGCAGCAGCTGGACCAGATCTGCGAGGCTTTCGCCTGGAAAGGCAATCCCATCCTGATTCCCGAAAGCTCGGTCTCGGGCGCCCGTGGCCTCTACGCCGTAGGGGAGTGGGATGCCATCGCCTTCTCACCCTTCGGCATCGACAGCTGGGCGGCCGGCGTACTGGAGGCTCCTTCCGCCCAGCAGAAGCTCTTCTCCGACAGTTATCTTCTTTTGGAGCAGGCCGGACCGCTGATCCGGGAACATCTTGGAAAGCCCTCCATGCGAGGAACATACCTGTATAACGGACATGCGGCCGATACGCTTACTGTCGGTGATTATGTGGTCACTTTCGGCCGGGGACGCTCCTTTGACATCGGGGCGCTGATGGCTCCTGCAACCGGCGGCGGACCGCGTCCGCAGGCCGGCCCCCAGGCGGAACCCCGCTTCGAAGGCAGCGCCATCCTGATCCAGACCGGGAAGGATGAATTCTACCTGATGGGCTACGGCGTCAATGCCGGCTTTGTGTTGAAGGATGGCGTGAAATCGGCCTTCTGCGGCTATGACCGCATTGATGAGGGCAGGCTTGAGAACGGCCGGTTTGTTCCCGGGCGGCTGCTCAACGGCGACGAGCGCAATGCCTTCTTGCCGGACGGCAAGGTGACGGTCCTGAAAATTAAATTGTATCATTATTAGTATTTTAGAGATATCCTCCTTTTTGCCGGATTCCAGTGTTTGGAGTCCGGCTGTTTTTTATTAAATTTGCAGGATGAAACTGTCACGCAAATTACCGATAAACCAATAACACTTTTATGAAGAAAACCTTTCTGATGCTGGGTGCGGCATTATGCACCATCTCTCTTATGGCACAGCCTAAGCTGAACAAAAACAACATCGAGGAGGTCCTGAAGGCCATGACCCTGGAAGAAAAAGCCACGCTGCTGGTCGGCTCCGGCTGGGGCAGCATGGTGGGCGGCCTCACAGGCTCCGACGAGGTGCTGGTTTCCGGCGCCGCCGGTACCACCCGCGCCATCCCGCGCCTGGGTATTCCCCAGACCGTCCTCTCCGACGGCCCTGCCGGTCTCCGTATCAATCCGACCCGTCCCGGTACGGACAAGACCTTCTATTGCACCGGTTTCCCCGTAGGGACTGTGCTTGCATCGTCCTTCAACACGGACCTGGTGGAAGAACTGACCACCGCCATGGGCAATGAGGTGAAGGAATACGGTGCCGACGTGCTGCTGGCCCCAGGTATGAACCTGCACCGCAACCCGCTCTGCGGCCGTAATTTCGAATATTTCTCCGAAGACCCGATCGTCACCGGTAAGATGGCCGCCGCCTATACCCGCGGTATCCAGAAGAACGGCGTCGGTGTCTCCATCAAGCATTTCGCCGGCAATAGCCAGGAGACCAACCGCATGGACAACGACGCCCGCATCAATCCCAGGGCCCTGCGCGAACTCTATCTCAAGGGCTTCGAGATTGCCGTGAAGGAGTCCGATCCCTGGACCGTCATGAGCTCCTACAACCGCATCAACGGTCCCTACACCCAGGCCAACCGTGAGCTCCTGAACACCATCCTGCGTGACGAGTGGGGCTTCAAGGGTATCGTGATGACCGACTGGACCGGCCCGCGCAAGACCGTGGAGCAGATTCATGCCATCAACGACCTGCTGGAACCCGGTATGGACATGTTCATCGGTGAGATCGTTGACGGTGTCAACAAGGGCACCCTCGCTATCGAAGATGTGGACGCCTGCGTCCGCAACCTCCTCACCTACATTGTGAAGACCCCTCGTTTCCAGGGCTACAAGTACTCCAACGACCCGGATCTGGAAGCCCACGGCAAGCTGGTCCGCAAGGCCGCTGCAGAGGGTATCGTCCTGTTGGAGAACAAGGGTGCGCTTCCTTTCTGCGGATGCATCAAGAACATTGCCCTCTACGGTGTCGGTTCCTATGACTTCATCGCCGGCGGCACCGGCTCCGGCAACGTGAACAAGAAGTATGTCCGCAACATCGCCGAAGGTCTGGAAGTGAACGGGTACAAGGTGAACCAGGACATCCGCACCTGGTACGAGCAGTACATCCCGTACATCAAGACCACCATGAAGAACACCAAGGGTGCAGATGCCTCCTCCGTCCTCCTGGGTGAGGATGTCACCCCCGAAATGGAAGTTCCCCGCAGCTTCATCGACGCCCATGTGGAGGGCTCCGACATCGCCGTCCTCACCATCTCCCGCAATGCAGGTGAAGGCGGTGACCGCACCGCAGCCGACGGCGACTGGACCCTCACCGGCAGCGAGCGCCGCATGCTGCAGGACCTCTGCGACGCCTACCACCTGGCCGGAAAGAAGGTGATCGTGGTACTGAACATCGGCGGTGTCATCGAGACCGCTTCCTGGAAGAACCTGCCGGATGCCATCCTGCTGGCCTGGACTCCGGGTCAGGAAGGCGGCTACACCGTGGCCGACATCCTCTCCGGCGCTTCCTATCCTTCCGGAAAGCTCCCGATGACCTTCCCGGTGGCTTATTTCGACATCCCTTCCTCCTTCAACTTCCCGTACGACGCTCCGGAGACTTCCTTGAATCCGTTCGCCTCCAACGACGAGTCCACCAACGAGCTGGCCGCCATGTTCGGCTATGGTCCCAAGAAGACGGCCAACGTGGACTACACCGAGTACAAGGAAGGCATCTGGGTGGGCTACCGCTACTTCCAGACGGCCGGCAAGGCTGTCTCGTATCCTTTCGGCTACGGTCTCAGCTACACCACCTTCGCTTACAGCGCTCCCGTGGTGAAAGTGGCCAAGGACGGCACCGTCACCGCCTCCATCACCGTGAAGAACACCGGCAAGGCTGCCGGCAAGGAAAGTGTCCAGTTCTATGTGACCGCTCCCGACGGCGGACTGGTGAAGCCCGCTTTCGAGCTCAAGGCTTTCGCCAAGACCCGTGAACTGAAGGCCGGCGAGTCACAGACCCTCACGGTCACCATCGACCCGTACACCCTGGCTTCCTTCAACGAGGCTACCTCTGCCTGGGAAACCGCTGCCGGCAACTACACGCTGCTGTTCGGCGCTTCCGCCACGGACATCCGCGCCACCGCCGCCTTCAAGCAGGCCAAAGCCCAGTCCTGGGCCGCCAACCGCGTGATGCTTCCCGCCGAGCCCGTCAAGGAAATCGTGGTGAAGTAATGAAGCCGATGCGCTGGCAATCAGCGATTTAAACGAAAACCCCGCGCACGTTTCCGGCGCGGGGTTTTCTGTTAACGGCTATGGGTCGGCTGGTTAGCCGGTGTAGTCGGAGGGAGGGACTCCGAACTGCTTCTTGAAGGAAGTGGAGAAGTGAGAGAGGGTGTTGAAGCCCGTCATCCAGGCTATCTCGGACATGTTGTGCTTGCCTTCCTTCAGCAAATCGGCGGCGCGGTTCAGTTTGTAGCGCTTGAAGAACACGGACGGGTTTTCTCCGGTAAGGCCTTTCACCTTGTAGTAGAACTTGGTGCGGGAAATCTTCATCAGCTCCGTGATGCGGGTGATGTCCAGGTCTGTGTTGGAGAGTTCTTTCTCCATCAGTTCGTAAAGCTCTTTCATGAAAGCGGCGTCGCGCGGGGAGAGGGCTTCCGGGGCGATGTCTTCCGTGGTGGTGACGGAGCCCAGCTGGCGGTGCAGTTTCTCGCGGTTTTCCAGCAGGGATTTCACCAGAGCCAGCAGATAGGCGGGCTGGAAGGGCTTGGTAACATAGGCATCGGCCCCCTTGTCCAGGCCTTGCACCTGATTCTCCACGGCCACTTTGGCGGTGACCAGCACCACGGGGATGTGACTCAACTGGAGGTTCCCCTTGATGGCCTCGCAGAGTTCGTATCCGTTCATCCCGGGCATCACCACGTCGGAGATGACCAGGTCCGGCACATCCTCTTCCATGCCTTTCAGGGCCGATGTCCCGTCGAAATAGACCGACACTTTGTAAGAAGGCGACAGGAGGATCTTCAGATAATTGGCAATGTCGATGTCATCGTCCACCACGGCGATGTGCTTGCAGGAGCCTTCCTCCGCCTTTTCTTCTCCGGCAGGGGAGGGTGAAGCAGGAAGCACCTGAAGCTGAGGCCGTTCCGTCGTGCGCTCTTCCTCGGTGTAAGACGAGGCGCTGACGGGAAGCACTACGCTGAACAAGGCGCCGCCTTCCTCCCGGTTCCAGGCCTTGATGTAGCCGTGGTGGAAGCCGCAGAGGGCCCGCGCATAAAAAAGGCCGATTCCAGAGCCCTGCGTCTCCTGCCGGCTGGACGCCTGGAAGAACCGTTCGAAAATGCTCTCCAGCTGGTCTTCCGGAATGCCTGGACCGGTGTCGGCCACGCTGATGCAGGCGTACTGCCCGTCCGTGTCGGCCTCCGTGAGGGGGAAGCGGGCGGCGGCTTCGCTCCTGGGAATGACATCGAAGGACAGGGATACCTTTCCTCCCTGCGGAGTGAATTTGAGGGCGTTAGACAGGAGGTTCATCACAATTTTCTGTGCCTTGTCGGCATCCACCCACATGGTGAAGGGCTCTTCCAGGCCGAAGGTGACGAAGTCGATCCCCTTGGACTCCGCGTTGGCCCGGAACATCTCTGCGGTATTTCTCAGGGGTTCCACGATATCCATCTTGGCCACCTTCATCTGCAGCTTCTTGTTGCCGATGCGGTTGAAATCCAGCAGTTGGTTCACCAGGGAAAGCATCCAGGTCGCGTTGCGCTGGATGACGCCCACCAGCTGGCGGTCCTGTCCCTTGATGTCCTCGGAGGCGGAGAGCTGCGAGGCCGGTCCGGCAATCATGGTGAGCGGCGTGCGGAACTCGTGGGCTACATTGGCGAAGTAATTCATCTGAATCTTGTTCAGCGCCTTCTCGGCGGCCTCGGCTTCCTCGGCCTTTTCCCTTTCCCGGCGTTCCTGACGGATGCGGCGGGCGGCTTCGCGGCGTACCCGGCGGACATGCCGCCAGAAGGTATAGCCGACACCCAACGCCAGTGCGCCCAGGGCAACCCAGAGCAGGATGGCCCACCAGGTGGCGTACCAGGGCGGCAGTACCTTAATCGCGAGCTGCGACTCGGTTTCCACGATGCTGTGGCTGTTGTTGTCAATCTGCACCCGGAAGGTGTAGCGTCCGGCCGGCAGGTTGGCGTAATAGGCTTCATGGCCCGTTCCGGCATCCACCCAGTAGCGGTCGAACCCTTCCATCTTGTAAGAATAGTGGGTGCGTTCCATCTCGCTGTAATCCAGGGCGGCAAAAGAGATGCTGAAGCCGTTGTTTTCACTGCGGATGGTAACTTTCGGCCGCTCTGACAGCACTTTTTCGATGGGGCCGCCGGGCTCCGGCTGCACCAGCTGGTTGTGAATCTTCAGGTCCTGGAACACCAGCGGAACCGTGCGTTTCTGGGACACGTCCAGCGGATTGAACCACGTGATGCCGTGGGTGCCGCCGAACACCATCGTCCCGTCCGGGAGCACGCAGGAGGCCCGGTCCGAGAACTGGTTGCCGCCAATGCCGTCGGCCTCATAGTAATTCGCGATTTGCCCGGTGGTCCGGTCGTATTTCCCCAGGCCATACATGGTGGATATCCAGATGTTGCCCTGGCGGTCTTCCTCGACCGAGGTGATGTCGAGACACGGGGTGCCCGGTATGGGGGAGAGCTTTCCTGTGGTGTGGTCCAGTCTCAGGAGCCCGTTCGCGATGGTCCCCAGCCAGATGTCTCCCGCACTGTCCTTGAACAGCCGGTTGGGGATGAGGGTGGAGCGGCGGATGCAGGCGGCCCTTTCTTCATCACTCACGGTCAGTAGCTCCGCTTCGTCGGCATACGTGTTCATAAGGGCCACCGGGAAGCCGAAGCCGGCCACCATCATCTTTCCCGGTTCGGAGGGCAGAAGCTCCGTCACAAAGGTCCATGAACCGGCTTCATAGGCCGATACCGGCTTGGCGGTGCGGGTGGCCTTGTCAAAGACGGTGAGGTCTGCTCCCATGCTCCCGATCCAGATGCGCCCCCGGTCGTCCTGGGCGATGGAAAGGGGCATATACGAATAGACGGTGTCCAGCGGGCGGAAACGGGCTCCGTCCCAGCGGCAGCGGAGGGTGCGGTATTTGTCCGTGAACAGGAGCCAATAGTCCCCCTCCTTGTCGATGAATACTTTGGTACAGCGGATGTAGCCCACATTGGCGTCGGGGATGAGATAGCCGACGTCGACCGGGCGGATGGCTCCGCTTGTGCGCTCGTACAGGAACAGGCCGTCGCGCTGGGTGGTAATCCAGAGCTGCCCGTCCGACCCGGGACAGAGCGAGGTGATGGTCTTTCGTTGGAAGTAATTGGTTATAAACTTGTTGCTATTAAACTCGTTCTGATACAGGTACGATACGCTGAAGCCCTGGTCCGTAGTACCGAACCACAGGTTGTAGTGGCTGTCCCGGAAGATGGTGCGGATCTCGGCGTCCGGGATGGAGAAGGGGAAGCCGGCTTCGCCTTGGAAAAGCACTTTCTCCGTGGTCTTGTAATAGTAGAACATGCCCTTGCCGATTACATTGAGCAGCATGGACCGCTCGTCTATCGCAAACAGCAGGTCGATATCCCCTTGCATCAGCTCTTTCCGGGCGCGGACGGCTTCCGGAAGGGGTTTCAGCTGCAGGGTGCGGGTGTCCGCGATACTCAGGCTGCCCATGCCGGAAAGCCAGAGCTCGTCTTCTCCCATGAGGCACAGGTGGTAGGCCTGGTGGGGGAGTTCCAGGGTGGTCAGGAGGGAAAAGTCATCGGCCTTATAAACCTTTATGGTATTGCCGAATCCGGAAGCCACCCAAAGCCGGTCCTTGCGGTCTATCACCAGGCCGGGAGAGCCGAATGCCCCGAAGTCCCGGATTACGGGACGGAACGTGTCTTCCGTTTCATCGTAAAGAAAGAGGATGGCGCCATTGGAGGCCAGTACTTTTCCGGAGCGGGTTTCGAGCAGGTGGGTAAGGTTCTTGTTCCCGTCCAGGATGGAAACGCGGCGGAAGCGGCCTTCGGCGGTGCGGACGGCCGTTCCGTTTACAGTGGCGACCCACAGTTCGCCGTTGCTTCTGGAGAGGATATGGTTAATCTGGTTGTCCGGCAGGCCCAGCGTGTCGTCCGTGCAAAAGTACTGGTGGAACTCCCGGGGCGGGGTATAACGGTTGAGGCCACGGAAGGTTCCCATCCAAATGTGGCCCTGGATGTCTTCTGCAATAGTGTTCACCCGCTGGTTGGAAAGCCGGTCTGCAATGACCAGGCTGCCCGGGTCCTGAACGGGAAGGGGAGCGCTCTGGCAGGCGGTTAAAAGGGCTGCCAGGAGGACAACTCCGGTTATCAGCTTCATTCTCATAGGTGTCCGTTTGCATGTAGTCGGATTCAAAGATAGTGATTTTTGAACAAATCCGAACATTTTTGAACAAATGACGGGCGCTGCCTTGCACACAGGGGAAAGCTTTTGACAAACTGAAAAAAGCATTGTGCGGGAGGCTCGCTAATTTTGCATCCGTGAAACCACATGTTCACACCAATGGATAACACTTATTACCATCAAACCATTAATAACTGATCAAATGAGAAATTCTGTACTCAGAAGGCTGACGGCCGCTGCGCTGTCGCTCCTCCTGGGATGGACGCTCTCTGCCCAGCAGCGAGTGACCATCTCGGGAACCGTCGTTGACGATCAGGGCGAGCCGATGATTGCCGCCGGCGTGGTCCAGAAAGGAACCACCAACGGCACCATCACCGACCTGGAAGGCAACTACACCCTCATGGTTCCTGCCGGAGCCATCATCGAATTCTCTTCCGTGGGTTATGTGACCCAGGAAGTGGTGGCCGCCCAGTCCGGCACCATCAACGTGACCCTGGAAACCGACACCCAGATGATTGAAGAGACGGTCGTGGTGGGTTACGGCGTCCAGCGCAAGAGTGACGTTACCGGTTCCATCTCCCAGGTGAAATCCGAGGACATCGAGAACCGTACCATCACCTCGCCGGAAAGCGCCCTTCAGGGCAAAACCGCCGGTGTGCAGGTGGTTACTTCATCGGCCCGTCCGGGTGCCAGCCCCACCATCCAGGTCCGCGGTATCTCCTCCAACGGCTCTTCTTATCCGCTTTATGTGGTGGACGGCCGCCGCACCAATTCCATCGCCGGTATCGACCCTAACGATATCGAGTCCATGGAGGTGCTCAAGGACGGTGCTTCCGCTGCCATCTACGGCGCAGAGGCCGGTAACGGTGTTATCATGATTACCACCCGCCGCGGTCAGGGCGACGGTAAAATCAGCTACTCCTATCAGCTGACTTCCCAGAGCCTGAACCACGTACCCAAGGTGATGAACGCCGAGCAGTACATGCAGTATTTCATCGAGAACGGACGTTACAATATCCAGGACTTCTATGGCAACTGGGACTTCAAGACCAACACGGACTGGATTGACTACTCCTATGAAAATTCCCTGATGCAGCACCACAACCTCTCGTTCAGCGCCGGAAACGACCGTGGCAACCTCTATATCTCCGCCACCTATCTGGACAACAACGGTATGTTCGTGGGCGATGCCGATGTGTACAAGCGCCTGACCTTCATGGTAAACGGCTCCTGGAAGTTCAAGCCCTGGCTGGAAATCCAGACCAACAACCAGGTGGAATACTACACCGCCCGCAGCGTTTCCGAGGGCAGTGACTACGGCTCCGCCGTCCTTTCCGCCATCCAGCTGGACCCGCTGACTCCTCCTACCTACGCTCCGGATGCCCTGCCCGATTTCATGCAGGCTTACCTCGATGCCGGCCGCACCCTGCTTACCGACGAGGACGGCAATTACTATGCAGCATCCTTCTTCAATCCGTCCGAGAACGTGAACCCGCGCATCATGCGTGACCGTTCCTACTCCGACTCCCACGGGTTCAACATCAACGGTTCCACCGCCATTAACTTCACACCCTGGAGGAACTTCACCTTCACTTCCCGTGTCGGCTACCGTCTCTCTGCCGGTGACTCCTATGGCTACAGTCTCGATTACTATATCAACCAGAACGCCTATCAGAATTACATCGGCCTGTCCGGTTCTGAGAGTGAATCCATGTACTATCAGTGGGAGAACTTCGCCAACTGGAACCAGAACTTCGGCAAGCACTTCCTTACGGTGATGCTGGGAACTTCCTTCTCCAGCTCCCGCAGCTTCTCCATGAGCGGAAGCTACCGCGGCAGTGACGACGACCTGGGCGTGACTCAGCGCAATCCGCTGTTCTACTACTTTGGCTCGCATTCCGCCAATGCGGTACCTTCCGTGAGCGGTGCCACCCCTAACTTCTCCCGGAAGCTCTCCTACTTCGGCCGCGTGAACTGGTCTTATCAGAACAAATACAACCTGCAGGCCTCCCTCCGTGCCGATGCCGCCGACCTTTCCATCCTTCCGAAGCCCATGCGCTGGGGTTATTTCCCGGCCGTGTCGGCCGGCTGGACCCTCTCCGAGGAAGATTTCTTCTCCCCGCTCAAGGGCGTTGTGAACTTTGCCAAGCTGCGTGCCAGCTGGGGCCAGAACGGTTCCCTCGCCGGCCTCAGCGGCTACCGTTATGCCAACGTGATTGCCTCTACCGGCAACTATCCTACCGGCAATGGCCTGGAATACATCCTGGGCTACGCTCCTTCCTCCACCGGTAACGAAGAACTCAAGTGGGAGACGTCCGAGCAGCTGAACTTCGGTGTTGACCTCCGTTTCCTGCGCGACCGCCTCACCTTCAGCGTGGACTGGTTCAACAAGATGACCAAGGACCTCATCGTGACCGGTATCACTCCTTCCACCGTGGTGGGTGTCACCGCTTCCCCGGTGAATGCCGGTAACGTCCGCAACACCGGTGTCGAGTTCGAGCTCAAGTGGAGAGACCATGTGGGCGATTTCAACTACAGCATCAGCGGCAACCTCTCCACCCTCAAGAATGAGGTTACCTATCTGCACGAAACCCTTTCCGACGGTATTGACGGTGTGGGTGTCCGTAACTATGGCACCATCACCCGTTTCGAGAAAGGCTATCCCGCCTGGCATTTCTACGGCTATCACTTCACCGGTATCGACCCGGCTACGGGTAACGCGATGTTCGAGGATCTGGACGGCAGCGGCGATGCCACCCAGGCTGACAAGATGGACCTCGGTTCCGGTATCCCCAAGGTCAACTACGGTATCACCCTCACCGCAGCCTGGAAGGGCATTGACGCGGTGGTGTTCCTCACCGGTGCCGCCGGCAGCAAGATCTACAACTGCCTCACGGTGGTGGACTATCCGTCCAACCGCCTGAGCTTCCTCACCGAAGACCGCTGGACCCCCGAACATACCAATGGCACCATGCCTGCGGCCAATGCCGCCAACTGGCAGCAGTTCCTCACCTCCGACGGCGTTGTGTTTGACGGCTCCTATGCCAAGATCAAGCAGATCCAGCTCGGTTATACCCTCCCGCAGAGCTTCACCCGCAAGTTCAAGGTGGACAACCTGCGCATCTATGGTTCCCTGGACGACTGGTTCACCTTCTCCAACTATCCGGGCTTCGACCCTGAGGTCACCGGCTCAGGCAGTGGACTGGGCGTTGACAAGGGTGTGTACCCGACCGCAAAGAAGGTCGTCTTCGGTGTAAATATTACCTTCTAATCTAGACAGCCTTATGAAAACAAGAAATATCATTCTCACTGCTGTCGCAGCTCTCGTAGCCCTTTCTTCCTGCAACAGTATGCTGGACATCCCGCAGAAGGGTGTGCTGGACTACAATACCTATTATAAGACCGACGAGCAGATAGAGTCGGCCGATGTGGCCATGTACCTGGAAGTCCGTGGCTGGGAATTCAACGCCAAGCTCTGCAAGGCCATGTTTACGGACGATTTCTGGGCCGGCGGTTCCATGCGCGGAGATAACACCGACCTGGAGCACCTGAACGAATTCACGTTCGATGCCGAGCAGGATTACCTGCAGAGCATGTTCACCACCTACTACACCCTCATCTACAAAGCCAATGTAATCCTGGGCCACGTGGAAGAGGAAGGCGCCTCCCAGATGGCCAGGATGGCCCGTGCCGAGGCCAAGGTGTTCCGTGCTTTCGCCTACTTCGACCTCAAGACCATGTGGGGCAACCCGCCGCTCGTAGACCACGAACTCTCTCCGTCCGAGTATAATGTTCCCAACGGCACCGATGAGGAGCTCTGGGGCCTCATGGAGAAAGACCTCACCGAGGCCATCAATTCCGGTGACCTGGTAGAGAAGACCGGTGTGGACGACAGCAGCACCTGGCGCGTGACCAAGCAGTTTGCCCAGGCCCTCCTTGGGAAAGTGTATCTCTGGCAGGGAAAGAATGCCGAGGCCGCCGCGCAGTTCGACGCCGTGGTGAACTCCGGAAAATACCGCCTGATGGACGACTACAGCCTCATTCATCGTGCTTCCCATAAGCACAACTGCGAGAGCCTGTTCGAGAGCAACCGTGTCCACGATGACAACAACTCCTGGCAGAACTTCTCCATGTACGGCCTGATGACCAACTGGCGCATGGACAAGATGAACTGGCCGGCCGATACGCCCATCATGAACACGGGCTGGGGTTTCCGCGTGCCCACCAAGAGCCTTTATGATGATTTCGTGAAGGAGGAAGGTGTGGACGGTTACCGCCTGAACAATTCCCTCAAGACCCTGGACCAGCTGAACAGCGAGCTGAACATCACCCTGAAGAGCCCCGTTATCGGTGAGGGCTACTTTATGTGGAAACTCCGTATCCTGGCCGAAGAACGCGGTATGGGCAACGACTTTGTCTATATGGCCAACACCCTCTGGATGCGGTATGCGGAGGTGCTTCTGTGCGGCGCCGAGGCTCATCTGGCCGCCGGTAATTCCGCCAAGGCCGCCGAGTACCTGAACATGATCCGCACCCGCGCCCAGCTCCCCGCCAAGAGTTCCATTACCCTCGACGATATCAAGATCGAGAAGCGCCTGGAGCTCTTTGGAGAAGGCACCCGCTATCAGGACCTCCTCCGTTGGCACGAGGCTGGCAAGTATCTGTCCGACAAGGGGAAGGAGTATCCGCTCCTTCAGGTGAACGGTCAGGTGCAGTGGGCCAGCACGGGCAATCCTGCCTATGGCTTCAAGGAGAAGCACCAGATGCTTCCTTATCCGGCCACTGAGATCCGCCTGAACAACGCCATCCAGCAGAACCCGGGTTATTAATCGTCTAAATCTGAGAATCGTATGAAAAAGAATATCTTTCTGATCGGATGCATGGTCCTGGGACTGTCCGCCTGCTACAAGTCGGCCCTGGATCCCCTCACAGGCATTTATCCGGCTCCGACCGTGGTGGAATTCAATCCTTCGGCCGGTTGCGTAGCCTCCAAGGTGGACGGCAAGCGCTACTTTGAGCTGAACCTCACCGACGGTTCTACCAATATGGTGGCCACCCTGGTGGGCGATGCCTATTATCTCACGGCCAATTCGTACACGGAAGCCGAAGAAGTCCTTGCCAAAAAGGGTAACTTTGTCCTGGGTAAGACCACGGTGAACGGTACGCAGGTGAAATCCGGCACCATCACCGTCGGCCAGAATGGGGAGAACTACACCCTCAAGGCCGTTCTCTTCCTGGCCGACGGCACCCCGTACAAGATGACGTGGGCCGGCCAGCTCCACTTTGACCCGGATCCGGAACCGGTGGCCCTGACGCAGGTATTCACCGCCCAGAGCAACCTCGCAAACGGCGTGCAGTCCGTCACCCTTTCCCTGGGCAGCGCGGATATCTCCTCCAGCTTTGACGCGGCTACCTGGACCACCACCTGGTCCGGCAACGGCAACTACCTGGCCATTGACCTGTACAGCGTCGACGGGTATCTGCACGAGGGTACCTACACGGCCAGCGCCGTGGGCGGCACCATCAACCCGGGCGAGTTCGGTATCGGCTATGACACCGAGTTCTGGGGCATGACCATGTACAACTGGGGCACCTGCTGGTGGACGGTCGATAATGGCGCCACTTCCGCCGAGAAGATTACTTCCGGCACTATTACCGTGGAGCAGAAGGGCTCCAAGTGGATCATTACCTGGGGCGATGAGAGCACGTATCCCAAGTGGGCCCGCTTCGAAGGCGCCATTGAGGCCCTCACCAATACCGGTGGCGGCAGCTCCTCCTATGACGGGGTGGAACTCACCCAGAATTTCGGCATTACCGACTATACCGGCTGGGGCATGAAGATGGTGGGCATCGAGCTGGGCTCCGAAGGCGTCGTGGCAACGCCCGGCGGCTGGGGCAACACCTACAGCGGCAACGGCAACTACCTGAAGCTGGAAATCTACAGCGCCGACGGCAAGATTGCCCCCGGTACCTACACGGCTTCTGCCGAAGGCGGCGTGATTGGAGAAGGGGAGTTCGGTATCGGCTATGACGGCTCGTTCGGCGCTTCCGGTACCACCTGGTACACCGTATCCGGTGACGAGTCTACCTACCAGTACGTGACCGACGGTACCGTAACCGTTGAACTGGACGGCGACAGCTATAAGATTACCATCGAATCGTCCGTTGTGAATGCCCGTTTCGGCTTCTCCGACAATGGCGGCAATGGCGGCGGCGGATTCGACGGCGTTGAGCTCACCAAGTTCTGCGGCTCCTCCGATTACACCGGCTGGGGGATCAACCTTGCCGGCGTGGAACTGGGAACGGACGGCATTACGGTGGAAGCCGGCGCCTGGGGCAACACCTACGGCGGAGACGGCAACTACCTCAAGCTCGAATTCTATTCTACCGACGGCTCCCTGGCCCCGGGTGAGTACAAGCCCTGCGCCGAAGGCGGCGTTGTGGGAGAAGGTGAGTTCGGCATCGGCTATGACGGTTCGTTCGGCGCCTCCGGTACCACCTGGTACACCCTTAGTGGCGGAGAGTCCAGCTATGAGTACATTACCGACGGCACCCTGAAGGTGGAGAAGGACGGCGATGTCTATACCATCGTCCTGGAGTCGTCCCTGGTTAATGTCAAGTATGTCGGCAAACTCTCAGCAGAGTAGCGCGATGCGTACAAGACCTATCCTTATCCTTGCGGCCGCGGCCCTTGCCCTCGCTTCCTGCGGGGGCGGGGGAGCGCCCGCAGCCAGGAAGGCCGCCTGCACGCTGGAAACGTCGGCCCGGCTTACGACGGCCCAGACCCAGTCCGGTCCCGTGGCGGGGTACATCGAGGACGGCGTATACACCTACAAGGGTATTCCGTATGCCAAGGCCGAGCGGTTCATGCCGCCGGTAGACCCGGACCCCTGGACGGATGTGCGGCCCAGCCGGGCCCACGGTCCCACCTGTCCGCAGGGCGCCCGCTCCGGCTGGTGGTCGGACGAGCAGGCCTTCTCCATGCACTGGGACGACGGTTTCCCCGACGAGGACTGCCTCCGGGTGAACATCTGGACAACGGGCCTGAATGACGGCCTCAAGCGTCCGGTGATGGTGTGGCTGCACGGCGGCGGGTTCTCGGCGGGTTCCGGACAGGAGCTCATCTCCTATGACGGGGCCAATCTGGCCCGCGACCATGGCGTGGTGGTGGTTTCCCTGAACCATCGGCTCAATGCCCTGGGATTCTTGGACCTGTCGGCCTTTGGAAGCAAGTACTCCAAGAGCGGCAACGTGGGGATGCTGGACATTGTGAAGGCCCTGGAATGGGTGAAGCGGAATATCGCCGGGTTCGGCGGAGACCCCTCCAATGTCACCATCTTCGGGCAGAGCGGCGGGGGCGGCAAGGTCTCGACGCTGCTCGCGATGCCATCGGCCAAGGGACTTTTCTCCAAGGCTATCGTCGAGAGCGGTTCCATTACGGAACTGATGGACCCCAAGTATTCCCGCCGGATTGGTGCGGCTACAGTAGAGGCGTTGGGGCTTTCTCCTTCCCACATGGACAAACTGGCCGATGTGCCCTATGCCAATCTGCTTTCTGCTTACCAGAGCGCTGTGGAAAAGGTCCGCGAAGAGGCGCGCTCCGACGGCGCCCTGTCGAAGAATCTGCTTAACGCCCTCCTCTTTGGTGCCATGCCCGTGGTGGACGGGGAAGTGATTCCGGCGCAGCCTTCTACGCAGGCCGCCCTGACCCTCTCGAAGGACATTCCGGTGATTATCGGCACAACTTATAATGAATTCACCCGCGACCGGGAAGACGAAATCTTTAAGCCGCTGGCCGTCCAGCAGGCCAATGACCGCACGGCAGCGGGTTGCGCACCGGTGTATATGTACCAGTTCGACTGGGCCTCCCCGGTGATGGACGGGGCCCTGGGCAGTACGCACTGCCTGGAGATTCCCTTTGTTTTCGATAACGTGGCCCTTCACAACACCTTTACCGGCGGTTGTGACGATGCCGTGGAACTTGGGCACCGCGTGAGCCGCGCCTGGACTAACTTTGCCAAGACGGGCGTCCCTTCTGCCGACGGGCTTCCCGTCTGGGAAACCTGGCCGCGCACCCTGCATATCAACCTTGAATCTTCCTTACAATGACGAGAAAGAGAATTTGGCTTGCCGCACTGGTGCTGGGAATGCTCATCCCCGGCGCCTGTGACAAGGCCCCCCAATCCACCGACGAGGAGCAGGCCCGGCAGCGTCTGCTGGAGCAGCTGCAGAAGGAAGTTACCGTTTCCCGGAACCTGACCGTCAGCAGTTCCAAAATGGGCGGGAAGACCATGAAGTATTCGGTTATCCTGCCCGGCGGATATGATAATAGCAAAACCTATCCGGTTCTGTATCTGCTGCATGGTTACGGCGACGACAACAATTCCTGGATGGACAAGGGAAAAGCTGCCGGGATTGCCCAGGAGTATTTCAATAAAGACGGCGTGTCCATGGTGATTGTGATGCCGGACGGGCTGACCACCTTCTATACGGACGGTTGGGGCGGCAATTGGGAGAGTTATTTCCACGGGGAGCTCATTCCGGAAGTGGAAAAGAAATTCCATGGTAACGGAAAGCGGGCGGTCGCCGGGCTCTCGATGGGCGGTTACGGCACCTTGTACAATGTGCTGAACCATCCCGACAAGTTCACCTATGGCTATGCCATGAGCCCGGCCACCAGCTATGGCTCCGTTTCGCTGGAGAGCCTGGTGGAGGCCCAGTCCAGCGCTTCCGTATTTCCGGGCATCACCGTGGAATCCGGAACGGAGGACTTTACCGTTTCCATCGCATCGGTCCGGGAATTTGTCCAGATGCTAAATGACCACGGCGTAAAGAACGAGTTCATCGAGCGCAGCGGCGGACACGACTGGAATTTCTGGCCGGTGTGTCTGGAAAAAGCCCTGAAGAAGATTGGAGATAGCTTTAAATAGTCGTATATTTGTCTAAACAATACATCTGATATGAGAAAAATCATGCTTCTTGCAGCAGCCATGCTGCTCGGGACTGCAGCCTTTGCGCAGCAGGCCCTGTTCGGCGGCCCCGGTGTGGTGTCTCCCGAAATCAACGCCGACGGCACCATCACTTTCCGTTATCAGGCCCCCAAGGCCGTAAAAGTCCAGGTGACCGGTGATTTCCTTCCGCCCCAGCAGGTGGAGTACGAGATGAACGGCCAGAAGATGACCTTCGAGTCGGCCGGTGTGGCCGACCTCGTGGAAAAGGAGAACGGCGTATGGGAATACACCACCCCCTTCAAGGTGGCCCCCGAGATGTATACTTATACTTTCCGGATCGACGGCAATTCCGTGGTAGACCCCAACAACGTGTTCGTGAACCGTGACGTGGCCTCCCTCACCAGCGTGCTCCTGGTCCCTGAAAAGGGCGCCCGCAGCGACCTGTACGCCATCCATCGCGTCCCGCACGGCACCGTTTCCAAGGTTTGGTACAACAGCCCCACCGCCGGTTTTGACCGCCGTCTCACCGTCTACACCCCTGCCGGTTACGAGACCTCCAAGGCCAAGTATCCCGTGCTCTATGTCCTGCACGGCATTGGCGGCGACGAGGATGCCTGGGTCACCCAGGGCCGCGCCACCCAGATCCTGGACAACCTGATCGCCCGCGGCGAGGCCAAGCCCATGATCGTGGTCTTCACCAACGGCAACATCTCCCAGGAGGCCGCTCCGCTGGAGAATTCCACTGGTTACACCCGTCCCACCATGTCTCTTCCGCAGACCATGGAAGGCACCTTCGAGACCGCATTCCCTGAAGTGGTGAAGTTTATCGACAGCCATTACCGCACCATCGCCAAGAAGCAGAGCCGCGCCATCTGCGGTCTGTCCATGGGCGGTTTCCACACCCTGTACATTTCCCTGAACTATCCGGACATGTTCAACTACTCCGGTATGTTCTCCGCCGCCATCGGCACCGGCTCCGAGCAGTCTGCCACCGGCAATCCTGCCATCTACAAAGACATCGACGGCAAACTGGCCACCTATTTCTCCAAGAAACCCGCCCTGCTGTGGATCGGCATCGGCGACGCCGACTTCCTCTATCGTTCCAACGTGGATTTCCGCGCCAAACTGGATGCTGCCGGCTATCCTTACAAGTACATGGAGACCGACGGCGGCCATATCTGGAAGAACTGGAGAATCTATCTCTCCGAATTTGTTCCGCTGCTGTTCAAGTAAGGATGGTCGTGGAATAGAACTGATTGACAATCATGCCTTTAGCAAAAGTGTCTGGTCAAATTCCGACCAGACACTTTTTGTTTATTGCTTGTTATTCAGGTGTTTCTATTTTACGCCCCACTCTTTGTAGGGGTGGCGGGAAAGCTGGGCGTTGTAATAGCGCTTGTCGCCGGTGACTTCCTGCCCCAGCCAGGCCGGGCTGCGGAACGGTTCATCGGCCCGCCCCAATTCTATTTCCGCCATCACCAGCCCTTCGTTCTCGCCGTGGAACTCATCCACCTCGAAGAACCTTCCGGCAGGGACGGTCCCCTCCGGAACCAGCCAGCGGGTTTTGTCGATGACGCCGGGCTTGCACAGCAGGAACAGTTCCCGGACGTCTTCCAGGGGAATCGGCCGCTCCCATTCCTGGCGGGAGATGCCGTTGGCCGAGGGGCCTTTGATGGTGAGGAACCCCTCGTTGTCGCGGATGCGCACGCGCACCGTGTTGCCGCTGTCGTGGGCGATGTAGCCCTGTTTGATGCGGTAAGATCTGATGGCCTGGGATTTATAGGAATCGTCCTTTACCAGGAATTTGCGTTCAGTTTCGATATTCATGGTGTTACATCAGCCATTTGGACATGTCTTTGCCCTCTGCCAGCCCGTTCCGGATCTGGGTGGAGGAGATGGTTACCAGCGGCGCCTTGAGGAGGATGATCCTGTACGCGGGATTCTCCCTGAGCAGCCGGGCGCGGCAGTGGCCCCGGTGGTATCCTTTGCGGGGGAAGACCACCACCCCGTATTCCAGCAGGATGCGCTCGTGGAAGCGCCAGCCCGCGAAACCGGCCAGGTTGTCGGCCCCGATCACCAGGGTGAAGTCGTTGCCGGGCTCCCGCTCCCGCAGGGCATCCAGCGTGCGGATGGTGTACTGGGGCGGAGTCATCCGAAGTTCCAGGTCCTGTGCGGCCACTTTCAGGTCCGGGTGTCGGCCGATGGCATCCAGGGCGGCCTGGTAGCGATCTTCGCCGGCGGGCAGGGTGTGCACGTCCTTGAAAGGGTTCTGCGGAGTGACCACCAGGTACACGAGGTCGAATCCTGCCTTGGCGGTGAGGAAACGGATAATGGCTTCGTGCCCCTTGTGGAGGGGATTGAAACTGCCGGAATAAACTGCGATTTTCATGCTTGCAGGAAGGTGTCTACCATCTCTTCGGCTTCCCGGAAGGCGGTGGCCAGGTCGTCGTTGATGAGCACTTTGTCGAACTTGGGTGCGTAGGTCATCTCTTCCGCGGCTTTGGCGACGCGTTTTTCAATCTCTTCCATCGGGTCCGTGGCGCGGAGGATCAGCCGTTCGCGGAGCACCTCCACCGAAGGGGCCTGGATAAAGACGGAAAGGGCCTGGTCTCCGAAATACTTCTTGAGGTTCACGCCGCCCTTCACGTCCACGTCGAAGATGATGACGTGTCCCTTTGCCCAGATGCGGTTCACTTCGCTCTTGAGCGTGCCGTAGAACCGGCCGGGATACACTTCTTCACACTCTACGAATTTGTCTTCCTTCACCAGCTGGCGGAAGACGTCGGCCGAATAGAAGAGATACTCCACACCGTCTTTTTCCTCTCCGCGGGGAGGGCGGGAAGTGGCCGAGACGGAGAACTCTATTTCCGGATGCAGCCCCAGGATGTGATTGACGATGGTGCTTTTTCCGCTGCCGGAAGGCGCTGAAAATATTAGAACTTTACCAGGCATAGTACTTTTATCTTTCCACAAAAATAACTAAATTTGTGGGCTTTTAGAAATAAATTGTTCTAATTATATTCAATTATGGTATCTTATAAAGAACTTGGCCTTGTGAACACCCGTGAAATGTTCAAGAAGGCCGTTGCCGGCGGTTACGCCATCCCCGCTTTCAATTTCAACAACATGGAGCAGCTCCAGGCCATCATCCAGGCCTCTGCAGAAACCAAGTCCCCGGTTATCCTCCAGGTTTCCAAGGGTGCCCGCAACTACGCCAACCAGACCCTTCTCCGCTACATGGCAGAGAGTGCCGTAGAGTACGCCAAGGAACTGGGCTGGGAGAATCCCCAGATC
>JAFUWW010000047.1 GCA_017471085.1 Bacteroidales bacterium | reverse complement strand
CAGAACTGGTTCCGGTACGCCCCTGCAGTTGAAAGTGTTCTTCGGGGAAATGCGGCACGACCTGCCCGAGGCCGCGCCCGGAACCGTGCTGACCGACGGAAAGACCTATTTCGCCGTGGCCACGGCCGACGGAGCCATCGCCATTACGGACCTGCAGCTGAGCGGCAAGAAACGGATGGATGTCAAGTCCTTCCTGCTGGGCTTCCGCAATCCCGCCGCGTACGTGTGCACCCAGGGCACTTCCAAGGCCGAAGTGGCCAAAGCGGCCCCCAAGGAGGACGATTAGGATGGAACAGGTGGTTATCCTGGGCAACGGGCTCTTTCCCACATCGGCCTATCCTCTTTACTTGCTGGAGAGTGCCGATGCCGTCGTATGCTGCGACGGCGCCCTGCTCAATTATCTGGACCATTTCAAAGGGGAAAGGCAGCCTGCCGCCGTGATCGGCGACATGGACTCCCTGCCGGCCGATGTCCAGGCCAAGTACGCCTCCCTGGTAGTGAAGGTGGATGAGCAGGATTACAACGACCAGACCAAGGCCATGAAGTATGTCCTCGCCCATTATCCGGAAGTCACGGACATCCACATCCTGGGCGCCACGGGACTGCGTGAGGACCATACCATCGGCAATCTGGGCCTGCTGATGGAATACACCCGGCAGTTTCAGCTGGGCGACATCCGCGTAGATATGGTCTCCGACTTCGGAACCGCCTTTGCCATAACGGATTCCTGCGACCTCCATTTGGGAGAAGGACGCAGGATTTCCATCTTTTCGGCAGACAATTCCCTCCGGATCACTTCTGAAGGGCTCCAGTGGCCGCTGGACGACGTCGTCTTCGACGCCTGGTGGAAAGCCACCCTCAACCGCACCACCGCTCCGGTCGTGTCTCTGCATTTCTCGCACCCCTCATCGGCCCTGGTGATGGTGGATTGACCGGTCGCCTCCAGAAGCCGTGAAATACAACAGCTTCTGTATGAATTGTTTACGCAAAATCGCCCGGGAAGCACCTTCCTGGGCGATTTTTGATAATATGCTGATATTCAGTCAGTTCTATTTCACGGGGTTACTGATTCAGGACATCGGCGCTCTGGATGAACTTGGCCAGGTCTTCTTCGGTGACGTGGTAGTTCTGCATTTCGCCGGAGAAGTAGCTGTCGTAGGCGCTCATGTCCACGAAGCCGTGGCCGGAAAGGTTGAAGAGGATGGTCTTGGCCTCTCCGGTTTCCTTGCATTTGAGGGCCTCCCGGATGGTGGCGGCAATGGCGTGGCAACTTTCCGGAGCAGGGATGATGCCTTCCGCGCGGGCGAACAGCACGCCGGCGGAGAAGGAATCTTTCTGTTCGATATCCACCGCTTCCATGAAGCCGTCTTTCATCAGCTGGGACAGGATCACACCCGCACCGTGATAGCGGAGGCCACCGGCGTGGATGGAGGCCGGCTTGAAGGAGTGGCCCAGGGTGTACATCGGCAGCAGCGGGGTCATACCGGCCTCGTCACCGAAGTCGTACTCGAACTTGCCGCGGGTGAGTTTGGGGCAGGAATAGGGCTCGGCCGCGATGAATCGGGTCTTCTTGCCGTCCTGGATGTTGTGACGCATGAACGGGAACGAGATGCCGGAGAAGTTGGATCCGCCGCCGAAGCAGCCGATCACGATGTCGGGATACTCGCCGGCGAGGGCCATCTGCTTTTCCGCTTCCAGGCCGATCACCGTCTGGTGCAGACACACGTGATTGAGCACGGAACCCAGGGCATACTTGCAGTTGGGCGTGGACATCGCCAGTTCGATGGCCTCTGAAATAGCGCAGCCCAGGGAACCCTGGTCGTTGGGGTTGCGGGTGATGATGTCTTTTCCGGCGCGGGTGGACATGGACGGGGAGGGGGTGACGGCCGCACCGAAAGCCTGCATGATGGAGCGACGGAAAGGCTTCTGCTCATAACTCACCTTGACCATATACACGGCGCAGTCGATGCCGAATTTCTTGGTGGCATAGCTGAGCGCACCGCCCCACTGGCCGGCGCCGGTTTCGGTGGTGAGGTTGGTCACACCCTGCTCCTTGGCGTAATAGGCCTGGGCGATGGCGGAATTCAGCTTGTGGCTTCCGGCCGGGCTCACGCTCTCGTTCTTGAAGTAGATGTGGGCCGGGGTGCCCAGGGCCTCCTCCAGTTCATAGGCCCGCACCAGCGGAGTGCAGCGGTAGGCGGCATACTGCTCGCGGACAGCCTCCGGGATGGGGATCCACTCGTCGGTCTGGTTCAGCTCCTGGTCGGCGCAGACCTTGCAGAAGATGGGATACAGGTCTTCGGGCTTCAGCGGCTGCCTGGTGGCCGGATGCAGGAAAGGAAGCGGCTTGTTGGGCATGACAGCCTGGATGTTGAAGAAATGGGTGGGAATCTCAGATTCCGGGAGCAAGAATTTTTTCTGTCTCATAATTGTATTTGTTAAGCATTGAAAATTCACAAAAAAAATGGCCTGCTGTAAGTCAGCAGGCCACCTTTATATGTATGGAAAACTACGGCGACGCGACTTACAGGATTGATCTGCAAGTGCGCCACCAGGAGTTATTGACCGTATTCGTTCTCATATCTGCCACAAAGATGTGGAATAAAAATTACAAATGCAAGAATTAAATTAAAAATTTGCAACAAGTGCCTGGGTCCACTGGGCCGATGCCGTGGTGAAGTTGGCCTCGATGAAAGCGTTCACGGCGGTGCAGACGAACAGCAGGATGATGATGGTGGCAACGATGGTGCCGATTACCTTGAGTCTCTTGAGCCATTTCTTGTTATTCCAGCCGATGGTCTGGAACATGCTCCAGAAACCGTGGTTGAGGTGCAGCCAGATGGCGACGAACCACACGATGTACAGAGCTACGACCCACCAGTTCCTGAAGGTGGCGATCAGCAGATAGTACGGATTCTCGGCCTCGCCTCCCATGAATTCACGGAGCTGCATCTTGGCCCAGAAGTGGGTGAGATGGAAGCAGAGGAAGCCCAGCACGATGATGCCCAGGACGGCCATGTTCTTGGCGCTCCAGCTGTCGTTCTTGGCCTTGGAGGCAACCTCGTAGCGCTTGTAACCGCCGCGTTTCTTGAGGTTCTCATAGCTGAGCCAGATGCCGTAGACAATGTGGATCAGGAAACCGAGGGCCAGGATGGGGACCATGATGTCGATCACCGGGGAAGCCATGAAGTCGCAGCCCAGCTGAAACCAGCCGTCTCCGTGGGTGAACGGAGAAGCGTCTGCGGCTACCTTGCCGAAGACACCGCGCATGGAGTCGATGACGGAGAAGAAATTAATGGTACCGTGAAGGAGCAGGAAGATGATGAGGAAAGCGCCGCTGACGCTCTGGATGAACTTCTTGCCGATGGAGGAGGTTAGAAAATTAGCCATTATTGTTGTTCAGTTAATATTCAAGTATGCAAATATAGGAATCTTTCTTGGAAGTTTCCCAATATTTCGATACTTTTGTTACAGAATAAAACTGAAAACTATGTATAAGAGGGTACTTCTTAAGTTAAGTGGCGAAAGCCTCGGTGGTTCCGCCGGAAAGGGACTGGATACAGCCTGGCTGGAAAAATATGCGAAAGAGATCGCTTCTGCCGCCAAGGCCGGCCTGCAGATTGCCATCGTGAACGGCGGCGGAAACATCTTCCGCGGCCTGCAGGGCGTAGGCAAAGGCTTCGACCGGGTCGACGGCGACAAGATGGGCATGCTGGCCACCGTCATCAACTCCCTGGCCCTTTCCATGTTCATCAAGGAAGAAGGCGTGGAGGCCCAGGTCTTCACCGCCACTCCCATGGAACCCGTCGCCAAGTATTACATGCGGGACGATGCCGTGAAAGTGATGGAGCGGGGCGGCGTGGCCCTCATCGCCGGCGGAACCGGCAACCCGTTCTTCACCACCGACAGCGGCGCAGCCCTCCGCGCCCTGGAAATCGGCGCCGACGCCCTGCTGAAAGGCACCCGGGTAGATGGTGTTTATACGGCCGATCCGGAAAAGGACCCCTCTGCCGTCAAATACGAAGAGCTCACTTTTGACGAGGCCATCCGCCGCCACCTGAAGGTGATGGACCAGACGGCCTTCGCCCTCTGCTCCGACGGCAACATGCCCATCATCGTCTTCGACATGAATCAGACAGGCAACCTCACCAAACTCCTGAACGGAGAAAAAGTGGGAACCCTTGTACACCCTTAATCTTTCTGCCTTATGAAATCCGAATCTTTGCTTGGCTTCATCGCAGGTGCCGCAACGGGCGCCCTGCTGGGTATCCTGTTCGCTCCCGACAAGGGGGAGGAAACCCGCCGGAAAATCAAGGAAGCCGCCGCAGAAGGCTATGACGACGCCAAAGAATTCGTCGGGGATGCCGCCCATGGCGCCCATGTCCGTTACCGCTACGCCCGCAAGGAAATGAACGCCCTCAAGCGTTCCCTCCTGGAACAGGGCGCCGACCTCAAGGAAGACGTCCGCCAGGCCCTGCTGCAAAAGCTGGAACAGCTGGAGAAAGCCCTGACCCCGGACACCCCGGAGGCCCAGGTGGACGAACAGGAATCCGGGCAGGCATGACCGATCTGAACAAAACCCTGCAGGACCTGGCCGCCGATGCCAAAGCGTATGTAGACCTGCAAGTGGACGACCTTAAGCTCAAGGTGACGAAGGGCCTTTCCCTCTCCCTGGGCCAGGTGTTGTCCATGCTGCTGGTCGTCATCTCCCTGTCGGTAGTGCTGCTGGCCCTGGCCGCCGGCTGCGTCCTGCTGCTGGGCCGATGGACCGGCAGTTACATTGCCGGCGCCTTCATCATGGCGGGGGTCTTCGCCGTCCTTACCGCCGTGCTGTTCCTGCTCCGGAAGAAACTGTTCGTGAACGGTTTCGTGAAACTGTTTGCCGGCATTCTGTTCGAAGAGGAGGATCAGGCATGAAAAGGGAAAACCTGCACCAGATTTCCAACCTGGAAGAACTGGAGGTCGCCCGCCGGGCCGTTTCCAGGGATCTCAACCAGAGCCGGAAAGCCATCGGCCAGGATGTTACGCGCCTCCGGGATGGGGTCCAGCCCATGAATCTCGTGGGCAACGGTCTCCACCTGATTGCCCCCGCAGGCCGTCCTCTGGACACCGTTCTCCTTTCCTGGATCCGCCGCGCCAAAAACTGGCTCCTGCACCTCTGATCCGCCGCCACGGCCTGGCTCCGCTCCATTTCATCGGCTCACTTGTATTGGCGTTCTGGAATAGGACTACAGTTTCGTCTTAAGCGTGAAATGGAAGCGCCTTATTTTGAGCCATTTACACAATAGTGTCTATCCGGATTCGGACAGACACTATTTCATAAAATACTATGAATCAGTTATTTCCATTTCACGCGTATGTGAGCAGTCCTTCCATCGGGCGGCTGGGCTCCATTCCCAGGGAGTGCCGACGACTCGGGAAATGGTGCGGTTCAAGGAGCAGCCGACGGTTCAGGGAGTGGCCGATATCGACCTACCGGTTCTTTTTAAGCGGCAGGTGCAAAAACTTGGCTATCTGGTCTGACAGGGCATTGGTTTCCCTGCGCAGGAGTTGGAATGCTCCGTACTTTTCCTCCGCAGTGAAGGACAGGATATCGTGGATATCGGCCAGTTTGAGTTCCCGCAGGAGGACGGATGTCATCTGGTAGTAGACCGCGTCTGATTTGCCTACGAAGTTTTCTTTCAAGTCGTATCCGTTTCCGGTAGTGGCCTGCATAGCGGCCATCATATTGTCATAACCGCCAAAGTACGCTTGGACCGCTTGATAATCAATAACATTGTAAACGCCGATAATAAAATCCGTCAGCTGATGGGCTTCCTTTGGCAGCAAGGGAGCGTACAGCCTGTTCAGCTGGCCATAAGTCATCGGCTTTCCGGCTTTGAACTGAGCCTTCACTTCCTTGATTGCCTTTCGCAGATGCCAGGAGGCTTCCCTGACAACGAGCGGCTCGGAGAAGGGATGGTCCGATTGGCTGTAAGCCAGGAAGTTCCACCGGTACTGCCCGGCCGTTTTTACAAGAATCCTTTCAACCGGATTGTTCCCCAGATAAACCAGATTGGTACGGATCTGTTTCACACCGTGCTTAGGAGCACTTCCGAAAGGGCTGTCCCAAACAGGTCCCTTTGTCCCCCACGCCTTATTATAGGCTCGGGAAAAGGAGGTGTTCAGGTCTCTTTTGAAGCAGGCAAGTTGTTCCTTCCGCCTGGCTTTTGTCGAATCGTGGACATGGTCCGGCATCTGGCACAGGCCAAGGACCTGGATGTCGTACCGTCTGGCACAGATGCAATAGGTCGTAAAATAAACCAGATGGTCCCTATAACTGTAAAACAGGACACCGCTGTCTGCGGTCCTTTGGTAACAATGGTTCATTACATCCCTACTGAATCTCCTGTGCTTCACGGCTGTAAGTTTTATTCCCGGCAATCAGGCGCCGGGCGTGTCTGTCGGCAAATGTAGGCGGTCTTTATCAGTCCGGCAAAATATCGGCCTTCCAAAAACGTGAAATGGAAGCTTCTCATTATTAGCAATTTACGCAAAAATACCTAAACGAAAGAGAAGAGACACTTTTCGATAATCGACTGACTGACAAGCGCTTCCACTTCACGGCTCGTGTTAGAAAAATTCTTGCCGATTCACGGATTATGCCTATCTTTGGAAAAACGAAGCTTACACATATGAAAAGAATCCTCCTCCTTTGTCTGGGCCTTGCCGCGGCTATGGCGGCGGGTGCACAGAGCAAAATTGTCACAGAGAGCATCCAGAGCCAAAAACTGGGCGCGGAAATCAAGTATAACGTGTATGTCCCTGCAGGATACAACCCGGAGCAGGCATATCCGGTGATTTACCTGCTGCACGGTCTGTACGGCAACTACGCCAACTGGGCCGAGCAAGGCGGAATGAAGGCCGTGGCCGATGAACTCATCGCCACCGGGGAACTTCGGCCCGCCGTAATTATTATGCCCAACGCCGGTGATTCCGATGTCAACGCCTACCAGAACGGCTACTTCAACGTGAAAGACTGGCCCTACGAAGACTTCTTCTTCCAGGAGTTGCTGCCGGATGCGGAAGGCAAGTACCACTGCGGCGGCAGCAAAGGGCAGCGGGCCATTATGGGCCTGTCGATGGGCGGCGGCGGTACCATCGTCTATGCCCAGCGGCATCCGGACCTGTTCTCCAGCGCGTACGGGATGAGCGCCTGGCTGGACAGCCAGCGGGCCCAGCCCCAGGATCCGGCCCAGAAGGAGAGCAAGTTCTACCTCACCAACGAGTCGGTCTGCGACCATTCCGCCCTCAACTTTATGGACCAGGCCGATGAAGCCACCATCGGGGCGCTGAAAACCGTGAAATGGTTTCTGGACTGCGGCGACGACGATTCGCTGATGATGCTTTCCGTGAACCTGTACACGAAGATGCGCCGCGCCGGCCTGCCCTGTGAACTGCGTGTCCGCAACGGCGCCCACACCTGGGAATACTGGCACACCGCCCTGCGCCTCTCCCTGCCCTTCGCCAGCCGGAACTTTCAGTAGGCCGATCCCGGAATCGGCCTGCACACGCCGTGAAACAGAAACGCCTCACTGTCTGCCAGTTACCAAAAAGTGTCTACCCGGCAAGGGATAGACACTTTTGCGTAAACATCTCATATTAAAGCACTTCCACTTCACGCAGGAAAAGAGGAGCGGGAAGACCAGGCGCGGAAAAAAAGCAGGACCAGGAAGACGACAAGGGCGGAAACGGGAACAAGAAGAAGCCAGCAGCCAGACGGACTTGCCCACTACAAAGTATAAAACCAGGATGGCGACACCCATAAAAAATGAGATGCACGCAGCGTTCAGCCGCTCCAACTGGCTTTCTTCGAAAGATTTCGGCCGTCTGGGCGTCCGGGGCGATTCAAAGAAGGCGGGAGGAAGTTCCGTTCCTTTTTCAAGGGCCTTCAGCATCACCTGTGTCTTTCGGTCAATCTCCCGCTAGCGGGACCAGGACAGAATCCAGATAATCGCGACGGGCAGAACTACACAGATGCCCAGTACAAGCAGTAATTCCAACGTGTTAAGCATAACAAATCTTTTTTTGCTATGATAACGCACAAATTGCCCGAAAGGTTGGAAAAAACTTCACTTTTTTCAAGTCAGGAACTTACACCGGACGGGTCTTTTCCCGGAGCCAGGCCGCCACTTCGTCGGGGAGACGGGGAGAGAGCGTACGGAAAACCCGCTCGTTGTAGGCGTTGAGCCAGGCCCGTTCGTCGGGGTTCAGGAGCGCCACGTCCAGGCAGGAGGTATCGAAGTGGCAGAGGGTGAGGGTCTCGAAGCCCAGCCAGGAGCCGAATTCGTTGTCACCCACGCTGCGGCACAGGACCAGGTTCTCGTGGCGGATGCCGTGCAAGCCTTCCCGGTAGAGGCCGGGCTCGTCGGAGGAAATCATGCCGGGCAGGAGCGGCTGGGAATTGAAGTTCTGGCGGATATCCTGCGGCCCTTCGTGCACGCCCAGGAAAAAGCCCACCCCGTGGCCGGTTCCGTGACCGAAATTGCGTTTGGCCCGCCAGAGCGGCTCCCGGGCTAGGGCATCTACCTGGCAGCCGGCCGTCCCGCGCGGGAAGACCGCCATCGCCAGGCCGATATGCCCCCGGAGCACCAGCGTATAGTCTTCCCGTTCCAGCGCCGTACAGGGACCCATCGGCACGGTGCGGGTAATGTCTGTGGTCCCGAAAAGATACTGCCCGCCGGAATCTACCAGGTACAGCCCGTGGGGCTCCAGCAGGGCGGAGCCTTCCCGGGGAGTCACGTAATGCGGCAGCGCGGCCGAAGGGCCATAGGCCGATATGGTCTCGAAACTGTCGCCCCGGTAGCCGGGAATCTGCGCCCGGAGGCGGCCCAGCTCACAGGCGGCCTCCCATTCGTTCACCTGGCCGGCGTGCTGCTCCACCCAATAGAGGAACTGCTCCATCACCAGGCCGTCTTCCAGATGGGCTTCCCGCATGCCGTCAATCTCAACGGCATTCTTCACCGCCTTCCTGACCGGGACGGGAGAGGGGCATTCATCCACGTCCGGGGCGTCTTCTCCCCGGTCTATGGTTTCCCGGAGGAACATATTCAGCGAGGAAGGGTCCAGGCAGAGCCGGTCCACGCCCAGTTCCTTCAGGGACGACAGGGCGAAGGACACCTGGTCGTAGTCCCGCACCGACACGCCGTCGGCCGACAATTCGTCGTAGCTGTCGGCCGTCTCGGAGTCGACGTCGGCATAGGCATCCTTGCGGACAAACCAGAGGGCGTCTTCTAGGGTGACCAGGAGGTAGGAAATGGCCAGCGGGTTGTATTCAATATCGGCCCCCCGGATGTTCAGCAGCCAGGCTATCTGGTCCAGTTCGGAGAGGAGGATGGCATCGGCCCCCTTGAGTACCAGCCATTTCCGGAGCCAGTGGAGTTTGGCTTCCCGGCTTTCGCCCACGAGGTCTTCCCCCAGGGTGATGACCGGCGACACCGGAATGGCGGGACGGCCTTCCCACAACGGCTCCAACAGGTCCGGAACAGGCTCTATCCGGGCCGACGGCACGGCCTCCAGCAGCTCCCTCACGGCGCTCACGCTCTGGCACAGACCGTCTACGGCGATTACCGGCGCTTCCATTTCCAGTGAAGCAATCCACTCGGGAATGGGGACCTGCCCGGGGATACGCATTTTGTGCAGGACGATGCCGGTTCCCTCCAGCTGCCGGACAGCCTGGATGAAATAACGGGTATCCGTCCACAGGCCGGCATGGTCGCGGGTAACCACCAGGTCGCCGGCCTCGCCGGTGAAACCCGATATCCAGCGCACCTGCTGCCAGCGGGGCGCGGGATATTCGCTCCCGTGCGGATCGCTTCCGGTAAGAATCACGATATCCCAGCCGCGCCGCTGCATCAGCGTCCGCAAGGCTTCCACTCTGGCAGAAAAGATATTGTCCATAGCACGATTTTTGACAAATATAGCTATATTTGCATGAATTAAAAATATTGTACCATGGCAGAAGATCCCCTCGAGAGAATAGAACGCCAAGAGCGTGAACGGAAAGAGAAAGGCGGACTCCGCACCACCCTGATCATCCTTACCTGCATCGCAGTGGCCCTGGCCGCCGGCCTGGGTTATATGCTGTACCAGCGCAGCGGCCTCGTGAACCAGCTGGAAGGCGAAAAAGCGGAACTCGCCCAGCAGATGGCCGAACTCCAGACAGACTTCGCCAACCTGAATTCGGACTACGAAGTCATCAACCACCAGCTGGACACCTCCCGCGAGCAGGTGGCCCTCCTGATTGAAAAACTGAACAAGACCGAAGCCACCAACCGCGCCAAAATCCGTCAGTACGAGAAAGAACTGGGCACCCTCCGCAGCATCATGAAGGGCTACATCGTCCAGATCGACTCCCTGAACACCTTGAACAAGCAGCTCACGGCCGACGCGGCCGCAGCCCGCAGGGAAGCCGCCGAAAGCCGCCGTGCCAACGAGGAACTGTCGCAGCAGGTGACCAACCTCTCCGAGCAGGTGAATGCCGGCAAGGTGCTCAAGGCGCGCGGCGTCTCCCTCACCGCCTACTATAGCAACGACAAGGCCGGAGACCGCCACAGCCGCGTGCGCTACATGGTGGCCGGGCTGTCCTTGCTGGAGAATTCCCTGGCGGAACGCGGTCCGGTCCGGGTCTATGTCCGCGTGAAAGACCCGGAAGGCATCCTGCTGATGAACAACGAATCCGGCGAATTCATGGCCAACGGCGTAGCCCTCCAGGCCACCGCCTCGCGTGAAGTGGACTATGAAGGTGCCGAAGTGGACCTGTCCATCTACGTGAAGGACACCGGCGAATTCGTCAAGGGCATCTACACGCTGGAAGCCTATACGGAAAAGGGCCTGCTGGGCCGGGCGGAATGTCTGTTGAGATAATATGATTTATATCCACGTCCCGTTCTGCAAAAGTTTTTGCACCTACTGCGATTTCTACTCGGAAATTGCCGGAGAAGACCTTTTCGGCCCTTATACAGACAGGGTCTGCGCAGAAATCCGCAGGCGCTCCCGGGAAGTGGACGACACCCTGAAAACGCTTTACTTCGGAGGCGGCACCCCTTCCCTCCTGCCGCTTTCGTCCCTCACCCGCATCCTCCTTACGCTGGAAGAATGCGGTCATGGCGGTCCCTACACGGAATTCACCATGGAGGTGAACCCGGAGGACATCGGGGAAAAGGGGCTTCCCTATGTCCAGAGCCTCAAGGCTTTGGGAGTGAACCGCATCAGCATCGGCGTACAGTCTTTTGACGACGGGCTCCTCCGCTGGATGAACCGCCGCCACAATGCCGAAGGGGCGGAACAGGCCTTCCGGATCTGCCGGGAAGCCGGCATCGGCAACATCAGCCTGGACCTTATCTTCGGCCTTTCCAACCTCTCGGACGCTGTCTGGGAGAGCACCGTCCGCAAAGCCATAAGCCTGGGTCCGGAGCATATTTCCTGCTACCAGCTCACCGTCGAAGGAGACAGTGTGCTGGCCCACAGGCTGGAAGCGGGCGAGTATGAGGAAGCCACGGAAGAAGTATGCCGGCTCCAGTACAACCTCCTGTGCCGCCTGCTGGGAGAAGCCGGCTACCGGCATTACGAGATCTCCAACTTTGCCAAGCCCGGATTTGAAGCGCAGCACAACAGCGGCTACTGGGCCAGAAGGCCCTATGTCGGGTTCGGCCCCGCCGCCCACTCCTTCAGCGGCCGCGGCCGCAGCTGGAACGAAGCCACCCTGGAGGATTACGCCCACACAGAGGAATCCCTCTCGGTGGAAGATGAGAAGGTGGAGACCCTGATGCTGGCCCTGCGCACTTCCCGCGGAGTGGACATCGACTTCCTGCACGGGAATTGCCGGGAAGAGGACATCGACCGGCTGGAGAAGGCCGGCGCCCTCCGGAGGGAAGGCCGCCGGTACCGCATCCCCGAAGACCACTTTTTCGTTTCGGACGAGATTATCCGTGAATTGATATGAAATACCTTCGCAGAGCCATCAAGTACTTTATCCAGATCACCCTCATCTTCGTGGTGATCATCGCCGTTCTCATGCTCACGGGAATGGTTTCCAAAGACGTCGCCGTCGCTTTCCAGAAAGGCTGGACGTCGGTGGGCTACATCCTCGCCGCCTTCCTGGTGATGAGCGCGGCCTACCCGTACTTCGGCTATGGGAAAAGACGCATCCGCGCCGAGGGAGACCCGGCCGGTTACCGGAAATCCATCATCGAGGCCCTGGAAGGCCGCAGCTATACCTTTGCAGGTGAGAAGGACGGAGCCCTGCTCTTCCACCTGAAATCTCCTGTAAACCGGCTGGCCCGGTTCTATGAAGACACCATAACCATCACGCCGGTACTGGGCGGCTTCGAGGCGGAAGGCCTCATCCGCGACCTTTCCCGGGTGGTGATGGCCATTGACTCAAAAATCAACCGCTATGACTCCTGACACCCAAAGATTCAAGACAGTAGCCACTTTCAACGAAAAAGTCCAGGCCGACATGTGCGCAGCCCTGCTGGGCGACAACGGCATCCCGGCCGGCGTGTTCGGCGCCGACTCTTCCTACCCTTCCCTGGGTTTCGCCAAGGGCATTGAAGTGAAAGTGAACGAGAGCGACTATGAAGCGGCTATGACCATTTTGGCCGCCACAGACAAGGCCGAGTAAAACTCCTCGCCAAAAGCTTCCGTAAGGGGTCCGCGCAAGAATTCATACACGCGGATCCCTTCTTTTCTGCCCTTGGCGTACGCATCCTTGCAGATGTTCCACCGATGCAGGTTGAGGCCGATGCGTCCCCCGCCCAGATCGGCCACCCGGATGGGATAAAGGGAACAGGAAATGGGTTTGCGGAAAGTGGAAAGGCCCCTGCAGAACTGGCGCTCGATGGCGCAGAAACAGTTGCCCGCTTCGTCGAAATGACAGTAGGCGCATTCTTCGCTGCCGGGGACGACCGGTGTCACCAGTTCGCCGTCCCTGTCGATTTCGAAGAACCCCTTGGCCTCCACGGCAGCCCTTCCCTGGGGACGCATCAGCGGGGAGAAACTGTCGAAATTGGCCTCGATGGGGTCCAGTTCCTCTTCTTTCAGCGGAGCGCCGCTGTCGCCGATGATGCAGCAGCAGCCTTTGCAGACAGGGTAGTCGCAGGCAAAGAATTCCGTGACCACATCCTCGGAAACCAGGATGTCGCCGATTTCTATGATGGTACCGAAGGGACGCTTACTCATGGGGCGATATACTCTATGCGGCCACCCTGCGTGAGGGCTTTGAGCATGTCGCCCACCTGGGCGGCCGTGATGGCGTTGATATTCTCTTTATACCTGGAAACCAGATCTTTCCCGGCCGAATAACGGACCAGGAGCAAGGTAAGCATATCGTCGGGACTGGCCATGGCCGCCTGCATGTCGGCGTAAAGGAGCTGCTTCCAGGCGGTCAGGTCTTTGGAGGAAACCGGCTGCGCCGCGAGTTCCTGCAAGGCGGCCCGGACCTGGGTCATGACAGACATGAGCTGGACGCCGGGGGTCACGGGCCGGCATTCGACCGTGAGCCGGATCCGCTCCTGCGGATAGGCGAAAAAGCGGACCTTGGTATTTACGGTCACCGTTCCCCCGTTCAGGTGGGCGGAGAGTTTCTGCCGGACGGCCTCGCGGACGATATAGGTGGAGAGATAGTTCATGGCGGTGAAAGGATACTCCACGTCCATCAGCACATACACGCCTTCTCCCAGGCCTTCTTCCGAATAAGTATTGGTTCCTGAAAGGGTGCGGAAATGCACCTGCTTCCGGGACACAGGCGACGATTTGGTTGTCTGGAACGCCCCAAAATACCTGACAACCATTTTCTTGACCACGCCGGGATCCACATCGCCCGTCAGGATGAAGACGCCGTCGTTGATGCGGGAAAAGCGCTCGCCGAAATACTTCCGGGCCTTTTCGGCCGTCTCCTCCGTCAGGGATTCGGGCAATTTGGCCGATGAATACTGGTACCGGGGCGAAATCAGGGCATCCAGCCGCTGGTCCAGACCTCCCGGACGCATTTTTTCGCACTGGACATAATAGTCGAAGGCCTGAGAGTTCAGCGTCCCTTCATTGACCAGGGAGGTGAGGGCCTTGAACACAAGCGCAAGTTTTTCCTGCGGGGCGCTGCCGCGGATATTCATGCCGGTCAGGTCGACATGGGCGTCCATCGACACGCTGTTGGCAGACAGGAGATCCCGGAAGGCATCGGCCCTGAGCCCGCCGGCATCGTACAGGGAGAGGATATCTCCTATATAACCGCCTTCGCCTTCTTTCAGGCCGGGAATGTGGGAAAGCCCCCCGTTGAGCTGCAGGGCGTACTGGAAGGCGCCGCTGCCTTTGATCTGCTTGTAAACCACCCGGATTCCGTTGGTGAGGGTCCACAAGGTGCCGCCGGAGAGCGGTTCGGCCTTCTCCGACTTGATCCGCAGGCGGGGAACCGCCCTCGGCTCCAGGCCCAGCGTATCGGCCCCATGCCAGGAATAATCCCTGCCGGAAGGAGCCGCCCATCCATACAGATAACCTAGGTTATACTGGAACAGAGCATCGTCCGTGGTGAGGGAATCCGGCGGAGCAGTCACCGTAAGCGTCAGATTTCTAAGCTGTTGAAGCAGGGCCGATGAAAAACTGCCGAAAAGGCCGGCCTCCACGGCTTCCGACACGTTCTTCCGGGCGAACAGGCGGGCTTCTTCCGCAAAGGGCGCCAGGTTGGCCCCATAGAGGAAATTCGCCGTACAGCGGGCCACGAATTCCGCATTGGAAGGAACCGCATCGGCCCTTTTAAGTACGGAAGGCGAAAGGACTTCCTTCGCCTCGGCGAATTCGATCTCCGAAGTTCCGTAGGTGGCCAGTTCGCCCAAGGTGCGGGAAAGGACCCGCTGTGCCTCCGGAATCCATTCCTTTTCCGTGACGATGGTGACCCCGGCGCTCTCGTCCCCGGCGGTCGCGTCGCTGCCGGTCCGGGCGAACCGGATGGCGGAGAAAGGAATATTCTCTTCCCGCAGGTTCATCTCCAGCCGGTGCCGCAGCACGGTTCCGAACTCCAGATAGAACATATCCGTAACCAGCGCCTGGGCCGTATTCATTTGGTCGTGCGGAATCCGCTCCGATGCATACGACGCGCCCACGGAGGAGGTTTTCCCGCCACGGAAAACGATCCGGGGCGCTTCCGTGGGCATCCAGACATACGGCGTCTCTCCCTGACCGGGCTTCAGGCGCGGAACCATCATGGAGAAAATGTCCATCTTTTTCTTGAGGTCCACCACGTCGATGTCCCCGCTCACCACGATGGCCTGCGGAGTATCGGAAAGAGCCATCCGTGAGAAGGCATAGAGCAGCGTGGAATCCAGCACTTCCGCCTTATAGGAAGCAATTCTGGGGAAATGGTACACCGCATTTCCCTCGATTCCGCTGAGGAAGCCTTCCGGGCCGGGGAGGATGCCCATCCGGGAGAGGAAAGGAAGGTCAAGGCTTTCCGGATTCAGGGAGGCGGAGGATTCGCGCTGGATCAGGGCGACATCGGTAAACCCCTTCTCGGTGGGATTCTTGACCATATAGTAGGCCGCTCCGCAGCCCAGCGTCCCCCGCTGGATGCGGGCATCCGGGGACAGTTGGGGCAGTGTCTGGGCTGGCACAATTCTTGAAAACAACAGACATGCAGCCGCAAAAAGGAGGTATTTTATACCTTTCAAACTCATTTTGAGCGAACTTTTGTGCAAAATTAAAACATATTTTGCTATTTTTGCAAAACCTGTGCAAGAGAAATGTGTAACGCTTAATAAAAAGAAGACATGAAAAAATTATTTGTAGCCATCGCATCCTTCGGCCTTCTGGCCGCCGTGGCATCCGCCCAGGATTTCAATGCAGCCATCGACGCGTTCAACGCCGGTGCCACTGCTCTGGAAGGTGGTAACAAGACAGAAGCCCTTACCCAGTTCCGCAGCGCCCTCACCCAGTTCCAGGCCTGCGAAGGAGAAGAAGCCGCTGAAATGATTGGCAAATGCAAGGAAATCATCCCCGGCACCCTGCTTTCCATCGCCAAGGAGCAGATCAACGAAGCCAAATACGACGAAGCCCTCGCCTCCCTGGCAGAGGTAAAGACCGCCGCCGAGGAATACGGAATTGAAGGTGTCGGCGAAGAAGCAGCCTCCCTCGTTCCCAATGTCTATCTCCGCAAGGGTTCCACCCTGCTCAAAGACAAAGACTTCGCCGGTGCAGCCGCCGCTTTCAAGGAAGTGGTAGCCCTCACCCCCGAAGACGGCCAGGCACAGCTCCTGCTGGGCCAGTCCCTGATGCAGAACAATGATCTCGCCGGCGCCACCGAGGCCCTGGAGAAAGCCGCAGAACTTGGCAAGGCCGACCAGGCCAACAAGCTCCTGTCCACCGCCTACCTCAAGGAAGGCCAGGCCCTGCTGAAAGCCAACAAGACCGCCGAGGCCATCGCCGCCCTGGAGAAATCCAACAGCTATGCAGAGAGCGCCAACGCTTATAAACTCATCGCCAGCGCCTGCACCAAGGCCGGCAAGAGCAAGGACGCCATCAACGCTTACAAGAAATATCTGGAAGTGAGCCCCAACGCCAAAGATGCTTCCGATATCATCTTCACCATTGCCGCCACTGCCCAGAAGGCCGGCGACAAGGCAACTGCCAAAGAATACTACAACAAGCTCACCGCAGATCCCAAGTACAAGGATCAGGCAGCTGCCCAGCTGAAGGCTCTGTAGTCCCTGTTTTTACCGGAATTTGAAGAGAGGTCTTTTACAGGACCTCTCTTTTGCGTACCTTTGTGCCATGCAACCACTGGAACTGCTTGCGCCGGCCAGGACGGCGGATATCGGCATCGCGGCCATCGACTGCGGAGCCGATGCGGTGTATATCGCCGGCCCGGCTTTCGGGGCCCGGCAGGCCGCCGGCAATTCCGTGGAAGAAATTGCCCGGCTCTGCGAATACGCCCACCGGTTCGGAGCCAGGATCTATGCCACGGTCAATACGCTGATCTACGAAGAGGAGCTGGAAGAAGCCCGGCAGCTGATTCTGGCGCTGGACAAGGCAGGGGCCGATGCCCTGATCGTCCAGGACCCGGCCGTCCTGCAGCTTGCGGAAGGGACTTCCCTGGTAATGCACGCTTCCACCCAGTGCGCCATCCGTACCCCGGAAAAGGCCCGGTTCACAGAAAGCCTGGGATACGGCCGCCTGGTGCTGGAACGAGAGCTTTCCCTGGAACAGATAAAATCTATCCGCAGCGCCGTGGAGGCCGAACTGGAGTTCTTCGTACACGGCGCCCTTTGCGTGTGTTACAGCGGGCAGTGCTATCTCTCGGAATACCTGACAGGCCGCAGCGCCAACCGGGGCGAATGCGCCCAGGCCTGCCGCAGCCTGTACGACCTGGAAGACGCCTCCGGCAAAGTGCTGGTACGCAACAAGGCCCTCCTTTCCCTCAAAGACTACAACCTGCTGCACCGCCTGCAAGACCTGGCCGACGCCGGTGTGGTTTCATTCAAGATAGAAGGCCGGCTCAAGAGCGAATCCTATGTCCGGAATGTAGTCAAGGCCTATTCAGAGGCCCTGGATGCCCTGGTGGCCCGCTTTCCGGACCGCTACCGCCGAGCCTCGTTCGGAGCGGTGCGCGGCGGCTTTGTGCCGGACCTGGCCAAAACCTTCAACCGGGGCTATACGGAGCTTTTCCTGGACGGGCGCCGGGGGCGGTGGTCGTCCATGGATGCACCCAAATCCATGGGAGAATATATCGGCACGGTGAAAAGAGTAACCCGGGAGGGCCTGGTGGTGGAAGCCGCCAGGGCGGAACTCCGTCTCTCCAACGGCGACGGCCTGGCATTTGTGGCCCCGAACGGCGCCATAACTGGTTTCCGGGCCGATGTCTGCGAAGGCCTGACCGTCCGCTGCAAACGGGTGGAAGGTCTCCGGGAAGGCATGCCGCTGTACCGGAACATCAGCGCGGCGTTTGAGAAAGAACTGTCAGCCGCCCGCCCGGAGCGTGTCCTTCAGGCCGATGTACGCTTCCGGCTGAAAGACGGCCAGGCGGAGGCTGTGGCCACTTCAGAAGACGGCCGGACGGTCACTGTGAAGGCAAGGGCGGATTTTGATGCCGCCAGAGACCGGGAGAAGATGCTGGAAACCGTGAAGGTGCAACTCCGGAAACGAAGCGGGCGCTATGCCTTTGCCGTATCGGATACAAAAGCGGAAGGTGCCGTTCCCTTTATGCCGGCGTCTTTTCTCAACGGCCTGCGGCGCACCCTGGCGGAGGAACTGGACAGACTGCCCGTGAAGGCACTGCCGCTCAGACAGGGGGCCGTCGACCCGGAGGTCCGTCTCCGGGGAGCTCTATCTTACAAGGCCAATGCGGCCAATTCCCTGGACCACGCCCTCTATGAGAGAAGGGGCGCAACTGCGGTGGAAGAGGCCTACGAACTCACCCATCGGCCGGACGCGGAACTCATGCGGAGCAAATACTGCCTCCGCCATGAACTGGGCCTCTGCCCCAAACAGAAAAAAGGTACAAAGGCAGAACCTTTGTACCTTCTCAACGGCGGACGGCGCCTCCGTCTGGATTTTCATTGCGCCGTGTGCGAAATGACCGTGACTACTGCTTGATACCCAGGAACAGCAAGGTCCCGGTGGATTTCTCCTGAATGGCGAATGCAAAAGGCCGGTCGGCCGTAAAAACGGGCACCTGCTGCACTTCCGCGTTGCTGGTCAACTCGGAGGTGATGGTAGCCGCAGCAGCCTCGCTGCCCTGCTCATCCACTGACAGCCAGGTATACTGGATGATATCGTCAACCCACAATCTGCTGCCGGAGATTTCCGAGAAATCGCTGAGATTCTTGTCGAAAGCGTTCTCCACGCCAAGGGTGTTCAGCATGCCGCACAACCTGTACTTCTGCTCGACATTGAACTTGGGAAGCGTCACGGACACGGCTCTACTGTACTGCGCATTCAGCTTCTCCAGCACGGACTGGCCTTCTTGTACCATAAGGGACGAAATTCCTTCGGCATCGGAAACCTCTTCGGGCAGGAAAACGACAAAATTATACGTACCGCTGCCGGCATAAGGGATGGAGATGGCCGACAGGCGGTCTGTCTTCTCATAGCAGACAGCCACCTTGCCCGTGAAGAAGGATTCGACGGCAGAATGCTCATCGGCATGCGTGAACGGCTTCTCTTCCAGATTCTTCTCGAACAGAACGCCCCAGCCCGCCTTGAAATAAAGCGCATTCGCCAAAGCCACCACTGTCTCCGTGGACATGGCATCCACCTTTTCAATTCTTCCATGGGTCTTATCACTGCACCACTTGCCGATGGCTTCTTTCACGGCCTCCGCCTTTTTGAAATCCACATTGAAAGAATCTGCCTCGTAATAATCCTTCAGACCTTCCATATAACCGGACTTGACGGGGAAGCCATCCTGTACCCATACCGAATTGGCATTCTCGATGGTAACGTCCTTGTCCACCCCCGCAAGTATCTTGCCCAGTTTCTGGTAGTACGTATTAATATCGGAGACGGATGCGTCCGCCAGCCCGAGCACGTCCAGTATCTGGCTGCGCGTTTCACCGGCGGCACCGAACGCCAGCATGGACAGGTTCATCGACAGGCTCAAGGGGGAATAGAAGAAATCCTGTCCCTCGTACATATCGGCCTTGGTCAGTTCCGCGAAGGCGGCAAAGCCCAATTTGTTGGCCACTTCACCAAACTCCTTCTCCGATTTGGTCAGCTCCGGCAATTGAGCGATTTCCTCTTCGGGAAGGGGCCCGTCGGTAATCTTAATCTCATCCTGAAGTGCCGGATCCTTTTGGGTACACGCGGCAAACAGCAAGAAAAGACCCGCCGTAAAGAATAAGCTGTATTTGGCTATCGTTTTCATAGTAGCTGTATTTTAAATGATTATCCCTGATGGTTGCAAATATAATAAAAAAATTTCCCCAAAAAAAATATTAAAAACTGTTTATTGGATATATATCACAAAACATTTTTGTCCCGATAGAAAAATCGTATGACAAAGAAAGGTACTCATCATCATAGGAATCAGCCGCGGATACATTGTAGACGCCATAGGCATAATAACCGTTGCACACCCCATCCCATCCCCAATTGAGATGGATGGACTCCACACGTTCTACACTTTCTTCTTCCATTACATATTCATTCAAGTCGTAGTCATAGACATACAAACAAGTATGATACTCCAAATCTTTATAACCATCGGCAACCCAAGCATGTCCTCCTTCTAAACTTTGGCCTCCCATTATAACAGGGCCATAGTTCTCAATGGATTGTCTCACATAATAGCTGACCGCGGTCGCGGGGCTATTACAAGAGTAACCGAAAGACGATAACCCGGAGGGAATTGAGGTCGGAGGAGCACCGCTTCCACTACTATTGTATACCATGTTTACGCGATTTCCAATTTCCCGCATTAATGCGCTTATCGTATTGTGGTACATTGAACAGGTCTGAAATGCAGTATGTGTTTTGGTATGTGCGCCTATTCCATTCCAATTTAATTGAATCGGAGAACCGCTTGGATAAGTGAAATCAGCATTTCCCATCTCCACGGTGGTTGTAAAACTACTCGGATGCTGATGATAGTTCATTACTTGAGCTATAGCCGTCGCCACACACCCGGATATACCATTCGGACAAAACTCTCCGTAAATATTCTGCTGACCCCACTGACTGGTCATGAGCGGTCCTAATTCCGATCCCAATGTCTCGTCGGTGTAATAATGATCAATAAACCTGCCCCTTTCACGATTTTTCGAAAACCCCAGGACAGACAACGTATCAAGAAGATTCTCCATATAAAAATCGAAATTATCGACCCCTGTTTTTACCCCAGGTTCATAATGCCCTTTTTCTGTAATGGCGAGCATAGGGGGTATAGATTTATTGGCTGCGATAATGGCAAACCCTTCGTTATTTTCAAAATTGAAAACATAGGCCAAAGAATCTCTCTTCCCATCAACTGATTTAGTCGTTTTTCTTGTAATGCAAGTCCCAAATTCTATCCTTCGGCTTACATTGCCTTTTGTCGCAAATTTTGATTCGAAAACGGCCAGTAATTCCTCAGCACATGATAGTGCCTGAGAATATGTCCGATAATCAGTATGAACCGGAATTGTCAATTGTTCATTTGCAGTACTCTCACTAGCACAACTAAATGCTAACAGCAGTAGAGCTGGGATAACGCCAATAATAGTATTCCTTTTCATCGCACAATAATTAGGTTAATAAGAAATGATTGACATCTATATTGTAAATCTTCCTATGAATGTAAGATTTCCTTCTGTAGTCAATGTTAGAATATAATCACCAGGCAATCCACTGATTGGAATGGCAATCATTCCGTCATCAGTATCAAATACTGTTGAATAATAATCTCCCGCTGTTGATGTAAGATCAACATCAACATCTCCATAAGAGGAATTAGACCCTAAATTTACATATCCATTCATAAGGCTCGCAAAGAAAGGATTGTAAACAGTTGTTCGAGGCGGCCCCGAAGGGGTATTATCTTCTTTATTGATTACTATAATATCGTTCTCCTGATGTGCAACTATACCTATTATATTTATATTGGAAAAATAAGCTTGGATAGCGAATACCACATATAGACAACAAATAATCTTCATCGGTTCTTTTTTTGCAAAGTTGAGCTTTTATTTTTTTTAAAAGAAGAAATTCGAATAACATTTTTATTATTCAACCGGCTTATTATTAACTACTTACATCCAACGCTCATAACAATTAACTCACGACATGGAGCTAAACCGCCTTTTTTTGCTATTTTTGAAACAAAAAAAAGATGAAGTACAAGCCTCTGTTTTTGATTGTTTTATTCCTTTTGGGAAGCTGTGCTGAAAAACAAGAAATACGGCACCTCGAAGAGGTTGAGACGATATTACAAGAAAAACCGGACAGCGCCTTAACTTTGTTACAGGCCATGGATCAAAGCACTATTCGATCAAAAAAGGGGAGGGCACTTTGGGCACTGCTGACCAGTGCCGCCTTGGACAAGAACTATATAGATGTAACCTCTGACAGCTTAATAAATAACGCCGTAAATTACTATTCTCCAAAAAACGATGTCCACCACAGAATGTTAGCGTATTATTATCAGGGACTTGTAGATAAAAATGCCAAGAATTATAATTATGCAATCATTTCTTTTGAGAAAGCACTTTCCGATGCCGTTTTAAACAAAGATTATTACTATCTTGGTTTAATATATAGAAATATTGCTGAAGTTTTTAATAATACTGATAATATCCCTTCCGCCATAGAGAATATTCAAAAGTCAATCGCTTCTTTTGATAAAGCGAAGAAAAAAAACTACTCTGATTATGCGAAACTCGCTCTTGTTTATTATTACTATAATAATCAAAATTATACAGAAGCTCTGCAGAGCCTAAAAGATATAGATAATACCCATGAAATAAAAGAACAATGCCAAAAGATAGAAGCGGGAATTCTTACCATTTTAAATGAAGACTTAGAAAGAGCTATTCACTTATTTCAGGGTGTATCTCCCCGTTTGATGAACCTACACGACTGTTCGCTGTACGCTTTAGCTCTTGAAAGTTGTAATAGAAGTGCAGAGGCCGACCTTTGGCTGGCCGAAGCATATCATCGTAGTTCTAATGTTGCAAAAAAGGGAGAAGTAGAATACACTCATGGCAGAATAGAAGAACTTCGTGGTAATTATGAGGCAGCATATCGGTTGACCCGGCATGCCTCGCATGTCCAGGATTCTGTTATTCGTGCCCTTCTGAAAGAGTCCGTTACGGCCACCCAAAGAGACTTTTACAAAACAGAATCGCTTCTGCAGAAAGAAAAAGCAGACAGGACACACGACAGGCTCCTGTTCAGCATTCTCATAAGCACCCTTTTGATGATCATCGGCGGTCTTTACCTTGTTATGAAACGAAACGAGGCCGACCGGACGCAGAAAGAACAAATGCTGGAATTCTCACACCAGCAGCAACAATTAGAAAAGACAAAGAAAGACAATGCCGCCCTTCTGGGTTCCCTTTTCCGGGAAAAGTTAAACCACCTGGACTTTATCTCTGATTCTTACTTGAAGGCCGAAAACGACAAAGATAAATATCAGGCCTTCAAAGAATTCAAGGCAGAAATTGCCGCCATGAGGAAAGACGAAGACCTGTTTGCTTCACTGGAGAGGGATCTGAACCTCTATTGCGACGGAATCATGGAAAAACTAAAGCAACAAGTGCCTTCCATAAAGGGAGAAAACAAGAAGATCATTATGCTTTTCTTCGCGAATCTCCCTTATGACACGGTTCAGCTGGTTTTAAACAAGAACTCCATCGACAGCCTACGAACTACCCGATCCAGATTCCGGAAGGCAATAAAAGCAGCGGATGCTCCGGATGCCGAGCTGTTCCTAAGCATGCTTGACATGAAACAATAGGCAGAAACGGCTCTCCAGGTCAGATCAGTTCCAGGACCATTTCCACATCGCCGAAACTGGCGGTTTTGCCACTGTATTTCTCTACGAAGGAGCGGGTGAGGGAACCGCGCCAGACGATGTCATCCCTGGCATTGAGCGGCAATTCCACCTCTATGCCGTAACTTTTTGAGTTATACTTGACGATGGCCGAACTTTTCCAGGTGGTGCGGGTGCCGCCATCGTCCTCCACGAGCATCAGCGCACAGGAGGACAGCTGGCCGGTCCACTCAGAGACCAGGACCGTATTCAGGGTGAGGAACTGGTTTACCTGCTTGCGGCGGACCACCACCATGAAATCCGTGATGGTGGGCTCGAAAAGGCGCAGTTCCGCTTCCGTAGCGGCAGTGAAATTCTCTACCGAGCCAATCTTGCACCAGAATTCCGCCCCGCCGGCAAACCAGCTGTCGAACTGGCGCCTTGCCTTGAAGGAGCGAAGGACCAGCGTCTTGATTCCTTCTTCCGAAGAACCTCTGGTTGACGGGCGCACCACGATGTCTCCCCCGCCCTGCCCCCAGGAAGGGTCTTCCCGACGGAGCATCTCCAGTGTCTTATGCTCCGCATCGGCATTGCGGTTGACCACCCAAACGGGGCGCTCTGCAGCCATCTGCTCGTCTACCATCACCTTTTCTACGGAACCGTCGGCCTTGAAGGCATAGCCTTCATTCATTTCGGCGTAACCGCCCGGGTCAAAGGTGATTACCGGAAGCTCCTTTCCGTCCCAGTCCTCGGAATACGGCCAGTAAATCTGCACATCGGAGGAGGAGAGGGAATCCAGGTAGGCCGATGCGTCCTCTTCCCCTCCCGCCTTGGTGGCGAACCGCTCCTGTACCGCCTTGGAAAGCAAGTCGCGCAAGGGGGTTTCGTAGCCCCCGTCCGCCTTGGTTCCAGGCATTTCCCCGACCCCGGTGCCCGGTGCGCGGAACAAGTCCAGCATCCGGTATTCCTCGTCGTAGCCGTTCCCGGCCGATGCCGATGCCGCATCCAGCACCTCCTCCATCTGGGGAGGGCCGATAGGGACCGAGGCAAGCAGGGCGGCCACTTCTTCCAATGAGACGAAGGCCGTCTCTTCCTCCTGGTTTTCTACATGCTCCAGGATGTCATCATCCAATTCTTCGCAGGCCGGCAGGCCCGCCGCCAGGGCGCAGAAAAGGGCGCCCGCAATCATCTTTCCGTACTTCATGCTTTCTAACCCGGCCTTAGTGCCGGCTCCATGCTGCAAAGTAGCGGAAACTTATCCGTGTTAGCAAAAATAACACGGATAATCGACAAAAAAGGCCTCCCAGCGCACTGGAAGGCAGGCAAAGGGTCCGATTTTGAAAGTTTTTTGTGCGAAAAAACTTTCACGGAACCTATCTCATGTAAAAAACGAAGCGGTTTTTGTCGTAGAAATCCTTTACCAGTTCTGTCTGGGAGTAGCCGGCTTCCCTGAAAAGGGCCGCCGTTTCCTTTCCAAGCACCTCGTTGATTTCCGTAAGGCCTTTGCCTTCCGGAGAAAGGAACCGCTCCGACCAGCGTGCCACGGCGCGGTAGAACAGAAGCGGGTCTTCGTCCGGGACGAAGAGAGCATTGGCCGGCTCGTAATCCAACACGTTTCGGCGCAGGAGCGGCTTCTCCTTTTCCATGATGTACGGCGGATTGGAAAGCACCAGGTCGAATTCCCCGTAGTTGAATTCCTGCTCGGTATCCAGCACATCGGCCGCCACGAAAGTAGGGGCCAAGGCGCCTTCCGACTTGAGCAGGGCGGAGAAATTCTGGTTCCGTGCCACCGAGAGGGCGGCTTCGGAGATGTCCACGCCCACCACACGGGCACCGGGTACCGCCAAAGCCAGCGACCAGGCGATGTTGCCGGAGCCTGTGCAAAGGTCCAGCACACGCACCGGTTCGGCCGATTTTCCGTAGGGGATGCGCATCCGCTTTATCCGGCCGGCAATCTTGATGGCCTCCCGCACAAGCAGCTCTGTCTCCGGGCGGGGAATCAGGACATCCTTGTTCACCTTGAAAGTATAACCGCAGAATTCCGTCTGGCCGATCACATACTGGATGGGTTCTCCCGCCTGCAGACGGACCATAGCCTCCGCCAGGGGCTGCACGGACTTCTTGTCAATCTCGTACTGCGGCTCCACGATATGCGTATAGCTCTTGGTGCCGATGAGCTCTTCGCAAAGCATGAGGACGATATTCCGGGCCTCCGAAGTGGGATACAGGCTCTCCAGGGCGGCTACGCCCTGCTTGATAAAATCTACCAGCAGCATCGGCTAGGCATTTTCTATGATCTGGGTGAGGAAGGCGGTGAAATCCATCCCGGCAGCACGCACCATCTTGGGCACCAGCGAAGCGTTGGTCATGCCCGGGATGATGTTCACTTCCAGGAAATAGATACCGTCCGGGGCGGCGATATAGTCTATGCGGATAAGTCCTTTGCAACCAAGATGCCTGTAGATGCGGCAGGAGATATCCTGAACCTGGGCGGCCAGATTGTCCGGAATCGGGGCCGGGCAGATTTCGCTGCTGAGGCCGTTGTACTTAGCCTCGTAGTCGAACCAGCCCCCGCTGTGCGGAACGATCTCTATGACAGGCAGGGCCTTCAGCTGCTTTCCGTCGAAATAAACGGCGCAGGTGAGTTCGTGCTCACAGGTGATGGCCGCTTCCACCAGGACGGTGGAGCCCTCCGAGAAGGCATACCGGATGGCTTCCGGCAAGTCTTCCGCCTTCTCGACCTTGGTTATGCCAAAGCTGGAACCTCCGTTGGTGGGCTTGACAAAAAGCGGAAGGCCCAGACGCTCCACGGCCTTTTCGCTGAAAGCCTCCACATCCTCTCCCAGACGGATGAAAGCATCCGGCGCCAGTTTGACAAAATCGGCCGTGCGGAGGTAACTCTTGCAGGAGTACTTGTCGAAGGCGACGGTGGTGACAAAGGCGCTGCAGCTGGAATGCGGCACGCCCAGCATCTCCAGGTAGCCTTGCAGCAGGCCCGTCTCTCCGGGTGCGCCGTGCTGCATGATGTAGGCGAAGTCGAACTTGACCTTTTCGCCCAGGACCATCACGGAGAAATCCGACTTGTCCACTTCCGGCTGAGCCCCTTCCGGGAAGGGAATCCGCATGGAATTGGCCTTTCGCATGGCCACCAGCTTCCACTCGCCGAAACGGGCGAAAATCTCGTAGACATCGTACTTGAATTCGTCTATGCGCGAAGCGGTGAACTCTCCGCTGCGGCAGGAAACCTCCCACTCGGAGGAGTCGCTGCCATAGATGACTGCAACAGACTGATACTTGGACATTTTTATTCGAAGTAATAGTTTTCCAAATCTGACATTTCCGGCGTGGAATCCTCCGACACAGGATTGCAGAACGATTCCTTGGACCACTCCGGGAACACATCCGAGGCCGATATGCCCAGCGTTCCGTCCTTCAGCACCTTCTGCATCCAGAGGCCCCAGATGGGAAGCGCCATGTTGGCTCCCTGGCCAAGGCTGTTGTTGGAGAAGTGCACGTAACGGTCTTCCGCACCCACCCAGACGCCGGCGGTGATGGAGGGCGTATAGCCGATGAACCAGCCGTCGGAATTGTCGTTGGTGGTGCCGGTCTTGCCTGCAATCTCTCCGGTGAGCCCGTAGCGGAAACGGAGCCGTCCGCCCGTACCGCCGTCCACTACGGCGCGCATCATGGAAATCATTTCGCCGGTCGCCCGCTGAGAGAGCACCTCGTGCCGGCGGTCCGAGAAGGATCCCAGGATGTTGCCGTCGCTGTCTTCAATTCTGGTGACGAACAGCGGATTGGTATAGACACCGCCGGAAGGATATGTGTTATAGGCAGTTACCATATCGAAAACGGAGAGATCAGCGGCCCCCACGCAGAGGGACACCACCGGGTCTATGAAGCCGCCGATTCCCATCTTCCGCATCATGTCCACCATGGACTCCGGCCCCAGCTGCTTCATCAGGTAGGCCGCCACGGAATTGGAACTGTGCGCAAGGCCCCAGGTCAGGTCTACCATGGTGCCGTCGGCGTGGGTGTCGGTGGGGGTCCAGGTCTGGTCACCGTTCACCACGATCACCACAGGGGAATTGAGCACCGGGTCGCACGGAGTCATGCCCGACTCCATGGCCAGCGTATAGATGAACGGCTTTACCGTGGAGCCCACCTGGCGGCGGCCCTGCCGTACATTGTCGTATTTGAAATAGCGGTAGTCCGGGCCGCCCACATAGGCCTTTACATGGCCGGTTTTGGGTTCGATGGCCATGAAAGCGGCGCGGAAGAAGGACTTGTAGTAGCGGATGGAATCGTCCGGGGTCATGGTGGTGTCCCGGTAGCCGGGGGCCTCCCAGGTGAACACGCGCATCTTGACGGGTTCCCTGAAACTCTTTTCAATTTCCGCATCGGTGTGGCCGGAGGCTTTCATCATCCGGGTGCGGTCGCTCCAGCGGCGGGCCTGCTTGAGGGTCGTTTCCACAATTTTCTTGTCCACGTCGGCCGAGAAGGGGGCGTTCTTGCGGTTTTTCAGCTCGCGGAAGAAGGCTTTCTGGAGGTCTTTGCCCAGATGTTCGGCGATGGCCTCCTCCGCGTAGCGCTGCATCTTGTAGTTGATGGTGGTGTAGATGCGGAGGCCGTCGCGGTCCAGGTCGTACTTGGTGCCGTCGGAGCGGGTGTTCTTGTTGAGCCAGCCGTACAGGGGGTCATCGGCCCAGAGCAGGGAATCGACCCGGTAATCTTCCTGCGTGGCGTAAGAGGAACGGACGGGCTTTTCGGCGTTCATGGTGCGGCGGAGCATGTCGCGGAAATACGGGCCCACTCCGGTGGTGCGGTCTCCCGAGCGGGAATGCAGGACGATGGGGATCTGCTGGAGCGAGTCGCATTCCGCCCTGGTGATATAGTGCATGTCTTCCATGCGGCTGAGCACCAGGTTGCGGCGCTTGAGGGCGTTTTCCGGATTGAGGGCGGGATTGTAGCGGGTGGGCTTGTTCACCATGCCCACCAGCACGGCGCTCTCTTCCGTGGTGAGTTCCGACGGATGCTTGCCGAAGAACTGGTTGGCCGCGGAGGAGATTCCGTAGGAGTTGGAGCCGAAGAAGATGGCGTTCAGGTACATGTCCACGATCTCTTCCTTGGTGTAGTTGCGCTCCAGCTTGATGGCCGTGATCCATTCCTTGAGCTTGATCCAGACCATGCCCAGCTTGCCCACATGCTCACCGCGGGGGTAGAGCGTCTTGGCCAGCTGCTGGGTGATGGTGGAACCGCCGCCCTGGGACGAATCCCGGGAAAGGAGGGTCTTGAACAGCACGCGGGCCAGGGATTCGAAGTCTACGCCGGAGTGCTTGTAGAAGCGTTTGTCTTCCGTAGCCACGGCGGCCTGCACCAGCGAGGGGGCCAGTTCTTCGTAGCCCACGAAAGTGCGGTTCTCTATATGATAAGTGGTAAGGATCTCCCCTTCTTCCGCGATTACCTGGGTGGCCAGTTTGGAATCCGGGTTTTCCAGTTCTTCCAGGGACGGGATATCGGCAAAAGCCCACACCAGGCACAGGGCTGAGAGCAGCGCCACGATGGGGGCGATGATGATAATCCAGAACCAGCGGACTATTTTCTTCTTGGTGGTATCGGTCATCTCAATTTTTTTATACCCGCACAAGACCTAAGGTCTTGCCACGGAAATGAGTTTACAAAAATAATCAGAAAATTTGGAAAATTGCCCGGATTCTGCTTTACTTTGCAAAAGAATTCGGGCGGAAGCCCTCAAAAAGAAAAGAATATGCAGGGAAAAAACTTAGTGATCGTGGAGTCTCCCGGTAAAGTGAAGACCATCCAGCAGTATTTGGGGAAAGAATATCTGGTCAAAGCATCCATCGGCCATATCCGCGACCTGGAAGAGCACAAGCTCAGCGTTGACGTGGAGCACGGGTTCACCCCGGAATACGTGATTCCTTCCGGCAAGAAGAAAGTGGTGGCCGAACTGAAAAAACTCTCCGAACAGGCCGAGACCGTGTGGCTGGCCTCCGATGAAGACCGCGAGGGAGAAGCCATCTCCTGGCACCTGAGCGAGACGCTGGCCCTCCCCAAAGAAAAGACCCGCCGCATCGTCTTCCACGAAATCACCAAGAACGCCATCCTGGAAGCCATCCAGCATCCCCGGGAAATTGACATGAACCTGGTGGATGCCCAGCAGGCCCGCCGCGTGCTGGACCGCCTGGTCGGGTTCGAACTGTCGCCCATCCTGTGGCGCAAGATCCAGCCCAAGCTCTCCGCCGGCCGTGTGCAGAGCGTCGCCCTGCGCCTGATCGTAGACCGCGAGAAAGAAATCATCGGCTTTAACAGCGAACCTTATTACAGGGTGGAGGCCACCTTCAGCACAGACAAGGCCGATACCCCGGTGAAAGCCCTGCTGGACACCCGTTTCGCTTCGGAAGAGGAGGCACGGAAGTTCCTGGAAGACAGCATCGGAGCCACCTACCGCATCGACTCCGTGGAGAAAAAAGAGGGGACGCGTTTCCCTGCCGCCCCTTTCACCACCTCCACGCTGCAGCAGGAGGCAGCCCGCAAGCTCCGCTTCCCGGTGGCCACCACCATGCGCATCGCCCAGGAACTCTACGAGCGGGGTCTGATCACCTACATGCGTACCGACTCCACCAACCTCTCTTCCCTGGCCATCGGCACGGCCAAGAATTTCATCCTGGCCAATTACGGGGAGCAGTACCTCCATACCCGCCAGTACAGGACCCGCTCCAAGGGGGCGCAGGAGGCGCACGAAGCCATCCGTCCCACCTACATCGACCGGGTGGAGATTGAAGGCTCGCCGCAGGAGAAACGCCTGTACGAGCTGATCTGGAAACGCACCCTCGCCTCACAGATGGCCGAAAGCCGTGTGATGAACACCTCCCTGAAGGTCGCCTCCGACAAACGGACGGAAAAATACGGTATCCAGGCCGCCGAACTGCTTTTCGACGGTTTCATGAAGGTCTATCTGGAAGGAAAGGACGACGAGGCCGACAGCGGCTCCGACGAAGAAGTGATGCTGCCGCAGCTCAGCACCGGAGATGTGCTGCGGGAAAAGGAAATATCGGCCCAGTGCAAATTTACGGCTCCGCCGGTGCGCTTCTCCGAGGCTACGCTGGTGAAGAAACTGGAGGAACTGGGCATCGGACGGCCTTCCACCTATGCTGCGACGGTGGAAACCCTCACCAAGGGCCGCGGCTATGTGGTGAAGGGCGACAAGGAAGGCCAGGCATACAGAGTCACCAACCTTACCCTGAAAGACGGAAGCATCCGCTCTTCGCAGAAGAAAGAGACGGTGGGAGCCGAAAAGAACAAGCTGCTGCCCCAGGAAATCGGAGTCATCGTCACCAATTACCTGGTAGACCATTTCACGGACATCCTGGACTACGACTTCACCGCCACGGTAGAGACCGACTTCGACCAGGTGGCCGAAGGGAAAAAAGTCTGGACCGAAGCCATCTCGGCCTTCTACCAGCCTTTCCACGCCCACGTAGAGAGCGTCCTGGCCGACAAGAACTACAGCAAGGTGACCCGCGAGATCGGCATCGCCCCGGACGGGCAGAAGGTGACCGCCGCTTTCGGCAAGTTCGGAGCCTATGTCCAGAAAGGTGAAGGAGAGAACCGCCAGAGCGCCTCGCTGGGCAAAGGCCAGCTGATCGAGACCCTGACGCTGGAAGAAGCCCTGAAACTGCTGGAGCTTCCGCGCCTGATCGGCCAGTTGGAAGGGGTGGACATCATCGCCACCAAGGGCCGGTTCGGTCCGTACCTGAAATACGGCGACAAGAACATCCGCCTGCCCAGGAACGCCGACCCGCTCACCATAACCCTGGAAGCCTGTGTCAAACTGATAGAAGAAGCTGAAACAGAGAAACCTGCGGCCGCATACATAGCAGAATTCGGAGATATCAAAGTGATCAACGGACGGTATGGTCCATATATTAAGCAGGGCGATTCCAATTACAAGATTCCAAAAGGAACGGATGCCGCAACGCTTACAGAGGCTGATTGTCAGGCGATTATTGAAAATTCCGAGCCCACTTCAAAATTCAAAAAAAGGCGTAAAAATTAAAAAAACTTTTGTAATTTTGCAGTGGTTAGTTAAAAATCGTAATCAATGGCCAGTTACCACATCGATCAAATAGACCAGAAAATCCTCTCCTTCCTGGTGAAGAACGCCCGTATGCCTTTCCTGGAAATCGCCCGTGAATGCGGTGTTTCCGGTGCCGCCATCCACCAGAGAGTGAAGCGCCTGGAAGCCAACGGTGTCATCACCGGCTCCCGCCTGCTGGTCAAGCCCCAGGCCCTCGGCCTCAATGTCTGTGCTTTCGTAAGCATCTCCCTCTCGGAATCCACCAAGTACCCGGAGGTGATCGCCAACCTGAAACGCATTCCGGAAATCGTCGAATGCCATTTCATCACCGGGAAGTATGCCATCCTGGCCAAACTCTACTGCCTGGACAACGACCACCTGATGGAAGTGCTCCTGAACACCATCCAGAAAATCCCGTACATCCAGTCGACGGACACCATGATTTCCCTGGACGAGCCCATCGAGCGTCAGGTCTGGGTAAAGGATTTCCAGAATACTTCGTATTCAGGACGTTCTTGACGGAACGTCTTTGTCCACCCTACGTTACCCCTTCCCTAAATCCCTTCCCTCAAGAAGGGCCTTGGCGAGAGCCAGGTCTTCGGGGGTGGTGAGCTTGAGATTGTACCGTTCGCCGGATGTGAAGGCGAGCGGTATTCCGTATTTTTCGGCCACGGAGGCATCGTCGGTGAAGGCGGTGTCGAAGCCCTGGGTATAGGCGGCCTTGATGCGTTCGCTGTGGAAAAGCTGCGGGGTCTGGGCGCCGAAGATGCGGCTGCGGTCTACGAATTCACCCGTGGTCCGGAGGACGCCCGCAGCGTCTTTTTCCAGCACCTTGAGGGTTTCTACCAGGGGCAGGACGGGGATGAGGGCAGGGACAAGTTCCGCCTCCGTCCAGAGACGACGGATCATGCCGGCCGACAGGAGGGGCCGCACACCGTCGTGAATGGCCACCAAGGCACCGTCCGGTACATATTGAAGGGCGTTTTTCACGGAATGGAAGCGGGTGAAACCGCCTTTGACCAGCCGCTGGCGGCAACGGAAATTCTCCTGCAGGCAATACTGACGCCACGGTACGATATGGGCTTCAGGGAGGGTGGTGATAATCTGGATGTCCGGATCGGCCTCCAGAAATCGCTCCAGGGTAAGGCGCAGTACCGGCTTGCCTTCCAGCTGGATGAACTGCTTGGGTACGGGGCCGCCCATGCGTGTCCCGGACCCGCCGGCCGTAACGATCAAATACCTTTTTCTGCCCATAAGCCAAATAATTTACGCGAATGTAAGATTTTTTTCTTAATTTTGAACGATTATTCGATTTTTGATTATAAGACAGATACAATATGGCGCTTCGATTCCTGAATCAAGAGTTGGCTATCGACCTGGGCACTGCCAATACCGTCATTTTCCAGAATGACCAGATTGCCCTGGACGAGCCGTCGATCGTTGCCATCGACAACCAGACAGGGAAGTGCATCGCCCTGGGCCAGAAGGCTAAACTGATGCACGAAAAAACGAATCCCGGCATCAAGACAGTGCGTCCGCTCCGTGACGGCGTTATCGCCGACTTCAACGCGGCGGAAATGATGATCCGCGGCTTCATCAAGCAGGTGAACTCCCGTCACCGCAGCCTGTTCGCCCCCAACCTCAAGCTGGTGGTGGGCATTCCTTCCGGCTCGACGGAAGTGGAAATCAGGGCTGTGCGCGACTCGTCGGAGCACGCCGGCGGCCGCGACGTCTACCTGATCTACGAACCCATGGCCGCCGCCCTCGGTATCGGCCTGGACGTGGAAGCCCCGAAAGGCAACATGGTGGTGGACATCGGAGGCGGCACCACGGAAATCGCCGTCATCTCCCTGGGCGGCATCGTCCAGCAGGATTCCATCCGGGTGGCGGGTGACGTCTTCACGGCCGATATCCAGAACTACCTGCGCCAGCAGCATGTGATCAAGGTGGGCGAGACCACGGCGGAGAAGATCAAGATTGCCGTGGGCGCCGTCATCCCCCAGCTGGACGTGGAACCGGAGCCGTTCCTGGTCCGCGGTCCCAACCTGATGACCGGCCACCCGGTAGAGGCCCTCATCCCCTACCAGGAAATCGCCCACTGCCTGGACAAGTCCATCGCCCGCCTGGAGGCCTCCATCCAGCAGGTGCTGGAGCAGACTCCTCCGGAGCTCTACTCCGACATCGTGGAGAACGGCATCTTCCTCAGCGGCGGCGGCGCCCTGCTCCGCGGTCTGGACAAACGACTCTCAGAAAAGGTGAACATCCCGTTCCACGTGGCGGAGGATCCGCTCCGCGCCGTGGCCCGCGGAACTTGCATCGCCCTTAAGAATACGGACAACTACTCTTTCCTGATGCGTTAAAGCCATGCGTCAGCGGAAGTTGCTCCCGAGACTTGTCAGCCTCCTGGTCTTCATCGGCCTGGAGGTTGTGTCGTTGCAGCTGCTTTCCCGCAACGCCGACCTGCAGCGCATCTGGATTTCCCGGAGCGTACACGGATTCATGGGTACGGTCTGGGGCAGCACCCAGCGCGTGCAGAACTTCTTCCGGCTCGCCGGCATCAACAAGGAACTCTCCCAGGAAAACGCCGAGCTTCTCCGGGAACTGGCCGCAGCCCGCGAAGCGCTCCACCAGGCCGGCATCGACACCATGACGGCCGGCAGCCTGCGGGATTCCGGTTTCGTGATCATCCCCGCAGAGGTGGTGAAACTGAGCCGGAACACCCAGCACAACTACCTGATCCTGAACCGCGGCTACGAAGACGGCATCCAGGAAAAATCCGGCGTAATCACCCGGAACGGGGTGGTGGGCATGATCGACGCGGTGAGCGCCCACCATGCCTTCGCTTTCTCTTTCCAGAATGCCGATATCTCCATCAGCGCCCGCCTGGGGCTGGAGGGAGGCACCGGTCTCCTGGTCTGGGACGGAGTCAGTTCCGACGGAGCCATCCTCAAGGAAATCCCGCTCCAGTACAAATACAGCCCCGGCGACACCGTGTTCACCAGCGGCCATTCCCTTCTCTTCCCGCCGGACATCCCCCTGGGGGTGGCCGGGGAATCGCGCATCATCAACGGCGCCACCAACGAAATCTCCGTGAAACTGTTCCAGGATTTCAGCGCCATCCGGTATGTTTCCGTGGTACACAATACCTCGTTTGACGAAATAGAGGAGTTTCTGCCATGAAAAAATCCGGATTCTGGCTCATCTATATCCTGCTGCTGATAGCCCAGCTGCTCCTTAGCACCTACGCCAACTTCACCCCCTACGTGATGGTGACGCTGCTGCCGGTGATGGTGCTGTGCATCCCCATCCGCGTGGGCACGACCCTGGCCATGCTCATCGCCTTCGCCTCAGGGCTCTCCATCGACTTGCTTTCAGAAGGGCTCCTGGGCCTTAACGCCCTGGCGCTGGTGCCTGTGGCCTTCGCCCGCAACAGCATCATCCGGCTCATTTTCGGCGGAGAGCTTTTCGCCCGCGAAGAAGATTTCTCGGTGCACCGCAGCGGCTTTGCGAAGGTGGCCGTGGCCGTTTTCCTGGCCACGCTGCTGTTCCTCGCCGTCTATATCTGGGCCGACGGCGCAGGCACCCGTCCGCTCCTGTTCAACGCCATCCGCCTGGGCGCTTCGCTCGCGGTGAGCACCGGCGTATCCTTCCTGGTCGTCGACCTGCTGGCTCCGGACGTCCGCAAATGAGCAGTGACGGGCGTCATATCCGGCTTTTCATCGGCCTGGGAATCGTTGTCCTGCTGCTGTTGGGCAAGATTTTTTCTATCCAGATCATGGACAGCCGGTACAAGGAAGACGCCGACCGCAACTCTACCATCTACGAAACCATCTACCCTACCCGCGGGGTCATTTACGACCGCAACGGGCAGATTCTGGTGGGCAACAAGGTGGCATACGACATTCTGGTGAGCCCCCGGGAGGTGCAGGCCTTCGACACGGTGGCGCTGGCGACCGTGCTGGGCGTCGAACCCTCCTTCATCCGGGCCAGGCTGCAGGAATACAACCGGCGGCGCTCCTCCATCGGCTTCCAGTCCGTGACGATGATGAGGATGGTCCCGGCCGAGACGTACATGCGCTTCGACGAGGTGAAATACCGTTTTCCCGGCTTCAAGGGGCAGGTGCGCGGCATCAGGGACTACCCGGTGAACGCCGGCGGCAACCTGCTGGGCTATGTGTCGGAAGTGAACCAGGACTATATCAACAGCCATCCGGGCGAATACCGCAGCGGCGACTATGCCGGCATGACCGGCATCGAGGCCGCCCGGGAGGCCGATCTCCGCGGCGAGAAAGGCTACCACATCTACCTGCGCAACTCCCGCAACCAGATTGAGCAGCCCTACAAGGACGGCGCGGAAGACAAGGAGGCGGTTCCGGGCCACGACATCGTGACCACCATCGACGCCTCGCTCCAGCAGTACGGACAGGAATTGATGCAGAACAAGGTGGGCTCCATCGTCGCCATCGAACCGTCCACCGGTGAAATCCTGGCCCTGGTGTCCTCGCCGGGCATCGACGTGGAACAGCTGGCCGACATCGGCAAGCACTACAATGAAATTGCCCAGAATCCTTACAAGCCGATGTACAACCGCGCCGTGCAGGCTTCCTACCCGCCGGGGTCGGTGTTCAAGCTGGTGAACGGGCTCATCGGCCTGCAGGAAGGGGTGCTGCAGCCCAGTTACACCTACCCCTGCTCCATGGGTTACCACTTCGGGGCCGGGCACAAACTGGGATGCCATGCACACCGCTCGCCCATCAACATGGAAGAGTCCATCATGATGAGCTGCAACGCCTATTACTGCTACGTGCTCAAGAATATCCTGGACAACAAGAAGTATGCAAACGTGGCGGAGGCGATGGATGCCTGGCACGAATATGTGGAAAGCTTCGGCTTCGGACGCAAGCTGGGGAGTGATTTTCCGGCCGAACTCGCGGGTGGCATCCCCACTTCGCGCACCTACAACAGGGCCTACGGGCGTGGAAGATGGAACTCGACCACGGTGATTTCGCTCTCCATCGGCCAGGGAGAGATCCTGGCCACGCCGATGCATCTGGCCAACCTCTGCGCCACCATCGCCAACCGGGGGCATTACTTCATCCCGCACATCGTGAAGGCCTCCGAGGGTGTGGAAATCGACCCGCGCTTTACCCAGCGGCAGTATACCAAGGTGGACACGGTGCATTTCACCAAGCTGATCCGGGGTATGTGGCGGGCCGTGAATTCGGGCGCCGGCATGGGCGGGACGGCATGGGTGGCCCATGTGGATTCGCTGGACATCTGCGGAAAAACGGGCACGGCGCAGAATCCCCGCGGGGCCGACAACTCCGTGTTCATCTGCTTCGCCCCGATGGACAACCCCAGGATTGCCATCGCCGCCTATGTGGAAAACGGCGGCTTCGGAGCCACCTACGCCGCCCCCATGGCTTCGCTGATGGTGGAAAAATACCTCAAGGGTTCGGTGAAACGCACCGCCCTGGAAGAAAGGATGAAATCGGCCGACCTCATGGCCCGTGTAAAAACCAACTAGATGATCAAGGAAGGCGCCATACCGGAGAGAAGGCTGCGGCAGTCTATCGACTGGCCGCTGGTGGGGACGTATCTCCTGCTGGTATTCATCGGCTGGGTGAATATCTACGCCTCCATCCACTCTTCCAATCCCGCCTCCATTTTCGACTGGAGCGCCCGCTGCGGCAAGCAGTTCATCTGGATGCTCACCGGTTTCGGTCTGGCCGGACTCATCCTGTACGTGATTCCGCCCAAAATCTGGGAAGCCCTGCCGATTCCTATGTATCTGGCCGTGCTGGGGCTTCTGGTGCTGGTCATCTTTGTTTCGAAAGACGTAAAAGGGTCGCACTCCTGGTTTGAGCTGGGGCCCGTGAAATTCCAGCCGGCGGAGATTTCAAAAATCACCACTTCGCTGCTGCTGGCGTTTGTCCTGAGCCAGCAGCATTTCAAGATGTCCCGCTTCAAGGACTTCCTGCTGGCGGTGGCCGTCATCGCCGTGCCCATGCTCATCATTGTGGCGGAGAGCGAGACCGGATCGGCCCTGGTGTATGCCGGATTCATCTTCGTGCTTTATCGGGAAGGTCTGTCGGGCTGGTGGCTGGGGTTGATCGGCCTCGTCATCGGCCTGTTCATCTCGACGCTGACGCTGGGAACTTACTGGTCTATCGTCCTGCTCCTGGGGGTACTGGTGCTCATCAACGCCCTTTCGGCGGATTTCTGGAAGCGGCTGGGAATCGGTGGCGTTTTCGTGGTGCTGATGGCGCTGCTGCCCTGGGGCATGGACCACCTCTATGCGCTGGTGCAGGCCCGCATGGACTGGATGGCCGATGTCACCTGGGTGCCGGCCGCCGGAGAGTCGCAGGAGTATTTCTGGAGTTTCCTGCTCCAGGTCAAGCCGGTGTTTATCCTGCTGGCGCTGAGCGTCCTGGCAATCCCTCCGCTGGCCTTGCAGGCCTACCGGAAAAAGGATTCCTTCCTGGGGATCACCCTCCTGGTGTTCATCGGCGGCATCCTGCTCATTTTCTCGGCCGATTACATTTTCCAGGAAGTCCTGCAGCCGCATCAGCGGGGGCGCATCGAAGTGCTGCTCGGGCTGAAGGAAGACCTGGCCGGGGTAGGCTATAATGTGAACCAGTCCAAGATTGCCATCGGCTCCGGAGGCCTGCTGGGCAAGGGTTTCCTGCACGGGACCCAGACCACCTTCGGCTTTGTCCCGGAGCAGTCGACCGACTTCATCTTCTGCACCGTAGGCGAAGAATGGGGCTTCCTGGGCTGTGCTGTGGTAATCCTGCTCTATGTTTTCATGATCGTGCGGCTGATCCTGGACGCCGAGCGCTGCCGGGGCAAATTCATCCGCGTGTACGGATACTGCGTGGCCGCCTGCATCTTCATGCACCTGTTCATCAACGTGGGCATGACGGTGGGGCTGATGCCGGTGATCGGCATTCCGCTTCCTTTCCTCAGCTACGGAGGGTCTTCCCTGTGGGCCTTCACGGTGCTGCTGTTTATTTTCCTGGCATTGTACAGGGACGAAAAAAAGTATTTCTGATGAAACTACTGTTACCTATCGGCCTGGCACTTGCGCTCGTGGCTTCTGCCGGCTGCGACAAACTGTCCGACCTGGCAGACCAGCTGGAAGAGAAAAACTCTTCGGCGGAAACCAAGTATTACGCCAACATGTTCGGCTTCAACATCATGTCTACCTACTACTTGTGGCTGGACGAGATAAAAAGCGACCTTTCCACATGGAAATATGCCGATGACCCCGTGGAAAAGGTCAAAGCCCTGCGTTACAAGAACTCCCAGGGCGAAGTGGACAAGTGGACGCAGCTGATGGAAGACTGCAGCGGTTTCCTGGGCAACGTAACGGGAAACACCCGGAGTTTCGGGTTCGATTTCGTCCTCTACTATGCCGACCAGACCCGCACCCGGGTGCGCGCCGTCGTCACGTTCACCTATGCCGATTCCCCCGCCTCCAAGGCCGGGCTCCGGAGGGGTGACATCATCCTCACCCTGGACGGAAAGGCCATCACCCCGGACAATTACTCCACCCTGCTGAAAGAGACTCTTTACAGCGGCGGAAGTGTAACGCTGGGCATGGAAGACGGTTCCAGCATCCCCCTTACCGCCGTCCAGATGTACGAAAACCCTGTCCAGACCGTAAAGACGCTGGAATGGGGCGGCAAGAGATTCGGCTATCTGCATTTCACCTCCTTTACGATGGATGCCTGCCGCGACCTGGAAACGGCCTTCCGCACTTTCAGGGACGAGAGCATCGACGAACTGGTGCTGGACCTGCGCTACAACGGGGGCGGGTATACGCTCACAAGCAACGTCCTGGCCTCGATGATCGTCCCTGCGGAGGAGATGGGCGGCGTCTTCACCCGCGACATATACAACAGCATCCTTTCCGAGTTGTACAAGGACAGCCTGGAATCCCGTTTTGCCGAGGAATTCCAGCTCTCCCCCTCCGACGGCGGGGCCAAATACACCGTCCGGCCCGGCCAGGTGAATCCGGGCATCAAGAAGCTGTGGGTCATTACCACGGGAAGCACCGCATCGGCCTCCGAGGCGCTGATCTGTGGCCTTTCTCCCTACATGGACCTGAGCACCGTAGGCGAATGCTCCTACGGGAAATTCTGCGGCGGCTATCTGATTCAAGCCAAGGACTTTTTCGAGTCGCTGGGCAAGCAGAAGGAGAACACGGTGGATGCCGAAGAAGGCGGCCGGCTGCTGGACGGATGGGGCATCTATGTAATCTCTTCCCGCTATGCCGACAAGAACGGGGTCACCCTGAGCATGCCTTCGGGGATTCCGGCCGATTATGAGGCCTCGGACTACCCGCTGGACGGCATCCAGCTGGGCGATCCCGCCGAACAGATGCTTTCAAAGGTGCTGGAACTGTCTACCGGCCTGTCCGCAAGCCCTTCTACCAAGGGTGCGCCGGCAGCTCCTGACCAGCTGGAATGGCATGCTCCCGGGTTCGGTTTTTACATTCACTGATACTATGGATATTCTCATTACCGGGGCCAGCAGCGGCATCGGATTTGACGCCGCCCGCGAACTTGCCCGCCGGGGACACCGGGTCTATGCAGCAGCCCGCAGGGTGTCCCTGATGGAACCGCTCAAAGAATTCGGCGTAATCCCCATGCAGCTGGACCTCACCGACGAGGCCTCCCTGGAAGCCTGCGCAGCGGCCGTCGGGCCTGTGGATGTGCTGATCAACAATGCCGGATACGGGTTTTTCGGCCCGATAGAGACCGTGCCGATGGAAGACGCGCGGCGGCAGGTGGAAGTCAATCTTTTCGGCCTGGCGCGCCTTTGCCAGCTGCTTCTTCCGGCCATGCGGAAAAGGGGCAGCGGCCGCATTATCAATGTCGGTTCTGTGGCAGGGCATGCGCCCATGTATTTCGGTGGCTGGTACAATGTGTCAAAATATTCGGTAACGGCCTACTCCGATGCACTGCGCATGGAGATGAAGCCTTTCGGCGTTCAAGTGGTTCTCATTGAGCCGGGGCCGATCCGGACCGCCTGGGGCACGATCGCAGCCGACCACCTGGCCTCTTCTTCCGAAGGATCCGCCTATGAGGAGGCGGCCCTCCGGGAAGCCGGCGTGATGCGGAAGGGGTATTCTCTCAAGGCTTTGTCGGCCCCTTCGGCCGTGACCCGGTGCATCGTCAAGGCGGCCTGCTCCCGCAAACCCAGGACCCATTATCGGCCCGGGGCCGGCGCTTCCAACATCGTGTTCTGGCACTCCGTACTTCCCACCCGCTGGTGGGACTCCCTCATGCGCGTGCTGGGGAGCCCCTCTCTGGCCCGTTTTGCCGAAAAGCTTTAGGAAGCGGCAATGGCGCGAAATGGTGCAGGAAGAAGGTGAGGCAATGGGGCCCCGTGAACGCAAGGCGCTCATTATCAGTGCATTACGTCTTTACTTTCAACCCATTCGGCATGGAGGTAATTGCATAACACAATCTGTATCAACCACTTCCCTTCACGCATACACCTTTCAAAAATTATTACTACCTTTGTAGCCACATTCTTCTGAACGCCAAACGCCTTGGTGGTGGAATGGTAGACACGAGGGACTTAGACACGCTCTTACAGATAACTATCGAGGAAGAGCACATTTGAGTGCACTCTCTGAAAAGAGAGATGTAGAATGTCGTAAATTCAAGGAAGCCTTAACGGATAATGCCGATGGTAATCTTGAGCCAAGCCTCCGGAAGGAGGAAGGTGCAGAGACTAGACACGACACACCTAAAGAGCCTCGCTCCACGGTGAAGGAATAGTCCGGACCACAAACAGATTATGGTGGCGAAAGCCATAGTGGTAAGAAAATCCCTTGGCCCGAAACGGCCGTGCGGGTTCGATTCCCGCCCGGGGCACTGAAAAAGACAGCTTTGGCGCTGTCTTTTTTGTGTCTTACTGGCAGAGTGCGCCTATCGTCCCAAAAACAGGGACATTAGGCGCGTTTAGGGGGTGTTTTTGCTCCTACCGTCCCACTCTTCGGGACAGTAGGAGCATTTTTCTGTCAGACTGCAGAACCGGGAGACCGATAACGATTTATCGAACGAAAGATACGTGTTTTCTGCGAAATCACTATTACAGCCTGGCAATTCATGAAGTGCTTCCGGGACTTGAGTTATGCCTATGAATCTGCATTTAAAACAGAACTCCTGATTCCTACAAATTTTTTCTGTATTCCCTGGGCGTGACGCCTTTCATCCGGAAAAAAAAGCGGCCGAAGGTTGTGGAATCGGCATAATGGATTCTTTCGGCAATCTCGTCAATGCTCAGGGATGTATTCTCCAGCAACCAAAGTGCCTCCATAGTAAGCATGCGGTTGATATACTCGACCACCGTCCTTCCTGACACCTCCCGGACCACCCGGGAAAGATAGGTGGACGTGACACCGAGTGCGCTCGCATAGAAATCAATTCCGTGTTCTCGGACAAAGTGCTGCGGGAGCATCTGCATGAAATCCATGAACAGTTCTTCCGCCCTTTTCCCCATTTTCACCTGTTGGGTCCTCCTTAAAAGGATGGAAGAGACATCCGTCAGGAAAAGGGAATAGAGGTTCCCAAGCAACTCTTCGCGCAGGGAAGTATCAGATGCGAGGTACTCGCCGGCCATCCGGATTAGTGCTCCAAGCCGGACGCCTTCTTCCTGTGATAGCGACACGGCAGGCTGACGAATTTCAATGACAGGAAGCAGGGCCGTCCGGACAGCGGTCCGAGTGGACGGCGCCTCCAGGGTATAGGATTCATCTGCTACCAGGCAAAGGCCCGAATAGTCATCCGAAACGGCTAGTATTCTGAGGTGGAAACCGGGCATTGTGATAAGCAGGTGGTTTCTTTCTATCGATATTTCCCGCCCGCTATAAAGCGCCGTAAAGCTGCCGTTCAGCACAATGGTAAATCCATATGCGGCTAATGTCCCCGGTAATGTATTGGTAAGAAAAGTTGTTTCCTTGTCGGTTTCGATGCATAGGAACCGGCCATTCCAGCCCTTATACCGCGACTTGCCATATGCCCATATCCAAGTATCTTGTAACGTATACATATTATTCGGGACTTGTGCTGGCAAAGATAATTAAAATATGCAAATTGTTTCGTATCTGTCGGTTTTTGTTTCGTTTTGCTCGTATACCCTTCCGCAAAAAAGGTATAACTTTGTAAATACCATTTAATTTGGATTCGGTTTATGAAACGCGTCCTGTATCACCTGACCCTAATCTTCCTCGTCGCCTCATCCTGCGGCAACAGGGATGTTGATCCTCTTGCCGCAAGCGGCCGTACGCAGCGCACGGAAAACCTTCTAGCCTCACTCAAGGAGATCGCCGCCGAAGGAAAGTTCTTTTTCGGCCATCACGACGATACGGTGTATGGTGTGGGCTGGGTTGATGAAGAAGGCCGCAGTGATGTTCTGAGCGTCTGCGGAGACTATCCCGCCCTTCTGGGCATGGATCTGGGCGGGCTGGAAATGGGCAAGAACAGAAACCTTGACGGGGTGGAGGGAGGCAAGCTTCGCGAGGAAATTGTCAAACACTTTGAAAGGGGCGGTGTCGTGACCCTTTCCTGGCACTGCAACAATCCCCTCTCCGGAAGGCATGCCTGGGTAACAGACGAAACCCGTGAGGCCGAATCCCACACAGTGGAACAAATCCTTGCTGAAGGACAGACGCACGAAACCTTTCTTGTCTGGTTGGACCGGATTGCCCGTTTCCTCAAATCCCTGAAAACGCCGGATGGCATTCGCGTTCCCGTGATTTTACGGCCCTGGCATGAGCATACGGGATCCTGGTTCTGGTGGGGCCAGAACAACTGCACTAAGGAACAATTCATCGATCTGTGGCAACTCACGGTGAACCGTCTGCGCGAAAAGGGCGTCGTGAATGCCCTGTATGCATATTCCACCGGACTTGAGGCGGGCGGAGACCCGGAAAAATTCATGGAGCGCTATCCCGGGGATGACTATATAGACCTTCTGGGGCTTGACTTCTACTGCTCCTCACCCGTGAGCGAAGCCGATGCCTGCGGGCAATACCTTGCAAAGGCCCATAAGAACATCCCCATGCTCTGCGCCCTGGCAAAGGAACACCACAAAGCAGCGGCCATTACGGAGACAGGCTACGAGGGGATAAAAACAGCCGACTGGTGGACTGCTACCCTCCTTCCTGCCATTGAGCAGTATCCGCTGAGCTATGTTATGGTATGGCGCAACGCCTATGACAAGGAAGGCCATTTCTATGCGCCCTACCCCGGTCACCCCTCATGCGATGACTTTGTGTTCTTCTACAAGAGAGAAAAAACGCTGTTTGCCAAAGACCTCAACCACTTGTACGAATCACAAAGATGAAACGACTGATTACGATGCTCATATGCCTTTTGGCAGCTACCCATGCCAAGGCTGAAGACGGCAAATTCCCCCTTAGCCAGGCTGCCATATACACGGATGCAGATGATTTTACCGTTGTACAGATTGCGGCCGGGATGCTGGCCGATGATGTGGAGCGAGTGACCGGCTTCCGTCCTGTGACATCGGACGCCAAATCTGTCAAGAAGTTACCGAAGGGCGCCGTGGTAGTAGCCGGAACCCTGGGGAACAGCAGCCTCATCGACGACCTGGTAAGGCAGAAACTCATTGACGTATCGGCAATAAAAGGTAAATGGGAATCGTATATCATCACGAGCATTGAACGCTCAAAGGATGCGGGAATGCTGCTGGTGATTGCCGGCAGCGACCGGCGTGGCACAGCCTTCGGCCTCACATCCATAAGCGAAGAAATCGGCGTATCCCCTTGGTACTGGTGGGCCGACGTTCCCCCGGAGCACAAAGAGACGCTTTATCTTGAACCCGGCACCATCTGCCAGGGAGAACCCGCTGTACAGTACCGCGGTATTTTCATCAACGACGAGCGCTTTGGCGGCTGGGCCCGCTGGGCGGAGAAAAGGCATGGCCGCGTGGGACCCGAGACTTACACGAAAGTGTTCGAACTGCTCCTCCGTCTCAAGGCCAACTACCTCTGGCCGGCCATGCACCCTGGTACGCTAGCCTTTAACGAGGATCCGGAGAATGCCCGTCTGGCCGACGACTATGCCATCGTGATGGGCAGTTCCCACTGCGAGCAGATGCTCCGCAACAACGAAGGTGAGTGGAAGGCAAAAGGCTTTGGTGACTTTAATTACATCACCAACCGTGCGTTCATGCAGAATTACTGGGAGGAGCGCGTTAAGGCAAACGGCAAGTACGAAAACACCTATACCCTGGGGCTCCGGGGCATTCACGACTACCCCATGGAGGGAGCCGGCACTACGGAAGAGCGTGTGGCGCTGATGCAGAAGGCCATTGACGACCAGCGCGATATGCTTCGGCGGAACATCGGGAAACCGCTGGAAGAGATACCGCAGGTCCTGTGCACCTACGAAGAGGTACTTGAAGCTTATCACAATGGTCTTCAGGTACCGGACGATGTAACCCTCCTATGGAGCGATGACAAACACGGCTACTGCCGTAATCTCTCCAATCCCCAGGAGATGAAGCGGAGCGGCGGCGCCGGCATCTACTATCACCTCTCCTATCACGGAGACCCCGCCAGCTGGATATGGCTGAGCCCCCTCTCCCCCGCCTTCCTGTCGGCCGAACTGACCAAGGCCTATACCTACGGGGCGCGGAAGATCTGGGTGTTCAATGTAGGTGACATAAAACCGGCCGAGAAGGAAATTTCCTTTGTGATGGACCTTGCCTGGGACCTTGACCGCTGGAAACCATCCGACGCGCACAATTACATAAAGTATTGGGCATCCAAAACCTTTGGAGAGGACCTGGCGCAGGAAATTGCAGACATTCAGGCAGATTATTACGCCCTGCAGGCTGCCGGCAAGGACGCCCATGTGTGGTTTATCAACTACACGGAGCCGCAGATTGAAGTGAGGATTGCCCGTTGGAGAGCCATTTCGGCCCATGCCGATGAACTGTCTCACCGTATTCCGGAACGACTGAAGGACGCCTATTTCGAACTGATTCACTACCCAGTGCGGGGAGCTGCCATGATTAATGAGTATCAGCTTCTTGCACGAAGGAGCATGGTGCGGGGAACGGAAGGTGATTATACCGGAGCAATGGCGGATTCAGAACGCGTGAAAGAGATGTTCGATGCGCTCAACCAATGGACCGATAAATACAATGAGGACATTATGGATGGCAAATGGGCAGGTTTTTTCGACTGGCAGCCCTACCACTGGTTCCGGTCCCGGAAAATAGAGCAGCCCTTTTGCACGCCGGATCTCTTCATACAGGCTCAGAATGGCCCGGCTCCCCGTTTTGTATGCACCCTAGAGGCGGTTTCTGATGGCGGAACCGTCATTGAATGTGAAACCGGAGGGGATGTTGACATCTGGCTGGAAGCCCTCAGTCCCATACGCAATTTCTCAAAAGCTCCGGAGGATAATGTCATCTGCAGCGTAGCTTTGAATGAGCAGTCTTTTGTGGCATCGGCTACACCAATCAACAACGTCTGGCACGCCCCGTATGTCGGCCCCATGTGGAGTAAAGTTGGCACCCTTCATCTGAAAAAGGGAGAAAACCGTCTCAGGATAAGCGAGCTTACGCCTGGGGCACGCATAGACCGCGTATTCATCGGCCTGTATCCGCCCTTTGACAGGGAACCCCGCGTTCGCATCCCAGCTTCCGATTTCCGGAACAGTAAGGGAAATGTCCGGCGTGTGAAAGGCCTTGGCTACATTGACGGAGTACTTGTGCTGCCTTTTGACACGCCTTCATACACATTGCATACACTCTCTGAAGCACCGTTCGTAGAATACCGCCTGGACCTTCAGGAAGGTGACACGGAAATAGAAATCAGGACCCTGCCCACCCTTCACGTATATGACGGCAGAAATGCCGGTTATGCCGTCCGGATGGGAGAACAGAGCCCGGAGTTATTTGACATTCATGCAGGTGATTTCACGGCTGAGTGGCGCTGGAATGTGTTACGGGGCTATGCTTCCCGCACCATCACGATTCCTCCCGGAAGCAAAGAGAACACGAAGTTGAGGATCTACTTTCTGGATCCGGGCATTACTCTCCAGGAGATTCTGATTCACTGAGGGCGGGGATTGTTTTGTATCTGTCAATGATTTCTTTTGAATAGAATATACAATCATCATTGTTCAATTATTTAACTGATAGCACTATGACAAAAGAAGAAGCTTTAAAGCATTTCGCCTATCTAGGCGCAACATGGTTCGGAAACAGCAAACAGCATTTCGCTTTCTCGGCATACTGACGTCTGCAGGGTTGGAACAAATTGGCCGACAAGTGGAAAGAAGAGGCCGAAGAGGAATGGGAGGAGGCCGAAGAGGTACTGCAGCGCCTCGTGGAACTGGGCTACAAGCCCGCTGACCTTCAAGAAGCCATGAAGACCATCGAATTCCCCTTCTACGATGATCCTAAGCAGCAGATTGAAAGCGACTTTCAGCCTGCCGCTATCAAGGAGCTCAGCGAACTGGCAACTGCCTTTGCCGACGACTATCCCACCCAGAAACTCATCCAGAAGTGGATTGACGGCGAGAAAGACCACATGGCCTGGGAGGCCCAGTATCTCAATTATATCGACAAACTCGGCTACGAGAATTTCCTGACCGCAATGATGTAAAAATGCCCGTGCTGTAATAACTTTTTTAATCCACGAATCATTATGAAAGAACAAGTATTGAAAGCCATGCGCGAAGCCGGCAAACCCGTTTCCGCCGGTGATGTGACCAAGGCTCTGAACGCCGACCGCAAGGAAGTTGACAAGGCCTTTGCCGAACTGAAAAAAGAAGGCGCCATCGTCTCACCCGTCCGCTGCAAGTGGGAACCTGCAAAATAAGCCGATAATGGAAATCAAAGCAGTCAAATTCAGGAAAGACGGTTTCTATTCCCAGCCTTTTGCCTTCGGCGGAGAGGAAGGGATGGACAAGTTCGACAAGAACGTCCGCTACCGCGGCAGCCTGCAGAATTATCTGATCGACACCGGCAGCGAGGTAATCCTTGTCGATACCGGACTTCCTGCCGGGACGCCCGAGGAAGTGCCCGACGAGGACAGCCCGGCCTACACCGGCAAGGATATCTGCACCTATGTGGAAGCGCTGGCGGCCCTGGGCTACAAACCCGAGCAAGTGACGAAGATCCTCCTCACCCACCGCCACGCCGATCACAGCGGCGAACTGAAGAGTTTTCCCTCTGCAAAGGTCTACGTCAACCGGAACGAGATGGATGCCGCTGAACTCCAGGGGCTTTCAAACCTTGTCCCGGTGAACTTCAGCGACGGGGCGTACTTCAATTTCCCGGAGAGCCAGAAGATCGCGGATAGCATCTATCTTATCAAGGCCACGGGCCACACCAAGGGTAACAGCATCGTCATCGTAGAGAATGAAGGTCTGTTCTATATGTTTCACGGAGACATCACCTATGTGGATGAAGCCCTGTATGAAGACAAACTGTCCGTTGTCTATGATGACCTTCCTGCCGCACGCGAAACCCAGAACCGTATCCGGGAATTCATCCTCAATCACCCCACCGTCTATTGCGGCACCCACACCCCACAGGGCTATGAGAACCTGGAGGCCAAACGCGTTATGGATTTGAACAATCCCGAGCCGACAGTCTTGGCGGAGGTAGACTTTTCCAAGCAGGAGGCTTCCGGCAAATATGTCTGCTCAATCTGCGGCTACGTATATGATCCTGCGGAGCACGATGGAGTAGCCTTTGAAGACCTCCCTGACGACTGGCGCTGCCCACGCTGCAAACAGCCGAAGTCGAAGTTCAATAAGGCTTAAGCGATTTTGATCTCAATTATATTCGGGGCAGACGTTGAACAAAACGCCTGCCCCGAATACAGTATTTCGAAAAATGAGAATTTAGTGTCCCCTGAAAGTAGCCTTACAGTCGCTTGATCAACTTTGCAGGGATGCCACCCACAACGGTATTCGGTTCAACATCTTTTGTCACAACTGCTCCGGCACCGACAATGGCATTCTCGCCAACGGTGACACCTGGCAGAATCGTTGCCCCGGCGCCTATCCAACAGTTACGTTTCAGCACCACGGGCTTGCATGTGAGAATTTGGTGTTCCTCAGGGGCGTGATTGTTGGAAATGAGTT
>JAFUWW010000046.1 GCA_017471085.1 Bacteroidales bacterium | reverse complement strand
CAAGCCACAAGCCGCAAGCCACGGGCCCTGCTATTCGCCTTTCAGGTACTTCAGCCAGAAGTCGCGGTTGGCGGTGTTGAAGTGGGCGCCCTGGTAGCCGCGGTAGCCGTGCATGCCGTCGGGGTAGATCATGAAGTCGAAATCGGCCTTCTGTCTGTGCAGGGCGTCGATCAGCTGCAAGGTGTTCTGGAAGTGGACGTTGTCGTCGCCGGTGCCGTGGGTGATTTTGAGCATGACGGAGCCGTCGGCCTCGCCCACTTTGGCGGGATAGGGGGTGATGCGGTCGATGACCCGCGTGGCGGCGTATCCTTCCGGGTTGTCCTGCGGGGTGGACATGAAGCGCTCCGTGTAGTGCGTATCGTAGAGGGCCCAGTCGTACACGCCGCCCCCGGCGATGCCGTAATGGAAGTACTCAGAGGCGGTCGTGACCAGGAGGGTGGTCATGGTGCCGCCGAAGCTGAAGCCTTCCACCCCGATTTTGTCGGCCTTCACATACGGCAGTGACTGGAGCCATTTGGCCCATTCTACAAAGTCGCTTATCTCAATGGTGGACAGGTACTTATAGATGGCGTCCAGGCCCTTGCGGCCGTTGTGGCCGGAGGCGCGGCAGTCGGCGATGAGTTCGATGATGCCGTTCTCACCGTACCAGGCGTAGGAGGCCGGGGAAACCCAGCGGTCGTTCACCTGCGGCGTGTCCGGGCCGCCGTAGATATCCACGTGCACGGGGTACTGCCGCGACGGGTCGAAGTCTTTGGGATAGTAGATGATGCCGGGCAGTTCCAGTCCGTCTACCGTGATGGAAACCAGCTCACCCACAGTTCCTTCCGGACGGGGAGAAGCCCCGACCAGGTAGCTCTTTGCCGGGGCCGATGTCTTGTGGATGGTAACCGCAGGCGGGGTCTGGAGGTTGGAAGTCATCGCCACGAAATGCTTGCAGTCCGGGGCGAAGGAAGCGCTGAGCACGTTCAGCGAAGGGTCGGTAAGGGCGGTGATCACACCCTTGGGCGTAACCTTATAAAGGGCCTTGCGCACGTGCGAATCCCTTTCGGCGGTGAAATAGACATTGCCGTCCTTGTCCACCTCCAGCAGGGTCATCCGCCAGTTGGGGCCGTCGGTCAGGCGCTTGAGGATGGCGCCGTCGTAGCTGAGGTAATAGATTTGCTGCCAGCCGGTTTCGAAGTCCCGCACCATGTACAGGCCGTCCTTGCTGAAGAGCATGCCGTCGATCCAGTCCAGCCAGGTGGGGACCTCTTCGTGATAGATGGCGCGCTTGCTTCCATCGGCCGGATTCACGGCGTACAGGTCCAGCGTGTTCTGGATGCGGGGCTCGCGGGCCACGAAGAAAGTGTGGCTGTCGGCCCCCCAGAAAGGCGTGCCGAAGTACTGGTCATCCTTCGGGTCGAAATCGGCCCAAACCGTTTTCGCCGATTCCAGGTCGATGATGCCGATCCGCACCTCCGGGTTCTTCTCGCCGGCCTTGGGGTAATGTGTACGGCGGAGCGTACCGTCCTGACCGAACGGCGAATAGATGGGGAACATCGGCACTTCGGTGTCGTCGAAGCGGTAGAAAGCCAGCTTTTTGCTGTCGGGGCTCCACCAGAAGGCTTTGTAGCGGGAAGGCCGGCCGAAAATCTCTTCGTAATAGACCCAGCTGGCGTAGCCGTTCATGATGGTTTCCGTGCCGTCGAAGGTAAGGCGGGTCTCCCTGCCCGTGGCGATATCGGCCACCCAGAGGTCGTTGCTGCGGGTGAAAGCCAGGCTGGCGGAGTCCGGCGAGAAGGTCAGGTTCACGGCGCCTTCGGGCTTCAGGGGGAAATCGGCATATTTTTCGGGCACCTTTATGTCTTTGGTAACCAGCCACTTCTCGTTTTTCGCGTTGACCTTGACGGCGTCGTTGTAGGAACCGTCGTAGGTGAAGGCCACCTCATTGTTGTTGAGCCACTTGTACCGGACGGGGATCGGCTGCTGCGCCAGGGCCACACCGCCCATCATCAACACCGCCAGGGCCGCCATCACTTTTGCTGCTTTCATCATCATTGCATTTTAATTTTCGTAAAGGTACATATTTTCCCCGATTTGCAAAAACGGGGGGAAAAGGTTATTTTTGAGGACTGAAAGAAAATACTATGGAATCGGATTATATTTGGGACCCGTTGAGGAAGAAGAGTGTGCGGTGTACGCCGGAGGAGGAGGTGCGGCAGTGGTTCATTTCGGTGCTGCATGAGGGAATGAAGGTGCCGGAGCACATGATGGGGTCGGAGGTGGCTTTCAAGCATGGGGCCAAGGAGTATCGGGCCGATATCGTGGTGTATGACAGAACCGCCAGCCCGATGATGATCGTGGAGTGCAAAAGGCCGGACGTGACCCTGGACCAGGAGGTGGTGGACCAGGCGCTCAGATATAATAATGAATTGAATGTGAAGTATATCGTGATAACAAACGGCCATAAGACCTTCATGTTTGAAAGGCAGGCCGATGGTTTCGCGTTCATGCAGAAAGCCCCGCTGTGGGAGGAGATGCTGGCCAAGGGGAATTATTTTTGAAGACAGGAATGAGTACGATTACGGAAGGATATTTGGAACAGCCGGTTTTCCGGATTGTCAGCGATACGGCGGCGGAGCTGGGCGTAAGGGCCTTTGTGATAGGTGGTTACGTGCGGGACTGCTTTCTGGGAAGGGCCAATACTGATATTGATATTGTGGTGGAGATGCCCGGCCAGGCAGGAAAAAGTGAAACGATGCCCGGTCGGGCCAGGCATGACGCAGCCGGGCATGACGGAGAAGGGCATGACGGAGAAGTGCGGCCGGGGATTCTGCTGGCGGAGGCGGTGGCGGCCAAGTGCCATTCGAAGGTGAGCGTGTTCAAGAACTTCGGGACCGCCATGCTGCGTTATCATGGCATGGAGGTGGAGTTTGTGGGGGCGCGGAAAGAATCGTACCACCGGGATTCCCGCAAGCCGATCGTGGAAGACGGCACCCTGGAAGAGGACCAGCTCCGCAGGGACTTCACCATCAACGCGATGGCATTCAGCCTGCAGAAAGAGGACTATGGCGCTCTGGTCGACCCGTTCGGGGGCATCCGGGACCTGGCGGCCGGGATTATCCGCACGCCGCTGGAGCCCGAGCAGACCTACTCCGACGACCCCCTCAGGATGCTGCGGGCCATCCGTTTCGCCACTCAGTTAAGCACGAAGGATCAGATATTTACTATTGTCCCGGAATCGATTCAGGCGATGAAGAACATGGCCGACAGGCTGCAGATTCTTTCCCGCGAGCGCATTGTGGAGGAGCTGAACAAGATCCTGGTCACGGACCGGCCTTCGATGGCTTTCGAGCTGCTGGAGGAGACCGGCCTGCTGTCCCGGTTCCTGCCGGAACTCAGCAAACTGAAAGGCGTGGAAACGGTTGACGGCAAGGGACATAAAGAAAACTTCACCCACACGCTGCAGGTGGTGGACAATGTGGCGATCTTCGAGAAAGAGGCCATCGGCGAGGAGCGGCTCAAGGACTATGATGCCGATGGCAACGCGACGCTCCGCACGGCCCCGAACGTGTGGCTGCGGTGGGCGGCGCTGCTGCACGACATCGGCAAGCCTGCCAGCAAACGCTACGCGCCCGGGCAGGGATGGACCTTCCACGGGCACGAGGTGGTGGGCGCCCGGATGGTTCCCAAGATTTTCCAGGCCCTCAAGATGCCGCTCAACGAGAAGATGAAATACGTGCAGAAGCTTGTGAATCTGCACCTCAGGCCCATCGCCCTGGTCGATGACGAGGTGACGGACAGTGCGGTGCGCCGCCTGCTGTTCGACGCCGGCAACGACATCGACGACCTCATGATCCTCTGCAATGCCGATATCACTTCGAAGAACCCGGCGAAGGTGGCGCGGCTGCGGCACAATTTCGAGCTGGTGAAGGAGAAGATGGTGGAGGTGGAGGCGAAGGACAACCTCCGGAACTGGAAGAACCCGATTTCGGGGGACTATGTCATGGAACTGTTTGGCATAGAGCCTTGCAACACCATCGGCCAGCTGAAGGAGATGGTGAAAAACGCCATCCTGGACGGCGAGATTCCGTACACTTTCGAGGCGGCCGATGCCTACATGCGTAAGAAGGCGCTGGATTTCGGGCTGGTGCCGAAAGATTCTTCGGCGCAGAGCCCCTCAGAATGACGGGAAATGGCTGAGATTGAATCATACATCACCTATCTGAGGGACGTCCGGCGGTATTCGCCCCGGACGCAGGAGCTGTACCGCAGCGCCTTGGAGGACTTTGCCGTATGGGCCGTGGGTGAGATGCCCGGTCAGGCCGGGCATGACGAGGCCGGGCATGACGGGAAAGGGCAGGACGGGGTGGTGGAGGAGCTGGTACCGTCGCGGATCCGGGAGTATGAGGCTTGGATGATTGATAACGGGCTGAGTGCCAGGACGGTGCATCTGCGGATGAGCGCGATCAGCGGGTTCTGCAACTTCTTGATGAAGGGCGGGACGCTCAAGAGCAATCCGGTGCGGACGGTGAAGCGGCCGCAGATGAAAAAGCGGCTGCCGGAGTGCTATACGGAAAAGATGCTGGACGAGTATCTGGCTGCTACCCAGGCCGATGCCGGGCAGGACACGCTGGAGCTGCTGCTGCAGCTGCCGGCAACTGACAAAACGGCTGTAGACCTGTACCGGAGGCGGCTCCGGCGGCTCATCATCAGCCTGCTTTATGCCAGCGGAATCCGGCGGGCCGAGCTGATCGGCCTGAAGGTGGGAAGCGTAGACCCGGGAAGGCATACGCTCCGCGTCCTGGGGAAAGGCGACAAAATGCGTGAAATTCCCCTTATTTTTTCCGTAAATCAAGAAATTTCCCTATATTTACAAGCAGCTAGCAAGATGGTCGGGGCAGAGAGGCCTGCCGATGCGCCCCTGCTTATCACGGAAAAGGGCCGGTCCCTGTATCCGGAATATGTAGACCGCGCAGTGAAGGCAGAGCTTTCAGGCTACGGCATCACAGGGAGGAAATCCCCCCACGTGCTCAGGCACTCGCTCGCCACGGCTCTGTTGGACGAAGGAGCGGACCTGAACGCCATCAAGGAGATGCTGGGCCACGAAAGCCTCGCCGCCACGGAGGTCTACACCCACAATTCCATCGAGCGGCTCAAGGCACAATACATTAACGCCCACCCAAGGGCAAAAAAACAAGACAGTCATGATTAACGTCAAGTCCCTTAAGTTCGATGCAGACGAGAAGCTGCTGGAGTACATCGACAAGAAAGTTGGAAAGGTTGAGAAGTTCTTCGACAATCTGGGTGACATCGATGTCACGCTGTCCCTGCTTCCGGACGCAGACAACAAATGCGTGAAGCTCCAGACCCGTTTCCCTGGTGAAGACCTGGTGATCGAACGGCAGGCCCGCACCTTCGAAGAGGCCGTGACCGACGCAGCCGACGCCCTCAAGGAAAAAATTGTCCGTGCCAAAGAGAAGAAGTTCGCTAAATAAGTGGCCGGAAAGTCGTACATAGAGACCGACCGTCAGGTCCGCAGTTTACTTGAAGATGTCCGCAGCGGCATCTTCAAGTCTATATATCTGCTCATGGGCGACGAGCCCTATTACCCGGACCTTGTATGCAACGCCATCATTGACAATTGCCTGCAGGACTGGGAAAAAGATTTCAACGAAACCATCTGCTACGGGGCCGACGTTGCCCCGGAAACCGTAATCACCGCCGCGCGCCGCTTCCCCATGATGGCGGAGCGGCAGCTGGTGGTGGTGAAGGAAGCCCAGCAGATGAAGAGCCTCGAAGAACTGGCCCTCTACTGCCAGCAGCCGCTGGAAAGCACCGTACTGGTGATCCTGATGCACCGGGCATCGGCCGATAAAAGGCGGGCGCTGTACAAGAGCGTGCTCAAAAACGGCGTCATCGTGGAATCCAACGCCCTCAGGGACTACGAGATGGCGCAGTGGATCCAGACCTATTTCCAGGGCCGGGGCCTGCAGATCCACCCGGAGGCCGCCGTGCTGCTGGCGGAGTCGGTGGGCACGGACCTGGGCAAAATCGCCGTGGAGACGGACAAGATGCTCAAGAACCTGCCCGAGGGCGTGAAAGAGGTCTCCGTGGCCGATATCGAAAGGAACGTGGGCATCAGCCGGCAGTACAGCGTGTTCGAACTCACCAAATGCCTGAGCTACCGGGAGTCGGAAAAGGCGCTGAAGATTGCGGCGCACATGGGGGAGGCCCCCCGCTTTGCCCTGCCGATGGCGGTAGCGCCCCTCTACACCCACTTCTACCGGATCCTGAAATACCACGCGCTGGTGCAGAAAAACCGCCCGGCCCCCGGAGAGGTGGCCAAGGTGCTGGGCGTGAACCCGTACTTTCTGAAAGAATACGACGCCGCCCTGAGGAATTATCCCTTCCAGCGCTGCCAGAAAGTGATTTCCCTCCTCTGCGACTACGACTACAAGGGCAAGGGAGGGGAGGCCGGCGAAGCCACCCCGGCCGAACTGCTCATAGAGTTGGTGGCTAAGATTTTGAATATTTAATAAGAATTTATTGTTTTTCAATAAATCTTTACTATATTTGCAGAAAGATATCCGGTCAAGCCGGATAGGACTGCTGCCCGGCAACACCGGGTATTTGATAATCAAGAGAAATTATGGATATCATTGAAGTCAAGAACGTAACCAAGACCTTCGGCGAGAAGGTGGCTTTGGACAACGTGTCGCTGAACATTCCGGAAGGGAAGATCTTCGGCCTGCTGGGGCCTAACGGCGCCGGCAAGTCCACCCTCATCCGAATCATCAACCGCATCACCATCGCCACGGAGGGTCAGATTCTGTTCAAGGGGCATCCCATCACGGATGAGGACGTGTCCCGCATCGGCTATCTGCCGGAGGAGCGCGGCCTTTACCGCAAGATGAAAGTGGGCGACCAGGCCATGTACCTGGCGCAGCTCCGGGGCATGAGCGCCCAGGAGGCCGCCAGCGAGCTCAAGGGCTGGTTCGTGCGCTTCGGCATCCAGGACTGGTGGAACAAGAAGGTGGAGGAACTCTCCAAGGGCATGGCCCAGAAGGTGCAGTTCATCACCACCGTGGTGCACCGGCCCTCCCTCATGATCCTGGACGAGCCTTTCTCCGGCTTCGACCCGGTGAATGCCGACCTGATCCGGAAGGAGATCCTCCGCCTGAAGGAGGAGGGGGCCACCGTGATTCTGTCGACCCACAACATGGAATCGGTGGAGGAACTCTGCGACGAGATTGCCCTCATCAACAAGGCCAGGCTGGTGGTCACCGGCGGGACGGACGATATCCGGCATCGCTATGGCGTTGACAATGTGGAGATTGAGTATACCGAAGACCTGGTGCGCAAGACCCAGGTGGTGCCGCGCGAACAGGTGAACGGCCGCCTGCGGGAGCTCATGGACCAGGGCATCCGCATCAATGCTTTCCGGGAACTGATCCCGCGTATGAACGACATCTTTATCAAACTGGTAACAGAGGAGGCTTAAGTTATGAATTTCAAGAAATTAGGGATTATCATCCAGCGAGAGTACCTGAACAAGGTCAAGAAAAAGTCGTTCCTCCTCACCACCTTCGGCGTGCCCATCCTGTTCGCCGCCATGTACGTGGTGCTCATCTTCATCATGCTGAAGGCCAAGGAAGATTCCAAGACCGTGGCCGTGATTGACCAGTCCGGGATTGTGATGCCCATGCTGGAAGACACGGAAACCATCCATTTCCAGGAATATGCGGCCGTGTCGGCCGACAGCCTCAAGAACCATCTGGCCGATTTCGGGGCCGATATCCTCTTGAGCATCAGCCCGCTGGACACGGCGGCGCGCACTGTGTCGGCCAACACCTATGCAGAGAAGCCGATGGGCGTGGAGACCGCCGAGATGCTGGAAAACCGCATCAACAAGGCCGTGGAGGCCTACCGGATTGAATCCTACGGCATCGAGGGCCTGGACCAGATCATGAAGGACGTGCATTCCAACGTGCGGCTCACGTCGTACACGGTGGATGCTGCCGGTAAGGAAACCATCTCGCAGTCAGAGGTTTACATGATTATTTCCATGGTGTTGGGCATGGCGCTGTACATGTTCATCGCCATCTTCAGCGGCATGGTGATGAGCTCCGTGATCGAGGAGAAATCGTCCCGCGTGGTGGAGGTGCTGGTCTCCTCCGTCAAGGCCACCGAGCTGATGATCGGCAAGATCGTGGGCGTGGCCCTCGTCGCCCTCACCCAGTTCCTGCTGTGGATCATCCTCACGGTGGTGATCGTGGGCATCATCGGCGGCGTGGTCGGGTTCGACAAGATCATGGACAATCCGGACATGCAGCAGCAGGTGACCCAGATGGCTGGTACGCCGGGCATGAACATGGATCTTACCGAGCTGCAGGCGCTTACGGACACCACCGCCGTGGCGGAAGGTCCCACCGGCATCCAGGCCGTGGTGGGTACGCTCACCTCCCTGAACTACGGTCAGATTGTGCTGGCCTTCATCATCTACTTCCTCTTCGGATACCTGCTGTATGCCTCGCTCTTCGCGGCCATCGGCTCGGCGGTCGAGAATGAGGCGGATACGCAGCAGTTGCAGATTCCGGTGACCATCCCGCTGCTGCTGGGCTTCTTCATCGCTTTCTATGCGTTCCGGGCGCCGGAGAGCAGCATCGTGTTCTGGGGGTCGATGATCCCGTTCACGTCGCCGATCGTGATGCTGGCGCGGCTGCCCTTCGGCGTGGCCACCTGGGAGCTGGTCGTCAGCATCGTCCTGCTGGTCGTCACCTTCATCGCCTGTGCGTGGGCATCGGCCAAGATTTACAAGGTGGGCATTCTGATGTATGGTAAAAAATCTTCCTTTAAAGACCTTTGGAAATGGTTAAAGCAAAAGTAATTCTTTGTGCTGCAGGTCTTTGGCTCGTCGTCGCGTGTGCTTCCGCCCCGGAGCTCACGTGGCGGCGGGTCGCTATGGACGGGCACAGGACAGGGGTTGAGAGCGTGACGCAGGAGAATGTTGCCACCGCGCTCGGCACCTTTGACGACGAGGGGTACGTGGCACCTTCCGGCACCCGGTTCTCCGACGACGATGCGGTGGCACGGGTGGCATCGGCCCTGATGGATGCGCAGCCCGGGATGGCCTACCTGAAAGAGGTGGTGGGGCACAGCGCGCGGGCGATGGAGAACCTGCGCACGAACCCGGACCTGCCGCTGGGCAACCTGTTCGCCGATATCCTGCGGGAAACGGGCTCGGAGTACTTCAAGGTGCCGATGGATTTCGCCATCACCAATTTCGGCGGCATCCGCGTGCCGATGCCGGAAGGGGCTGTGACGCTGGAAGACATCTCCTCCATGTTCCCGTTCAAGAACTACATGTGCTACGTGAAGATGAAGGGAAGCAACCTGACCCGGCTGCTGGAGCAGCTCGCCGGAACCCAGGCGTTCCAGGCCGTGAGCGGCTGCGAGGTCCGGGTGAAGGCGCATCAGCTGGAATCGGCCCTGGTGGGCGGGAAGCCCATCGACCCCAAAAAGATTTACCATGTGACCACCATCGACTTTCTGCTCGATGGCGGCGATTCCATCAATATCGGTGCCCTGGCGGAGGACGTGAAACTCACGCGGGTGCTGCTTAAGGATGTGATGCTCAATTATGTACGCAAGTGCGAGGCGGCCGGCATCGTGCTGGATGCCGCGTCGGACGGGCGTGTAGTGATGGAGGACTAGGATATGAATACGACACAGAAACTGTTCAGGACCGGCCTTCTTATCTGCGGGTTTTTCCTGCTGGGCTGGGGAATCGGCCTTGGGATCAAGCATGCTTCCAAGCCTTCCGGAAAGCTTACCATCCTGCATGTGAACGATACGCACAGCCAGATGGAGCCCGTGCGCTCCGGCGCCTATGCGGGCATGGGCGGCGTGCTGGAACGGGCGGCCTTCATCGACTCGGTGCGCGTGGCCGACGGCGTGGAGAACGTGCTGCTGCTCCATGCGGGCGATTTCTGCCAGGGAACCACCTATTTCACGGAGTTCAAGGGGGCGCTGGAGGTCCAGGCGCTGAATGCGCTGGGCTACGATGCCGTTACGTTGGGCAACCATGAGTTCGACAACGGCCTGGAGGCCCTGGGAGCGCTGCTTTCCGGCGTCGAGGCCCCTGTCGTGGTGTGCAATTACGATTTCTCGCCCTTCGAGGCAGGGAAGTACGTGAAACCGTACGTGATTGTGGAGAAGGCCGGGCTCAAGATCGGCATCATCGGCGTGCTGTGCGACCATCTCAAGAACATGGTGGCCGGCGACATCGGCGACCGTCTTCCGGAACTGGAGATGATTCCCACCGTCCAGAAGTATGCCGACCTGCTCCGCCCCCAGTGCGACCTGGTGATCGCCCTCACGCATATCGGCTACACGGAACACAATCCCGGCGACACCACCGACCCGATGCTCTGCGCCGCCACCCGCGGCATCGACATGTTCGTGGGAGGCCATTCCCACACCTTCATGGAGGCCCCGGACTATGTGAAGAACCTGGACGGCGTTCCGGTCCCCATCGTTCAAACCGGTTACATGGGCGCCTACATGGGCGAATTCCACTACAAGTTCTGAAAAAGGCCGGAGGAAGCGCCATCCCTTCTAACCCTGCCATCAACACAATTACCCTTCGACGGCACTCCTTCCGGCCCGGTACAAAGGAACGAACGATTATCCGTGTTCGCAAAAATTACACGTTTATTTTGCATTATCGCCCTTGCAGACCCTTGGAAGGGCGATTTTTTGATCGCTTCGGGGCCCAAAACGCATCAAAAAACTTTCACCGCGGACAAAAACGGCCTCCCAGTGCTCTGGAAGGCCGATAAAAAAAATTTTTAACTACCCCAAAACCTGCCCGAAAACTTTCACGGAGGGCGGCGCAGGGGCGGCTTAGAGGATGTTCATGGATTGTTCGCGGATTTTTTCCAGTTCGTCTTTCATGCGGACCACCAGCTGCTGGATACCGGCATGGTTGGCTTTGGAGCCGGTGGTGTTGATCTCGCGGCCCATCTCCTGAATAATGAAGCCGAGCTTCTTGCCGGGATAGGGTTCGGAATCGATAACTTCCATGAAGTATTTGCAGTGCTGGCGGAGACGGACCTTCTCTTCGTTGATGTCGTACTTTTCCAGGTAGAAGATGAGCTCCTGTTCGAAGCGGGAGGGATCGACCTTGGCGGAGAGGTCTTCCAGGGCCTTCTGCAGCCGTTCGCGAACGGCGGTGATGCGCTCGCCTTCAAGGGCTTCCACCTGGTCGTACAGGGCCAGGATGCCGGCCACGCGGGAGGTGACGTCGGTATAGAGGGCGCGGCCTTCCTGGGCGCGGTAGGCGCAGAGGGCGTCCAGGGCCTTTCCAATGGCCGATTCCACCAGAGGCCAGGACGAATCGTCGATGACGTCGGCCTTGCGGGTGTCGGTGACGTCCGGGAGGCGGAGGATGGCGGCCAGCAGTTCGGCGTCTCCTTCGTGCGCGGTGGTGAAGCCCGGGAGCGAGCGGCGGAGGTCCGTCACCTGGGAGAAGTAGGCGCGAACTGCATCGGCATTGATGGGACGGGCGGCTTCCCCTTCGTTGGGTTCGTAGGTGAGATACAGGTCGATGGTTCCACGTATCAGCCTGTCGGCCAACAGCTTACGCACCGCAAGGTCTTTCTCTTTGGGGAGGAGGGGACTCTTGAGGTTGATGTCGGCGCTTTTGCCGTTGAGGGTGCGGATTTCCACGGTGAGTTTGCCGCCGGGGAGCTGGGCTTCGGCTTTTCCGTAGCCGGTCATGGACTGGATCATACTGCAACTGCTTTTTGGGAATGCAAATATACGAAAAACTCTTCACAGCCTGCGCCTTTGTAATCTGCTTTTTTTTAGTAACTTTGTAGATGCAGTCTTTTTAAAGGATCTTTATGAAAATTTTAGTCACCGGCGCTGCCGGATTCATCGGCTCCAGGCTCATGTACATGCTGGCCGGACGCGGAGATTCCGTGGTGGGAATCGACAATATCAACGATTATTACGATGTCCGTCTCAAGTACGGCCGCCTGGCGGAGAACGGCTTTCCCAACAGGGAGGCCATAGAAAAAGGGGAGTGCCAGAAAAGCGAGATTCTCCCGGACTGCCGCTTTATCCGGATGGACATTGCCGATAAGGAACCGCTGGACCAGCTCTTCTCGCAGGAGCACTTCGACAAAGTGGTGAACCTGGCTGCCCAGGCAGGCGTCCGCTACAGCATCACCAACCCCTATGCCTATCTGCAGAGCAACCTGGTGGGCTTTCTGAATATCCTGGAGGCCTGCCGGCACAACGAAGTGAAGCACCTGCTCTATGCCTCTTCCAGCAGCGTGTACGGCCTCAATGCCAAAGTCCCTTACAGCGAGGACGACAAGGTGGACAATCCCGTGAGCCTGTACGCCGCCACCAAGAAGAGCAACGAGCTCATGGCCCACAGCTACTGCAAACTGTACGGCATCTCCATGACCGGCCTCCGTTTCTTCACT
>JAFUWW010000001.1 GCA_017471085.1 Bacteroidales bacterium | reverse complement strand
CTGGGTGTTGCGCTTGCATCGGACTATCATCCCGGTTCTTCCCCCAGCGGCGACATGCGCTTTGTGATGGCCCTGGGTTGCATCCGGATGCGGCTCACGCCCGTGGAGGCCTTCAATGCCGTCACACTGAACAGCGCCTATGCCATGGGCCTTTCCCGGGAGGCGGGCTCCATCGCCATTGGCAAGCAAGCCAAGCTGATTCTCACAGAACCCGGCTGGGACCTTACCCGCATGGCCTACCAGTACCAGACGCCCTGTTTCAGGAAGATTTTCCTGTAATACCGGCGGACAGAATACTCCCTTCCAAGACCGTCGCTTCGCGACCCTGTACGGGCAAATGGTCTTGGGAGGGAGTATTCTGTCTGTCCTGACCTTATAAGTATTCTTCCCGGTGGAGGAACTGGACCGACTTTTCGATGAGCGGATGCATGTACATGTCCCGTTCAACGAAGGGCACTTCCTTCCGGTAATCGGCAAAAATGCGCTCCAGAGCCGGGGACGACTTCAGCGGCCTGCGGAATTCCAGGGCCTGGGCCGCGTTGAACAGCTCGATGGCCAGCACTGTTTCCGTATTGTCCACCACGCGCACAAGTTTTGTCGCTGCGTTGGACCCCATCGACACATGGTCTTCCTGCCCCTGTGAAGAGGGGATGGAGTCGCAGGACGCCGGCCAGCACAGGCCCTTGTTCTGAGAAACGATGGAAGCCGCCGTGTACTGCGGAATCATAAAGCCGCTGTTGAGGCCGGGCTCCGTGACCAGATACTTGGGAAGGCCCCTGAGTCCGTGGATAAGCTGGTAGGTGCGGCGTTCTGAAATGCTGGCCAGTTCGCTCATGGCGATGGCCAGGGAGTCCATGGGGATGGCGATGGGCTCGCCATGGAAGTTGCCGGCCGAGATCACCATGTCCTCGTCCGGAAACACATTTGGATTGTCGGTGGCGGAATTGATTTCGTTCTCAATCACGGACTTCACATACAGGATGTTGTCTTTCACGGCACCGTGCACCTGCGGGATGCAGCGGAAACTGTAAGGGTCCTGCACATGTTCCTTGGGCCGGTTGATGAGTTCGCTGCCTTCCAGGATCTTCATGAACGCTTCGCCCGTAAGGATTTGTCCCACATGCGGACGGAGTTTGTGGGTAAGGGGCAGGAAGGGTTCGATGCGGCCGTCATAGGCATCCAGGGACATGGCACCGATCCTGTCGGCCCACTGGCTCAGGCGCATGCTCTTGATCAGGCACCAGATGGCGTGTGCGCTCATGAACTGGGTCCCGTTCAGCAGGGCCAGCCCTTCCTTGCTCTGCAGGCAGATGGGCTCCCAGCCCTTTTCGGCCCAAACCTCGGCGGAAGGACGGATTTTCCCTTTGTAAAGGACTTCACCCATGCCGATGAGCGGCAGGCTCAGGTGGGCCAGCGGTGCCAGGTCGCCCGATGCGCCCAGGGAACCCTGCTGGTAAACCACCGGCAGGATATCCTCATTGAACATGTCGATCAGGCGCTGGACCGTTTTCAGCTGGGCGCCGGAATGGCCGTAGGAGAAGTTCTGCACCTTCAGGAGCAGCATCAGTTTCACAATCTCCGGACGGACTTTTTCCCCGGCTCCGCAGGCGTGCGACATCACCAGGTTGTGCTGCAGCTGGGAGAGGTCTTCCTTGGGAATGGAGACATTGTAAAGGGACCCGAATCCGGTGGTGACGCCGTAGATGGGACGGTCCAGGTCTTCCATTTTGCGGTCCAGGTATTCGCGGCACTTGACGATGGCGGCCGTCGCTTCCTGCGACAGCATGATTTTCTCGTGATTGTCGATAATCTTTTTCAGTCTCTCCAGGGAGAGATGGGCGTGGGATATAGGATGCATGTTAGGCTAAGGTTTTTCTGATTAAACTGTCATCGGCCAGATGGGGGAGGGTGACTTTGAGGCCGGGGGTGCGGGCCATTTCCCGTTCGATGGCGAAGCGGGCGCCTTCGTTCCGGGCCCAGCTGCGGCGGGCGATGCCGTTGTTCACGTCCCAGAACAGCATTTCACGGATGTGGCGGGCGGCATCGTCCGAGCCGTCCACCACCATGCCGAAGCCGCCGTTGATCACTTCGCCCCAGCCCACGCCGCCGCCGTTGTGGATGGAAACCCAGGTGGCGCCGCGGAATCCGTCACCGATGACATTCTGCACGGCCATGTCGGCACAGAACTGCGAACCGTCATAGATGTTGGAGGTTTCCCGGAAGGGGGAGTCGGTGCCGGATACGTCGTGATGGTCGCGTCCCAGGACGATAGGTCCGGAGATTTCGCTGCTGCGGATGGCTTCGTTGAAGGCAAGGGCGATCCGGGTGCGGCCCTCGCAATCGGCATAGAGGATGCGGGCCTGGGATCCTACCACCAGGTTGTTCTTCCCGGCTTCCTCGATCCAGTGGATGTTGTCGCGCATCTGACCGGCGATTTCCTCCGGGGCATCGGCGGCGATTTCTCCCAGCACTTTCATGGCGATGGCGTCGCTCTTTGCCAGGTCTTCCGATTTCTCGCTCATGCAGACCCAGCGGAACGGGCCGAAGCCGTAGTCGAAATAGAGCGGGCCCATGATGTCCTGCACGTAGGAGGGATAGCGGAAGGTGCCGTCGGCCTTGAGAATGTCGGCCCCGGCGCGGGAACTTTCCAGGAGGAAGGCGTTGCCGTAGTCGAAGAAATACATGCCTTTGGCTGAGAGGCGGTTGACGGCGGCCACATGGCGGCGGAGGGATTCCTGCACGGCTTTGCGGAAGCGGTCGGGCTCTTCGGCCATCATTCTCTTGGACTCTTCCAGGGTGTAGCCCACGGGGTAGTAGCCGCCGGCCCACGGGTTGTGGAGCGAAGTCTGGTCGCTGCCCAGGTCTACGTGGATATCTTCATCGGCCAGTCTCTCCCACAGGTCCACGATGTTGCCGACGTAGGCGAGGGAGACCACTTCCCTGGCAGCGACGGCCTTGCGGATGCGGGGGATCAGTTCGTCCAGGTCCTTGTGGAGCTCGTCCACCCAGCCCTGCTTGAAGCGCTTTTCTGCGGCAAGGGGGTTGATTTCGGCCGTCACGCTCACGACGCCTGCGATGTTGCCCGCCTTGGGCTGGGCGCCCGACATGCCGCCGAGGCCGGCCGTCACGAAGAGGAGCCTGTCGGAAGATGACCGGTCGGAGCCGGCCATCACCTTGCGTGCCGCGTTCATCACGGTGATGGTGGTGCCGTGCACGATGCCCTGCGGACCTATATACATATAGCTGCCGGCGGTCATCTGGCCGTACTGGCTCACGCCCATGGCGTTCATGCGCTCCCAGTCGTCCGGTTTGGAATAATTGGGAATGACCATGCCGTTGGTGACGATTACTCTCGGCGCGTCTTTATGGCTGGGGAACAGGCCGAGCGGATGGCCCGAGTACATGACCAGGGTCTGCTCGTCGGTCATGGTGGCCAGATACTGCATCACCAGGCGGTACTGCGCCCAGTTCTGGAAGATGGCACCGTTTCCGCCGTAAATGATGAGTTCGTGCGGATGCTGGGCGACCCTGGGGTCCAGGTTGTTCTGGATCATCGCCATGATGGCGGCCGCCTGCCTGCTCCTGGCGGGATACTCGTCGATGGGGCGGGCGTAGATATCGTACGAAGGACGGTATCTGTACATGTAGATGCGGCCGTATTCCTTGAGTTCCCGGGCGAATTCCGGGGCCAGGGAAGCATGCAGGTTCTCCGGGAAATAGCGGAGGGCGTTTTTCAGCGCAAGCACTTTCTCCTCCGGTTTCAGGATATCTTTCCGTTTGGGGGCGTGGTTGATGGTCTGGTCATAGGGTTTTGCTTCCGGCAGCGTGGCCGGAATTCCCTGCAGGATTTCTTCTTTGAAGGTCATATCGTTCAGTATTATTCTTCCGTCATTCCCGGCTTGGCCGGGCATCTGTTACAGGTCGATGTGTGCGTTGACCGCCTCCAGCACCCGGGCTTCCAGGGCTGCAGCTTCGGCTTCGATGGCATCGGCCCTTTCCAACAGCGGCAGGGCGGGGGTCTTGTCCTTGAGGGAGGCGGCGTTGATGCGGACGTTCAGGCGGGCGCCGCGGATGCCGGCAAGGGCCGCGAGAGCCGCTACACCTGCATCGGAGGCCGATGCGGGATTGCCTTCTTTGGCCATGCGAAGGGCGAGGGGGAGGGCCTTGAGGGAGGCTTCCATCGTCCGCAGGGGTACAGCGGCCGCGTTGAGGGTGGCCTCTTCCAGGGCCTGGTCGCGGGCGGCCTTCTCTTCGGGCGTCCCCTTGGGCATGGAGAAGACATCCATGATGCGGTTGAAGGCGGCGGTGTCTTCATCAATCAGAAGCAGCAGCTCATTCAGCAGGGCCTGTCCTTCTTCTGCCACGTCGGAGAAATCTTTCCAGCGGTCGTCCCAGCCCCTTTTGTGGGCCGACAGGTTGGCGACCATGGTGGCGAGGGCGGCTCCGAAGGCACCCATGCAGGCACTGATGGATCCGCCGCCCGGCGCGGCCGACTCGGAAGCGGTTTCGCGGGTGAATGCGTCTACCGTCATCTGGGCCAGGCCTTCCTTGCGGTCTTCCATCAGATATTCAATCACTTTCTCCCGGGCGTTGAAGGGTTTCAGGTCGTCCAGCGACATCGACCTGACGGCGATTTTCACAATCTCTTCTTCGCTGATGCCCAGGGAGCGCTGCTGTTTCTCCAGGTAGAAACGGCCGGCGTCGAGCAGCACGGATTTGGGCACCAGGCCCACGATTTCGGTGCCGGTGACGCGGAGGCCGCGGGCTGCTGCCGCGCGGGACACTTCCTCGAAGGCGACATGCAGGGGGACCGCATGGATGTCGGTGATGTTCATGGATACCTGCGCAATGCCGTATTCGTCTATGTACCAGCCGATTGCCTTGCATCCCTTGAGGGTGCCGGGAATCCAGATCTGCTCACCGTTCTCGTCTTTCAGCAGCTTTCCTGTAAGAGAGCCGCCTTCCCGGGCCTTCCGGCCTTTTTCGCGCACGTCGAAGGCCACGGCCATCGCCCTTCGGGTCGATGTCGTGTTGAGGTTGAAATTCACGGCAATCAAGAAGTTGCGGGCGCCTACGTTGCTGGCGCCGGCTTTCGCGACCACATCGTCCCAGGCTCCGCCGAAATCCGGTTTTCGGGCAGGATCGGCCATTTTCTCGGGCAGGGCTTCATATTCGCCGGCGCGGCAGACAGCCAGGTTCTTGCGCTCGGGTTTGAAAGCGGCGGCTTCGTAGCAGTAGCAAGGGATCCCCAGTTCTTCGTACATCCTTTTGGCCAGCGAACGGGCCAGGACGGCGCATTCTTCCAGGGTGATGCCGCTGACGGGAATGAGCGGGAGCACGTCGGTGGCTCCGCTTCTAGGGTGGGCGCCGTGATGCTGGCGCATGTCAATCAGTTCCTGGGCCTTGCGGGCTCCCTGGAAAGCGGCCTCGCACACCGGGCCGGGTTCGCCTACGAAAGTGACTACCGTGCGGTTGGTGGCCTCGCCGGGATCTACGTCCAGCACTTTTACTCCTTCCACGGAGGAGATGGCAGCTACGATGGCGTCGATGACGGCCTTGTTGCGTCCTTCACTGTAGTTGGGTACGCATTCGATTATTTTTTTCATGCTGAAAAGCGTGTTTTGGTTATCAGTTGTTACCTATTTGGCCGATAAAGTTACTAATTATTTCCGGATTCTGTTCATATTTCCAAATTTTGGCAAATTTGCCAAGATTGGGTGTCCTCCCGGAACGGTGCTAACTTGCGAAAAAAAGAACGGTTATGGAAAAAAGAGAAAAGAATCAACGCGAGCGGCTTCTGGAAGAATCCGGCGGCGCCTGCATCTATTGCGGTCATCCCCTGACGCTGGAAACCATGGAGACAGACCATATCGTCCCGCTGTCCAAAGGGGGATCCAACGAGTACGGCAACAAGGTCTGCGCCTGCGGGGCGTGCAATGCAAGAAAGGCCGATCTGGACATCCGCGGTTTCCTCGCCGGCTTTTCCGGGAGGAAGAGAAGGCGCTATGCCAACAGACTGGACTCCCTGCTGGAGCAGGGGCGCCTTTCACAGGAAAAGCGGGATTTGCTGGAAGACCGGCGGGCGGCAGCCCCGTCGCGGATTTGCCGGGTGGTGCTGCTTGGCCTGTTCCGGGACTGACAGAATGGCAGGCGCAAGGCGCTTGGCAGGCATTTTGAAGGAAAATCTGCCGGAAAGTCAAATGAATCATGGCAGATAAGAAAAAAAACAATAAAGAAGGGATTCCCGAAGGAAAGAAGATGGCGGCGCTGGAAGCCCGCATCGAGGGACTGAATGAACAGTTGGAGGAAGCCGAAGGCAAAGTGAAGGAAGCGGCCGCCAAAGTGGAGGAAGCGGAAAAGAAATCGACCGATGCAAAGGCCGACTACGTACGCCTCATGGCAGAGTTCGATACCTTCCGCCGCCGTACGGCAGAAGAGAAGCTGGCCTTGGTGAGTTCGGCGTCGGCCGACACCATCAAGGGTCTGCTTCCCATTTTGGACGATTGTGAAATCGCCCTGGCAGCCTTGGAAAAAAGCACCGACAGCGAATCGGCCAAAGCCGGTACGGAGATGATTTTTGGAAAACTGACCTCTTTTTTAAAAGGGAAGGGGCTGGAACGCATAGAGGCCAAGGGGGCTGATTTCGACACGGAACTGCACGAAGCGGTGACTACATTCCCCGCTCCCACGCCGGAGCAGAAGGGGAAGGTGATTGACGTGGTCCAGACCGGCTACACCCTGGGCGGAAAGGTGCTCCGCTATGCTAAAGTTGTTGTAGGGGCATAAGGAATATGGCAAACAAAAGAGATTACTACGAGGTTCTGGGCGTTGACAAGAAAGCCTCGGCCGATGAAATCAAATCGGCCTACAGGAAACTTGCGCTCAAATGGCACCCGGACCGCTGGGTAAACGGAACGGATGCAGAGAAGAAAACCGCCGAGGAAAACTTCAAGGAGGCAGCTGAGGCCTATTCCATCCTCAGTGACCCCGACAAACGGGCCAAGTACGACCAGTTCGGCTTCGCGGCCGAGCAGATGGGCGGCGCCGGTGCCGGAGGCTTCGATTTCGGCGGCATGGACATCAACGATTTCCTCCGGAATATCTTCGGCGGCGGCTTCGGCTTCGATTTCGGTGGCTTCGGCGGCTTTGGCGGAGGTTCGGATACCCAGCAGCAGCGCGTGCTTCGCGGGCGGGATATCCGCACCAGTGTCAAGCTTACGCTGGAAGAGATTGCCAACGGTTGTGAAAAGGAAGTGTCCATCGAGCGTAACCGCCCTTGCCCGGACTGCAACGGAAAGGGAGCCAAGAATGCCTCCGACATCAAGACCTGCCCCACTTGCGGCGGTCAGGGACGTGTCCGTCAGCAGACCAGGAGCCTGTTCGGCGTGGGCTATACCATCGGCACCTGCCCTCAGTGCCAGGGAGAAGGAAAGGTTGTCACCAATCCCTGCCGCCGTTGCGGCGGAACCGGTCTGGAGCGCCGCAGGGAAACGGTGCGGGTCCGGATTCCGGCAGGAGTAGAAGACGGTATGCAGATCACGGTCCGCGGAGAAGGTCATGCCGCCCCGCACGGCGGTACCAACGGAGACCTGCTGGTCGTTATCAACGAGGTGGCCCATCCGCAGTTGCAGCGGGACGGAAACAACCTGTTCTATACCCGGGTGATTTCTGTGCTGGACGCTATGCTTGGCTGCGAAGTTTCCATCCCTTGCCTGGATGGCAGCTATAAGGTGAAGGTAGAACCGGGTACCCAGTCGGGGACGGTGGTGAAACTGCGTGGGAAGGGGCTTCCCAGTGTGCAGGGATACGGCCGCGGTACTGGCGACCTGTACGTGAAATTCCAGGTCTGGGTGCCTCATAAACTGTCCCGTCAGGAGAAGGAGGCTTTGGAACAGATGAAGGGCAGTTCCAGTTTCACGCCGGATCTTACCAGGGAAGACAAGGCTACCTTTGACAAAGTGAAAAATATTTTCTAAAAAATCCCAAAAAGTTTTGTGATTTTGCAAATAGTTTGTATCTTTGCAGTCCCAAAAACAAGCGCAACCTCTTGCAGGAGCCAAACCGCAAAGTTGCTTTAGAGATTAGAGAAAATTATGGATTTGATTAAAGTTGCAGAGCAGGCTTTCCAGAATGAGAAAGTAGCTTCCTACCCTGAGTTCAAGGCCGGTGATACCATCACCGTTACCTACAGAATCAAGGAAGGTGATAAGGAAAGACTCCAGAAGTTCCGTGGAGTAGTGATCCAAATGAAAGGCATGGATCCTTTCACCAAGACCTTCACGGTCCGCAAGGTTTCCGGTGGTATCGGTGTTGAGAGAATCTTCCCCTTCCAGTCACCTTTCATCGACAGCATCGAGGTGAACAAGTACGGCAAGGTCCGTCGCGCCCGTATCTTCTACCTCCGTGACCTCACCGGTAAGAAAGCCCGTATCAAGGAGAAGGTCTACGTTGCAGAAAAATAAAGAAGCGCCCTAGTTGCCCTTCGAACTGGCTCCATAGCTCAATTGAATAGAGCATTTGACTACGGATCAAAAGGTTACAGGTTTGAGTCCTGTTGGAGTCACAAAGCCACCGACACATATCGGTGGCTTTTTTTCATCTGTCAGGTTTATGATACAGAGGCGCCAATCAGGGATCATGGGGAAAAGTAGGTGTTTAGGCGTATATGTTTTGTAGCCTGAAGAGGAAGTAGTTTATAT
>JAFUWW010000045.1 GCA_017471085.1 Bacteroidales bacterium | reverse complement strand
TAGCCCTGAAGATAATCAGGCCAATATTGATAGAAGAACACCAGCGTCTTCTCTAATTGAATCGGCATATAGTCTCTCGCCCAGACGTGCTTGTAGGATGATGTATAGGGCAGGAATTCAGCGTTGATCTGCTCCCGGTGCAAAGCCTCAAGGAGATTCCTGCAGACTGGCACATAGTGGCTGAGGCCATGTGCCAGGTACACCATGTTGGTTTGACAGTCTTGAATCATAATTCTATTTAAAAAATATAATTAAATTATTAAATACCAATCAGTTATACGATGCGCCAACAAAGATAGGCGGTCCTTTTGAGACCGCCAAACGGATTTTGTTAAAAGATGTTAAAGGATTCGAAAAAGAACGTCTGTCCACGTCCACGGGGCGTGGACAATTCCGCCAGACGTGGACGGTTCTGGACAACTCTGCCGGAGGCGACCCTGTGTCCTTTCTCCAGCGCATCAACCGCCACATCCCGACGGCTGATCAGAACAAACTCATCTTCATTGAAAAGACCGGCCACACCTACCAGATGAAGCACCAGGAAGTGGCCGGTTTGCCGGACACTTGGTCGGATGTCGGCGAAAATGGTTATTTTTGTAGTGCCAAAGACACTACAGATGAAAGAAACACTGAGATTCCTTCAGGACTTGTCCCTGAACAACAACAAGGAGTGGTTCAATGCCAACAAGGACCGCTACCTGGCAGCAAAGGCGAGCGTGGATGCCCTTGCGGCCGATCTACTTAACGGCCTCCGTGGTTTCGATGATACCATCGGTCCGATGTCCCCCAAGGATTGCACCTATCGTATTTATCGGGACCTTCGATTCAGCAAGGACAAGACGCCCTACAAGACCCATCTGGGCATCTACATCAACCGCGGCGGCAAGAAGTCGGGATACAGTGGGTATTATTTCCATGTAGGAGCCAGCGAGTACGGCAACATGATTGCCATCGGTGACATCTGGTGTCCGCCGGAGGTGCTGAAAGTCATCCGTGAGGATATTCAACTTGGTGGCGGGGACTTCCGGAAGATTCTCTCGGAGGTGGATTCCAGGCTGGTGATTGACGAACGCGATGCTCTTAAACGAGTCCCGGTGCCGTTCCCCTCCGACACGCCCGATGCGCCATATTACAAACTGAAGGCTTTCTGCCTGTATTATGCTCCTGACAACAGGTTCGTGACCGGGAAAGACCTGGCGTCCCGCCTTGTTGATATCTACCATACTGCCAAACCGTTCCTGGATTACATCAACCGGGCCATCGACTTTGTCAGGGAAGAGAAAAAAGAGTACTTCAGCAGTCTGGTTTTTTGACCATCGCTATTATTTTTGTGAAATTATTTCAGATTCATGGAAGAAATGTCTTTCCGGCCGATGCGCCGATTCAAACAGCAACTCCCGGAAGAGGAGTGCACGGCAATATTGGAAACCGCTTATCGCGGCTTCCTGTCCGTCATTGGCGACGGCGGCTATCCCTACACGGTCCCCATCAATTATGTGTACGCTGACGGGATGCTCTATTTCCACTGCGCAGCGGAAGGGCACAAGTTGGATGCGGTGCGCGCCTCCGACAAGGCCTGCTTCACGGTCATCGACACGCCCGAGAAGGAGCCTGGCGACTGGTGGTACCATGTCCGGAGCGTCATCTGCTTCGGACGCGTCTGCATCGTCGAGGATGTCGAGGAGAAGGATAGGCGACTGCGACAGCTCGGAAAGAAGTATTTCCCGGAGGGGTACGACATAGAGTCGGACATGCAGCGGAATGCCGCTCGTGCCGTGGTGCTGGGCTTCCGCATTGAGCATTGCACGGGAAAACGGGTGAGAGAAAAATAGTGTATACCTTTTGCGCTATGAGGTTCAAGCATACGAACAGGCCGGGCTGTTTTTCCTGCTATACATGCCGCCGGGCGGATTACAGGATAACTGGAAAATGTGAATTTGACCGTCATGCCGTCCTCAATTCCGATATATCGAATACAAAATTAAGCATTTAGCCGGTATGCCCAGCTAAATAGGACATCACCTCGGCTGCTCCACATACCGCGGATCCTGGAAATCAACATCCATAGATCCGGCTCTTTCACCATCCCACTTCTCCCGTAACTGTTCCTTGGTGGGCGCGACCTTTCCCTTGCAGAAGGTAAGCGAAATGCCCGGTGACGTTGCCAGGAAGGTGGTCGTCCGGATTTATTCAGGAATTCGCTTGCATTCCCTGTACAATAGGAAGGCGAACACCCATTCTACGAAAACCATTACAGCGGCCAGGACAAATGGAGGAAACATGAGTCCGACCACTAAGGAAAGAATCGGGATGACAATGGAGAATACCAGATAACTCTTCGATTGATAGAGCCACGAAAAAGGCATCAGGTGTGCGCCAAAAATCATAGCATACACCATCAACATTTTCTCAGGGACGGCAGCAAACACCCACATAGCAATCAATATGTACAGCATCTGGTTGACGCTGAACAGAATACCAGCTTTTGTAAGCGGGTTTCCTTTCCCTGCGAAATCTATCTTCAGTGCTTTTGCAAGTCCCCAAGCCAAAGGAAACAGGATTGCCGAGCAGCAGAACGTGATGAGGTTCTTTGTCTCGATGCCGAGATGCGTCAGATGCGCACCAAGAATCAACCCCCAGATGACAACGGAAGACAGGATGAAGTGTAGTCCTTTTTTCTGACGCCTTGCGCAATCTTTTTGCAGTTCATTAAGTTCCATAAAGTCCGTATTTAGTTGTGTTGTCTGTCACTCTGAGAGCCGGCGAAAAATCTGCTTGGCAATCCGGCAATTCCAAATAAACTCCCCCGGCATTCCGCCTCTGGACTACCGGGATCTTGCACTCGGCATGGCCGGGCATAAACGGCCAGATGGCTATCTGATAAAGTGCATCGGGGTCCAGGGCTCGTCACCACGGCCCGGAGCGGGCTTTCCGCCGGTAGCTTTGAGCAGCCAGGCCATGTTATGGGCCAATGCCCGCATGGTTTGAAGCCCTTCCTGGTCCATTGCCGCCTGGCCTGGCTCACGCCCATAGACAATGTTCCAATACTGTGAGCCCAAGACCGGCATGTTCATCATCTGGAACGGAAGGTTGAGTGTCTCAAAAGCAGCTGTCGCACCGCCTCTTCGGCATACAGCAACGGCGGCTGCAGGCTTTCCGGCGATGCTGCTGCCGTTGGAATAGAAAGACCGTTGAATGACGGACAGAAGGGCTCCGTTAGGCTGGCCGTAGTAGACCGGCGACCCTACGATCAGAGCTTCTGCATCGGCATATTTGGCACTGATTTCATTACATATATCGTCATTGAAAACACACGCGCCCGGCTTCCTGGCGCACTGGTTGCAGGCGATGCAGCCCCTGACGGGCCTGTTGCCTATCCAGACAATTTCACTTTCAACGCCCTCTTCCCGGAGCGTCTTTGCAATCTCTGCCAGTGCAAGGGATGTATTGCCCTTCTGGCGCGGGCTTCCGTTGATAATCAATACTTTCATTTTTTTTGGCTCATTTATGTCGACAAAACGGGAATTAAAAGTCAAAAGTCTCTTTGGTCGCTTGATCTTCAACCGGAACGAGCGTAGCGCTGATACGGACCCATTCACCGCCTGAAGGTTTCAATGCACAGATTTCCACTTTGGGGTCATTCGCAATCTGCTTATATACATTCTTGACCTTCCCGGTCAGGATTACGATCCAACCGTTCAGGATCTCGCAGGAACTAAACGGGCGTACCCGGGGCTGATCGCCTTCTTCTGTGGCGGCATCCCGCTTGTTTCCAATATGACGGAAGACCTCCATAAGAGATAAATCCCGAGTTATCGAAACAAATATAAGCTTTTTCTGAAAAATCGTCAACAACTCCGTACTGGCAGCTCTGAAGGCCGGTTACCGCCACATCGACACCATCCACGCTTATGGCAACGAGCGCAGCGTAGGCCGCGCCATCGGCATCAGCGACTTTGAACTGAGCCCGGAAGAAATGGCCAAAATGACTTCCCTGAACCAGGGAAAGCGCTACTTCACCATGAACTACCGGCAGATCAAGGACTGGATGGAGAACTACGAAATCTGGGACTAAGTACACCCGGTCATCCCTGCACTTTATTCAAGGAAAAGGGGCCGGATCAATGGATGAGAATGCCAGACGCACCAAATCCCTGTTGCACAAATGCCCATTGACGTCTGTCTCCAGGCAGTTTACGACATGTCGGATGGGACTGACACCGTCCTTTTACAGGGATCAGCCTGCCACAGATTAATGCACAAGTTTTCCAGGCTAATACCCACATACAGGTGGTTCTCTCCCCTGCTAACGACGGCATGCGTCGATGAAGGCGTGAAAGAGGGGCATGGCAGCCTCATAGCTCATGAACAGGCCGGCATTTCCGTTATTCACGGCCTTACCCGTGTGCTTGACGACGGCGGCCTCCGGGTGGAACTGCACACCCACGGCGCAACGCTTGTCGGTCCGTTCGATACCCTCCACAGTTTCGATGTCGGAGACGGTTGAAGTGCCCGTAACGCGAAGCGGTGTCCCTTCGGTACTCAACACGGACTGATGATGCCAGGACGGACAGCCGGTGAGGGTGGTAGCGCCAAAGAAACCGGCCAGCAGCGAGCCGTCGGTGAGCGTGACGCTGTGCGGGGCATAATCGCGATAGGTCTCGCCCTCGGTCTTCTCACGGCGATGTTCATAGTTGTAGGGCAGTCCCTGCCGGGCAAACCAGGTGGGGATGTCCTGAATGATGGTGGCTCCCGACACTACCCCCAGCATCTGCGCCCCGCGGCAGAAGCCTATCAAGGGAATGTCGTGGTCCAGGCAGTAAGTCATGGTGAGGAAGTCCGACACATCACGAGCGGCGTTGTAGTCTATCTCGGCTTCAATGTGATGCCAGTCCTGAGGGGTGGCCAGCAGCGTGGGCGAAATGTCCTCACCACCGGTAAACACCACACCGTCCACCTCCTTCAGTGCCTCCGCAGCGTTGGAACCGTCATAGCCACGTGCGCGTACCAAAGCACCGCTGACGCTGCTCAGGTAGCCGATGCCGGCGGCATCGAGGTTGGTCGTAGCCACGGCGTTGCCGCTGTAGTCAAGATAATCGGCCTTCACCTGCGGCAGCACCGTGACCGTGACACCCGCCTCGCGGAAGGCCTCTACGATGTTGGTGCAGAACTCATTGTCCACATCGGCCCGCCAGGCGAGAGCAATACGCACTTCCTTTTCCAGAGGCTGCGTCGTAATGGCGGAGGAGCGTGCCGCATTGCGCACGGGCCCGCAGCTGACCGCCAGAATCACTGAGATGATGAGTACCAGGTTCTTCAATGGAACTATGCTGCCAAAGGCCTCTCTACAGCTATAGATAAATACTTTTATGCCCATAACACTTTTCTTAATTGCTACGATTCATGTAATAACACAAATATACACACTTTTTCCGGCAGATAGGAGCCCGGCCGGCAAAAATGACGCCTGAAAAGGGTTCATCTTTGTCTGCTGGGCGGAGCGAGGCGCGCGCAAACTACAGATATTCAATAAGGTTTCCGTGAACGCCACAAAAGTGCAGTATGAACCTTCCGCCAAGTCGTTGGCATATGAGATCCAGGATGGTCGGTGTCGACCCTCTGCAAAGGTCGCAAGATTTGCCGGACGTCATCCTGACTTATTTCAGTTCCAGGCGAAGCACGCGGATGGGATGGTCTTTGCCTTGATACTGGGTTTCGTCAATGACAGTTTCGCCGGTGGGAATGGAACCGCATTTTTCCATGACGCGGCCGCTGGCAGGGTTGTCCACGAAATGGCCGCTGATGAGGGATTTGACGTCGGTTACCTGGCGGATATGTTCAATCATCAACCCCAGGGCTTCCGTACAGATCCCTTTGTTCCAATAGGGTTTTGCAATCCAGTAACCGATAAGCGGCTCCCCGTCCCGTGCGGGGAGATGGCAATCGCAGGAAGGACCATAGCCCATTGCGCCGATGGCTTCGCCGGTCTCCTTCAGTTCGATGGCCCACGTATTCGTAGCATCGCAGAAGACAGTCCTTATTACCTCCAGACTCTCCTCTACAGACTGATGCGGTGCCCATCCTGCACGGGGGCCCACATCCGGATCCGAGGCCCATTTATACAGCACGGGAGCATCACTGTCCCGCCAGGGACGTAGAATAATCCGGCTTGTTTCCATGACTCCGTCGTAGGTCAATTGCCCGGGGAGACGCAGTTTTTCTTTCGGCGGGAAGGTGGCCTCATAGGCTTCAAACTCTTCCGGATTCTCGTCAGCGGCGAAATACCCTTTGGGAGGACAGTATGTCGCCTCTTCTACACCGTTAGCACTGAGCCAGCCCGGAATCAGTTCCTGCGCCAGGAAAAAAGGGACCTCCTCGCACAAGGGCATGTCGTGGTAGTGAATACCGAAGCCACTGGCCAGCGAGAACCCGGCATGCTTGTAAAACTGGATGTTTCCTTCCATACAAAGGAAGCCCACTCCCCTGTCCCGGGCCTTCTCCAACGCATAATTCAACAGTTTGAGCCCGTAGCCCTTGCGCTTATAATCGGGATGGATGCAGATGGGGCCGAAAGTCCAGGAGGGCACCGATGTTCCATCGGGCAAAAGCAATTCGGCCTTTGAAAACATCACCTGGCCTATCAATCTTCCCTCCTCTTCCATGACAAAATCCAGTTCCGGGATGAAATCCGGATTATGCCGGAAACATTGGAGCACATAATGTTCGGTGCAGCCAGGGCTATATACATTCCAGAAAGCCTCCCTTACGAGGGTTTCCACTTCAACAAATTCTGATTCCCGCTCATGGCGGATGATAATATCTTTATTCATTGCTTTTATATTGTCTAATTAATACAAGGCACCCGGAATGCCCGGGCACCGAAACAGATTGTCGCAGCGCATTTGATTTCGGGGAAAGTCCGAAGCTCAAACGCTAAAGCACAATATCCAAGGAATAAAGATGAAGCATCCAAAAGTATTATTAGGACAAATATAGATATTGCCGGTAAGATTTCCAAATACCAGGTCACCGGCTCTGCCTGAAATCAGATACATTTTATTTCGCTGTTTTAAAATAAACAGCCCAGAAAAAAACAGCCTCCAAACCATATCAGAAGCTGTTTTTTTTGGGAAAAAGGGGCGGACAATCGTCTTTCAGCTTGTCTGAAGAAGCTGGTACGCAAGGCGTTCGTCGCCGCTTTGCAGATAGATGATCCCGCAGTAGCGGAAGCCGGATTTTTCGATGCAATGCTGCATGATGAGATTTTGCCGGTGCGTATCTATGCGAAGATTCCTCTCCCGCTGCAGGCACCAGTCGATGATATCGCGGAAAACGCCATGGGCATCCGGATAACTGCCGATCCGGTGTATCACGTGGTACGGCAGCGTATCGTTAATCCATTCCCCTCCTTCGATATAGGAATAGGTGGGTTCCGGCGAGGGAATGAAGGTGAAATAGGCCACCGGACATCCCTCATCGGCCATCACATAACCAAAAGAATGAGCTATATCGGACCGGATCACTTCTTCTGAGGGATAGCCGTTTATCCATTGATTCCTGTTGCCGGAAGCCCGCATGATGGCCTTGGCGGCCGCCAGGATCTCCATGATGGCGGGAATATCCTGCTCCAGGGCAGACCGGATGATTCTCTGTGCCATGCAGGAGCTTCTTTTATTGGGCCTGGTCGATATCCACCACCTGATATTTGGTGCTGCCGAGGCCGTTCTCCTCAGCCTGGTACACGATGCGCGTGCCGTGGCGCTGGTTGATGCGGTCCAGCAGGGCCTTGGTGTCATTGCCGTTGCCTTCGGGCAGGGAGAACACCTGGTCCAGGCAGAATTTGTCCAAGGCCACAGGGTCTAATGAAGCGGCGATGCCGATATCCTGGATGGTGGGCTTGTGCGGATTGCCGTCACAGTCGCAGTCGATGGAAATGTTGTTCATGACGTCGATGTAAATGACATTCCCTTTCATGTAATCGTGCACGGCCTGTGCAGCAGCGGCCATCGACTCGATGAACGGAGTGTTTTTCTCCGCGCTGAGGAACCAGCCGTCCGGGGCGTGAAGGTCTCCCGAAGCCTCCGCTTTCTGATACTTGCCGGCAGAATGGATATTCACCTTGCCGTCCGGAGAAGCTACACCGATGGATGCATTCTTGAGCACGCCGCCGAATCCGCCCATCGCATGGCCCTTGAAATGGGCCAGATTGATCATGTAGTCGTAGTTCTGGAGGTGGGAGCCCACGATATCGTATTGGATCCACTTGGTATCCTTTACGGGAATCTGGATCTGGCCTTCCTCATCCATGATATCTACCGTGGCGATTTTGTCATAGCCGCGCTTGGCGATTTCAGCCCTGTGGGATGCGGTATTGGAGCGACTTCCACCGTATGCGGTATTGCATTCTACCAACGTCCCGTTTACCTTCCTGACCAAGCCGGCAATCAGTTCCGGACGCAGGTGGTTGGACTTCTCGGATTCGCCGGTGGAGATTTTGACGGCCACGCGGCCAGTGGGTTCCACGCCCAGGGCCTCGTAAATACGGACCAGGCCTTCGGGGCTGATGTCTTTGGTGAAATAAACGACGGAGCCTCCCTCCTCGACGGCAGAGGGCTCAATCGCAGCCTTCTTTGAACGGGAGCTGCCGCAGGAGACGAGGAGGAGCAGGATGCTGGAAATGCAAACGATTCTTTTCATAACGGTAACTGATTGGGGAGTAGTTATATGTTTTACAATCGTCAAATTTAAGCATTTTTTGTCTAAATTTGCATGGTTAAACAAATAATAATCCATGAAAGTTATCCTTGCCCTGGACAGCTTCAAAGGTTGCCTTTCTTCTCCAGAAGCGGAAAAAGCAGCCGCAGAAGGCCTTCCCGCAGGGGTCGATGCAGTCCTGGTCCCCATCTCCGACGGAGGAGAAGGATTCACGGCGCATCTGACCGAAGCCCTGGGAGGGGCCTTGCATCCTGTCCGTGTCCATGACCCGCTGGGAAGGCCTGTCACGGCCAGTTTCGGCCTTACAGAGGACGGCGTTGGGATTGTGGATACCGCCTCCGCCAGCGGGCTCCAGTTGTTGTCTCAAAAGGAACGGAATCCCCTGACCGCCAGTTCCTACGGGACAGGAGAACTCCTCCGCGCAGCGGCAGAAGCCGGCGCAAGGAAAATATATTTCGGGCTGGGCGGTTCGGCCACAGCCGATGGAGGTGAAGGAATGCTGCAAGCCCTCGAAGACGCGGGCACACTGCCGGAAATCCACTGTTTCTGCGATGTGGATACGCCCTTTACCGGAGCGGAAGGGGCCGTTGCCGTTTTCGCCCCGCAAAAAGGGGCCACCCCTGCCATGCTGCCGGTGCTGGAAGCGCGGATGAAGAGATTGGAACGGGAATATCGCTCCAAAAGCGGCATAGACTTGTCCATTCTGCCCGGTTCCGGAGCGGCCGGCGGGATGGGCGGTGCCGCCGCGGCTCTACTTCACGCCGACCTTCACATCGGCATTGAAGCCTACCTGCGGATCATCGGCCTGGAAGTTCTTCTGGAAGGGGCCGACGCGGTGATTACCGGCGAAGGAAAGTCCGATTCCCAGACGCTCAGGGGGAAGGCCCCTTTCGGCATCCTGAAGTTCGTGCAGGCCAGACGCCCGGAAGTGCCGGTCTTCCTTGTGAGCGGCACCCTGGAAGACAAGGAGGCACTGCTCGCCGCCGGATTTGCCGATGTGCAGGCCGCCACGCCTGAAGGGACACCTCTCTCCCGGGCACTGGACCCGCAGTTCGCATCAAAAGCCATTGAATCGGCCATCCGCTCCCTTGTTATCAGAAAACTAGACAAATGAGACTCAGAATGATTCTTTTCCCCGTGCTGATTGTCGCTTCCCTGGTCTATACCACCTGGAGGCTATGGCGGATCCTCCCCTTCTCCCCTCTTTGGAAAACGGTTGTTACCGGCATTTTCCTGCTTTGTTTCGCTACGCTTTTCCTGCATTACGGACTGGGGAACCGGATGCCGATATCACTCGCCGCCGCCACTTACGAAATCGGCAATTCCTGGCTTATCTTCTTCCTGTACCTGCTCATTTTCTTCGCTGTGCTTGGGATCGGCCGTCTGGTACATCTGGTGCCTGCTTCCTTCCTGAAAGACTCCCTTGCCGGCACCGGCACGGTCCTCGGGCTCATTGCCGTCCTTCTCACTTACGGCGGTTTCCACTATCGGCACAAGTACCGCCAGGAGATAGACATCCGCACGGAAAAACCCCTGGAGAAACCCCTGACGCTGGTTCTTGCCAGCGACCTGCATGTCGGCTACCACAACAGGAAGGCGGAACTGGGCCGATGGATCGGCCTGATCAATGCCGAAAAACCGGATCTGGTACTTTTCGCCGGCGACATCATCGACGGGGCGGTCCGTCCCGTCCGGGAATGGCATTACGAGGAAGAATTCCACCGGCTTGAAGCCCCGGCCTATGCCAGTCTGGGCAACCACGAATACATAGCGGGCATCGATGACGCCCTTTCTTTCTATGCCGATGCGGGCATCCGCCTGCTGCGGGATGCATCGGTCTTGGAAGAGGGCATCCGGATTGTCGGAAGGGACGACAGAAGCAACCGGGAAAGGCTGGATTTAAGCGCCCTGGTTCCTTCTGATTCCCTTTTCACCCTTCTCCTGGACCACCAGCCTTCCCGGTTGGAAGAGGCTGAGGCGTGCGGTATCGACTTTCAGTTCAGCGGTCACACGCATCACGGCCAGATCTGGCCAGGGAACTGGGTCACCGACCTGATGTTTGAAAAAGCGTATGGGCCATATCAGCGCGGAAATACCAGATACTATGTGAGTTCCGGACTGGGAATCTGGGGCGGGAAATTCAGGATCGGGACCTGTTCCGAGTATATTGTCCTTAAAATCCACAATTAGTGCTATCTTTGCAGCAAAACGGCTGAAACTATGAGTAAAGTGAGCGGAATCTTTCGCAAGTGGTCGGAAATGAGCCTCGTGCTCCGTATCCTCGCCGGTCTTGTCATCGGCGCCATCCTGGGCCTTCTGGTTCCTCAGTGGGGCGGCATCGGCATTCTGGGAACCGTGTTCGTGAGTGCCCTCAAAGCCATCGCCCCCATTCTGGTGGCTGTCCTGGTGGCGGCCTCCATCGCCAAAGCCGGCACCGGACTCGGTCCCCGTTTCCGGACAGTGATCCTGCTCTACCTCATCAGTACGCTGACCGCCGCTATCGTGGCCGTCGTGGGAAGCACCCTGTTCCCGGTCTCGCTCAAACTGCAGGATGTAGCCGAAGGAAACGCCCCCAGCGCCCTCACGGACGTTTTCACCAACTTGCTGGACAACATGGTCTCCAATCCTCTTATGTCCACGTCTACGGCAAACTATATCGGGATCCTGTTCTGGTCTGTCCTGATCGGCCTGGCGCTCAAGATCGCCGCTTCGCCGGGCACCGTCAAAATGGTATCGGAACTGGCCGACACCATCACCCTGGTGGTGAAATGGGTCATTCAGTTCGCCCCCTTCGGCGTGCTGGGCCTGGTTTTCACGGCTGTCTCAGAAAACGGGCTGGAGATTTTCACGGTCTATGGGAAGCTGATTCTCATGCTGGTGGGCTGCATGTTGTTCAATTCCCTGATCATCAATCCGGTACTGTCTTTCATCGCCACCAGGAAGAATCCTTATCCGCTGCTTTGGACCTGCCTTAAGGAGAGCGGTCTCAATGCTTTCTTCACCCGTTCATCGGCCGCCAACATTCCCATCAACATGGGGCTTTGCAAGAAAATGGGGCTGGACGAAGATTTCTATTCGGTGAGCATTCCGCTCGGTGCCACCATCAACATGGACGGAGCCGCCGTCACCATTACGGTAATGACGCTGGCTGTGGCACATACGGTGGGCGTGGAAGTGGGCTTCTTTTCTGCCATCCTCCTGAGTATCATCGCTTCCCTTGGTGCCTGCGGCGCTTCCGGCGTTGCCGGCGGTTCCCTGCTGCTCATCCCCATGGCCTGCTCGTTCCTGGGCATCGGCAGCGACGTGGCCATGCAGGCCGTTGCCGTGGGCTTTATCATCGGTGTAGTACAGGATTCCGTGGAAACGGCCCTGAACTCCAGCGGAGACGTGTTTTTCACGGCCACAGCGGAGCTGGCGGACAGGAAGAAAAAGAAACTGTCTATTTAAGGAATACGAAGAAGACGGCCAGGACCAGGCAGGCAAACGCCGCCAGGTGGTTCCACTGGATGGTCTGCCCCTTGAAAACGAACATCACGATGATGGAGAAGACGGTGAGCGAGATCACTTCCTGGATTACCTTGAGCTGAAGCAGGTTGAAAGGTCCGCCGTTGGCATTGAAGCCGATCCGGTTGGCCGGCACCGTAAGGCAGTACTCAAAGAAGGCAATGCCCCAGGAAAAAAGAATCACCAGGATGAGGGGCCATCCCGTAGATATTTTCATTTCACTCAATTTCAAGTGTCCGTACCAGGCAAACGTCATGAAGATGTTCGAGAACATCAGCATTATCACAGTCCAAATACCCTGTTGCATAAAAGTTTAATCTTCTAATTCTGCGGATATCAGCGGAAGCAGGCCGTAATCGGCCGGCAGCCAGTTTACCGTGGCCAGGTCTTCCTTTCCCAGCCAGCGAGCCGCCTCGTGCCCGTTCAGATGCAGGGCATCGGAACGATGCGAACACATATAGCAGTGCATCGTCAGGTGGAAAGCGGGATAATCCCACTCCACCGTATGCAGAAACTTGTCGATGGATATCTCCGTGGAAAGTTCTTCCCGGATTTCCCTTTTCAGGGCTTCTTCCGGGGTCTCGCCTTCTTCAATCTTGCCGCCGGGCCATTCCCACCAGTCCTTCCATTCTCCGTACCCGCGCTGGGTGGCGAACACCCGGTCTCCCCTACGGATTATGGCTGCTACTACTTCTTTCATGGGATTACCTGCCGTTGGCAAGGAAGGAAACCTGGGCGGGAGCAATCTTCCTGTAGCCTTCTTCGTTCATATGAAGACGGTCTTGCACGTAGTAAAGTTCTACATTGAACTCGTTGATGCCCTGCAGGTTGAACTGGTCCAGCACCGGAATGCCGTAATAGGCGCAGCAGTCTTTCTGGGCCTGGATATAATCGGCAAAAGTCTTTCCTGTCTTGTTGGGTTCCCCGGAGAAGGGATTGTGGCCGGCATCGGCCCCGAAGAAGCGGAGGGAGGTGAAGAAGTAGATCTCCGCCTCGGGATTCTTCTCCAGAAGCTTCCTGATGCAATAATTGATGCCGCCGCACTGGGTGCTCAGGCGTGACTCGTCATAGCCGTCATAGGCCGTGTAATCCTTCCAGGTTCCGCATTCGCGGCTGTTGTTGTAGTCATTGGTCGACGCCCACAGCACGTACACGTCGTATACGCCGGCTGTGTCTACCTGCCGCTGAAGCGTGCACCCCTGCTCGCGGGAAAAGCCGGCTCCGCCTACCCCGTAGGTTACCACTTCGGCATTCAGGAGATCGGCCCACATCTGCTTGGCGGCGTCGGACTCCTTGTTCACGGAAAGGGAACCGCCGAAAACGGCTATCCTTTTTCCATAATTCTTGCTTCCTTTGTAAGGGCTCTTCCTGGCAATCTTCCTGTCGGGCGTAAGATGATGGGCGTCCTGATCCGGTTTCATCTTCGCCAGGAAAGCCTGGATTTGCTCCGGAGTATAATTGGGGAGCTGTCCGGGCTCCTGGGCAGCCAGTGCCAGGCAGAACAGGGTACAGAAAACGGCTGAAAGAACTCTTTTCATGTCGGGATACATGGCTAACAAAAATGTTATTTATTAAAACAAATTTGTTTTAACATTTATAATTCAATTTCTTAATATAAGAGCGGCGACGCTTCTTGCATTCGGGGTTAAAATCGCGGAACTGCCCCTGATTTTTCAGGTTCGTTTCCAGGATTGCATTGGATTCGGCCCAAACGACACCCAGCTTATGGTACTTCTTGAACATGTCCATGAACAGAAGCGAGTTGATGCCGCTGTTCTGGTAGTCCGGGTGGACCCCCACAAGAAGCATTTCCGCGCCTTCTTCGTGTTTGATGAAGAGCGACTTCACCAGCGGCCACCAGCCGAACGGGAACAGCTTGCCGCGGTTCTTCTGAAGGGCATGGACGATGGAGGGCATGGTAATGCCGAAGGCCACCAGATCTCCGTTCTCGTTCTCCACCATCGACAGATAGCGGAGGTCCAGGATGCTCAGATAGAAGCCGAGGTATTTGTCGGCCATGTGGTCCGGCAGAACAGTAAAATTGTACAGGTCCTTGTAGCAGTCGTTGATGCACTTGAACACCTTGTGGCCGTAGTCTTCTTCGCGGATAATCTTCCTCGTGAGCTGGCGAAGATGGCAGTTGGTGCGCTGGGAAATGATCTTGAACATCCTGTCCCAGCGTTCCGGAGCAATTTCCGGGATGGTCACCTTGTATTCGATCCAGTCCGCATCCTTTTCGAATCCCATGGCCTCCAGGTGCGTATTATAATAAGGGTGGTTGTAGATGAGCGCCATGGTGCTCAGGACGTCGAACCCTTCCACCAGCATGCCTTCCGGGTCGAAATCCGTGAAGCCCAGCGGGCCGACGATGGAATCCATGCCATGCTTACGGCCGAATTCTTCCACTTTTTCCATCAGGGCCTGGGAAACCTCCCTGTCATCCGTGAAATCGATCCAGCCGAAACGGACCTCCTTGTGGTTCCACTGCGCATTGGCTTTGCGGTTTACGATGGCTGCAACGCGTCCGCACAGTTCGCCGTCCTTGTAGGCAAGATACAGCTTGGAATCGCAGAATTCCTGGGCCGCGCCTTTTTTCTGGTCCAGGGTGTCCATCTGGTCGAACACCAGCGGCGGAACATAATACGGATTGTCTTTATAAAGTTTCTCGGGAAAATTTACAAAAGTTCGGAGTTCTCGACGCGAAGTCACTTCCCTGATTTCTACGGACATGGTTTACGGTTTCAGTTTTTTTACAACGCGAAGATACTGCTTTTGACCCAAATATCAAAAAAAAACGCCGCCCTTCCCCTTCCGATTCCGGACAAAAAGTTGTTACTTTGCAAAGATATGGCCACAACGCCCTTCATACAGGTAATCGTTCCGCTCCGGCTGGAGTGGGAGCCCTGCTACCGGCTGGACAATGCCCGTGTCGGAGAAAGGGTGGAAGTGGATTTCGCCCACAAGGGCTATGTGGGCGTTGTCAGCGCCGTGGATGTGGATCCGCCGACAGACCCGGAACGGATCCTGGAAGCCCGGCGGTCGGCCCTGCCTGCCGCAGAGGCGGAGGAGATTGCCTTCTGGAGGGCCGTCGCCGATTATTATCTCTGTTCTGTCGGAGAAGTTTACAAAGCGGCTTATCCCGTGCTGAAAAGCGAGGGAGACGCCACCCGAGTGCGCACCCGGGAACGCCTGAAAGAGCGCCTGAAGGTGCTGGAAGAGAAGATTTCCAAGGCCAGGAAAGAGGAAACCCGCCTCCGCTATCAGGAAGAGAGCCGGCGGATATCGGCCCTTCTGAATGGGATCCGGCACAAGGGGACGCCCGGAAGGGTAGCCCTCTCCCCCGCCCAGGAAGATGCCGCCACAGGAATCCGGGAAGCCTTTTCAAAGGGCAAGACGGCCCTGCTGCACGGGGTGACCGGTTCCGGAAAAACAGAAATCTACCTGCAGCTGGCCTCGGAAACCCTGGCGGCAGGAAGAAGCGTTCTGTATCTGGTTCCGGAAATCGCGCTTTCACAGCAGCTGGAAGAGAGAATCGCCACCGTTTTCCCGGATGTGCTGGTATACCATAGCTCCCGTTCCCAGGCCAAGCGGCGGGAAGTGGCCGATGCCTTGAGGGAAGGAGCCCCGGAGATTGTGCTGGGCACACGGTCGGCCTTGTTCCTTCCGCACCGGAACCTCGGTCTCGTCATCGTGGACGAGGAACACGACAGCTCCTACAAGCAGGATTCCCCCGCCCCCAGATATCAGGCCAGGGAAAGCGCCATCATGCTGGCCGGCATCCATGGTGCCCATGTCGTGCTGGGCAGTGCAACTCCTTCCCTTGAATCGCTTTATAATGCTGAAAATGGAATCTTTATAAAGGTCGACCTAAAGGAACGCTTCTATAAAGGGGAAGAGGCTGGAATCCAGATTATCGACACCATTGCAGAGCGCAGGAAAAGGGGCATGGTCGGCCATCTTTCCCTCAAATTGCTGGAAGAGATCAGAAGGACGATGGATACGGGGCGGCAGGCGCTTCTGCTGCGCTCCCGACGCTCCTATGCACCCTCAGTCCAATGTGCCGAGTGCGGCACCATCCCCAAATGCCCCCACTGCCATGTTTCCTTGAGCCTGCACAAAGGCCCGGACAGGCTTGTTTGCCATTATTGCGGCCATACGGAGCCCTTCACAGGAGCTTGCGGAAAATGCGGCGGAGAGCTGCAGCCTCTGGGGGCCGGTACGCAGAAAATAGAAGAGGAGCTGCAGGAGGTTTTCCCCGATGCCCGCATCGCCAGAGTTGACAGCGACAACCGCGCAGAAGCGACCGCCACGCTCCGAAGCTTTTCTAAAGGTGAAATAGATATACTTGTTGGAACACAAATAATTACGAAAGGGTTTGACTTTGACCGCCTGGGTCTTGTCGGCATTATCCAGGCCGACAATATCCTCGCCCAGCAAAACTTCCGGGCTGATGAACGCGCCATTCAGCTGCTGGAGCAGTTCCGGGGCCGGAGCGGACGGCGGGGAGAGAAGGGTCTATTTGTCATCCAGACCCGGGAACCGGAACATCCGGTATTCGGGGAATTCACCCGGGACCGTACCGCCCTCATGCTTCAGGAACGGCTGCTTTTCCAATATCCGCCCTATACCCGGCTGGTGCATGTGATCGTGCGTGACACCTCTGAGAAAAGGCTGGACTTCCTTTCCCGTGAACTGGCATCGGCCCTTTCCGCAAAACTCCCGGTTCAGAGCGTGGTGGGGCCTTATCCCCCTGCCCCCGACCGCGTCGCCGACCAGTACATCCGGCAGATCCGCATCATGCTGCCCCGCAACAAGGCGCTTGTGGCCAACAAAGAGGCCCTTGCCAGGACTGTCGCAGCCTTTGAAAAGGAGCGCAAGTACATGGGACACATCGTAATTGACGTGGATCCCGCCTGAAGCGTGGAACTTTGTGGAACATTTTTTGCGGGGATTCCGGAATTTATTGCTAACTTTGTATTTTAGATTCCCGGTCAGGCCGGGAATGACAGCGGTAATTTTTACTTTATGGGCAAAATCATTGCAATAGCCAATCAGAAGGGCGGTGTGGGTAAAACCACCACGGCCATCAACCTCGCGGCCTCACTGGCTGTCCTGGAAAAGAATGTCCTCATCATCGACGCAGATCCGCAGGCCAATACCACCTCGGGGCTCAACTTCGACCCGGAAAACGGAGAGAAGCGCACCTTGTATGAAATCCTGATCGGCAAGATTTCCGTCACGGACGCTCTTATCCAGACGGAACTCCCCAAGTTGCACATGATTCCCTCGCACATCAACCTGGTGGGCGCGGAGATCGAAATGCTCAACTGGCAGGACCGTGAGAGCGTGCTCAAAAAGGCCCTCGCTCCCATCCGGGACAATTACGACTACATCATCATCGACTGCTCCCCTTCCCTCGGCCTCATTACGGTGAACTGCCTCACGGCGGCGGACTCCGTCATGATTCCCGTCCAGCCGGAATTCTTCGCCCTGGAAGGCCTCGCCAAACTGATCCAGACCATCCGTCTGGTGCAGAACGGCATCAATCCGGCCCTCACCATCGAGGGATTCGTGGTCACCATGTTCGACGGACGCACCAAGGTGCACAGCCAGGTGGTGATGCAACTGCGGGAGCATTTCAAGGACATGGTGTTCAATACCATCATCCAGCGCAGCATCCGCCTGTCGGAGGCTCCCTCCTATGGAAAGCCCATCATCCTGTATGACGTGATGAACAACGGAACGTCCAATTATCTGAACCTCGCCAAGGAAGTCCTTGACAAAAACGAAAAGCCAGATGCCTAAGAACCAATTCGGCCTGGGAAAGGGACTGGGTGCCCTCCTGGGCGGTGAAGACCTTTCACAGCTTCGCCAGCCGGTAGGATATATCAACAAGGAAGTGGTTTCCAAGGAAGGAAAACCGCAGGATACTTCCGACGTGCTCCGCATTCCGGTGGACATGATCGAACCCAATCCATACCAGCCCCGCATGAACTTCGACAATGAAGCCCTGCAGGAGCTGGCGGAATCCATCCGCACCTTCGGGCTCATCCAACCCATCACGGTGCGAAGGAAAGGCGACAAATATCAGATAATCAGCGGGGAACGCCGCTACAGGGCATCCATCATGGCCCACATGGACATGATACCTGCCTATATCCGTGACGCCTCGGAACAGGGCATGCTGGAAATGGCCATCGTGGAAAACATCCAGCGGGAGAACCTGGACCCCATCGAAGTGGCCATGAGTTACCAGCGGCTGATGGAGGAATGCCGCCTTACCCAGGAGCAGATGGCGGACAGGGTGGGCAAGAAACGCGCCTCCGTAGCCAACCAGCTCCGCCTGCTGAAACTGCCCGCCAAAGTCCAGCACGACCTGAAGGTCGGCCTTGTAAGCGTGGGCCATGCCAAAGTGCTCCTCGGAGTGGAGAATCCCGCCGTACAGGAATCGCTGTGCGACCTGATTGTCAGGAACGGACTCTCGGTCAGGCAGTTGGAAGAGAAGGTCAAGCACCTTTCCGGGAATCCCCGGGAAAAGGCATCCAAGGACGGAGAGCCTCAGGAACTCCCGGATATGTATTACCGGCTTCTGGAGCATGTCGGAAGGTATTTCGGAGAGAATATTTCCCTGAAGCGGAATGCTGCCGGGAAAGGGACGCTCACCATCAAGTTCGATTCCGACGAGCAGATGCAGGACTTCCTTAATTCTTTTGCCGAATAATGGACATCCGGCATCTCATAGCGCTTTCCGTCGCCGTCCTCCTTGTGCTGCCCCTCAAGGCCCAGTACAGGGACGACCAGTTCAAGCGCGACGCTTTTTCACAGAGTTACGCCGACACCCTCACGGCCGATGCAGACAGCTCCAAACTATTCAGTTTCAAAGAATTTATCGGCGGCGTCACCCATAAGCGCAAGGCTTCCATGCGGAACCTGGCCATCGGCTCTACGGTAATGGTGGGCGGATTTCAGATCTACAACCGGCAGTATTGGAAACTGCCCGTCATTTACGGCGGAATCGGAGCCGGCGTAGGCCTCGGCATCCATTTCAACCAGCAGTTCCAGAAAACCGGTGAATCCCGGTACCAGACCTATAGCACCATCGCGTATGCAGGGGCCGCCCTCTCTTACTGGGGGTCCTTCATGGACGGCATCGTGAGTTACAAGGACGAAACGCGGCATCCCAGCCCCGCCAAAGCCACTTTCTACTCGCTGCTGCTGCCGGGACTGGGGCAGATCTACAATGGAGAAGCCTGGAAACTGCCTCTGTATTACGGACTGATAGCCGGCGGCGCCTATTTCTGGCACGACAACAACGTCCAGTACCAGCGGTGGAAATGGATCCACAACATGGCCACATCCACGGACCCGGACGTCGAGAGGCCTCCCCAGACTGCGGAAAATGCGAAATATTACCGTGACGTCTACCGCAGGTACAGGGATTATTCCATCCTGTTCACCGCCCTGTTCTACCTGATTCAGGTGATAGATGCCAATGTCTTCGCCTATATGCAGGATTTCGAAGTGTCAGACAGCCTCACCATGCATCTGGAGCCTTCCATCCAGCCTATGCAGTATGCATCGGCCCCGCCTGCGCTCGGCATGACGCTCGGTTTTAAATTTTAAGACGAACACATGAGTAAACGACTGATCCTAACCTTTTTGACCGTTTTGATAGGAGTCTGGTCCTCCGCTGCCCCCGAGGGACGGAAAACCCGTAAGCAACTGGAGGCGGAGAACGAGCAGTTGCGCCAGCGGATAGAGGAACTGGAGGCTGCCGTGGATGCTTTTCGGCAGGAGCAGGAAGAGCGGGAAGAGATTTCCGAACTGCTCTCCGGTGAGAACGAGAACAAAATGTCGTTCGCCATGGAAGAGTACGACGCGGCCGACGCTTCCACCGACAGCCTGCTGAGCCGGTGGTACATGCACCGCAACCTGAATTCGGCCAGGGACGACGGTTACAACATGGATTCCGTGGTTTTCACCACCGACGTGCCGGATTCGGTGCTGATGTCGCGCCTGGAAAACATGAACGCCTTCATTTCCCTCCCCTATAACGAGACCGTGAAGAACTACATGGTGCTCTATTCGGAGAAAATGCCCAGGAAGATGGCCGAGATGATGGGCCTGGCCAATTACTACATGCCCATCTTCGAAGAGACCTTCCGCCGCTACGACCTCCCGCTGGAGCTCAAATACATGGCCATCATCGAGAGTGCCCTGAATCCCCGGGCGGAATCGAAGGCCGGCGCCCGCGGCACCTGGCAGTTCATGTACCGCACCGCCATCAATTACGGCCTCCGCATCGATTCCTACCTGGACGAGCGTATGGATCCCGTCCTTTCGGCCGATGCAGCCGCCCGCTACCTGCGGGACGCATACCGGATCTTCGGCGACTGGTCGCTGGCCATCTCGTCCTATAACTGCGGCTCTGGCAATGTAAACAAGGCCATCAAGCGCGCCGGCGGAAAAAGGGATTTCTGGTCCATCTACGACTATCTCCCCCGCGAGACCCGCGGCTATGTACCCGCCATGGTGGGAGCCATGTACGCCTTTACCTATGCCAAAGAATATGGCCTCCAGGCCGATCCGGTGGCACTCCCCGTGTATGTGGACACCTTCCACGTGCGCAGGAACCTGCACATGCGGCAGATCAGCGAAGTGCTGGGAATTCCCCTGGACGACGTCCGCGACCTGAACCCCCAGTTCCACAAGGACATCATTCCCGGAGCCTCGGAAGACGTGGTGCTCCGCCTTCCCTTCGACTATACCGCCGCCTTCCTGGACCAGCAGGACTCCATCGCCCGGTACAAGGCCGATGTCCTCTTCTCGGAAAAAGTGGCCGACGGCCGCGAAATGGTCGGCAAAACCCGCCGCCCTACCGCATCCGCATCTTCCAGCGGCACCGGCCAGTGGGTCTATTACACGGTGAAATCCGGTGACAACTTGGGCAAGATCGCCCGGAAATACCACACGACGGTAAAGCAGCTCAAGAGCTGGAACAACATGAAAAGCGATTTCCTTTCTGTCGGGAAACGCCTGAAAGTCGGGAAAAAGTAAGTTACCAGTCGGCCTGGAGCTGGGCATTCAGCGTCGGGGCAAGCGGCCTGCCTGCCCTGTATGACAACGCGCTCCGGAGCGTGGCACGGAGCGTGCAATGGCGGAAGCGGTGCTTCCAGGATCCGACGAGCGAAATGGCACAGCCCCTTCCGGCATAAGCGGGGACGGAGAAAGTCCCGGCAGCGTCCCTTTCATAACTGTAGATGCGGTCGGCCCACCGGTCGATGAAAAAGCCGGTCAGCCGCAGGTATCCGGCCAGGGTATCGTCCTTGTATCCGCCCTCCCAGTAGCCCAGCCCGCCGAGTCCTTCACAGTGAACTCCTTCCAGTCTCCATACGGACAGCCAGGGACCTGCCCCAAGATGCAGATCGGCCCGAAGTCCAGTTCGGGAGGGTTCGTAATTGCGGTAACGTTCCGTAAAGCGGAAGGCCAGCGACCACAGGCCCGACAGTTGCCATTTCCAGTTGCCGTATACCCGAACCTGGAGACGCCCAGGATCGGCGGAGGGAACGGGGAGCAAGGCGGCCTCTACGGTCAGGGAGATTTCATGGGCGGGGATGCTGCTGCCAAAGCCGGATCTGCCATGCAGCGGCACCCATCGGCCCGACCGGTAACTCCCGCCGGCGGCAAGAGCATATTCTCCGTGCTTTTTTCCGGAAAACCGGCTGGGAACGGCCCTTCCCTGCACCGCCAGCTTCCCGCCGTCCCCCACCTGGCAGCGGAAGGCCGATTTGAAAGCGAGTGAACCCGGTTTCCAGGCGACCTCAAAAGCCGAATCCGTCCCTCTCCAGTTCAGGCGCCCGTCCAACGATACGGACAGTCCGGCGGAACGGGACCAGACAGCCGTCGTCCCGATCTGGCCATATCGGCCCAGCCACTCACCGTGGCTCCCGAAAAGTCCGTCCAAGGTGGCAAAAACCGAGCCCCGCCAACAGGGCGCCGAATACTCGTAAGCCACGCCTCTGTTCAAGGCCGACGAAAGATACGACCAAGCCGGAGAAATGCCGTTCGGACGCCATAGGAAGGCATCTACCGTAGAAAGGCTCGTCATTGAAAAGCCGCTCCAAAGCGCCAGTCCCTGCCCGAAACGCAGGTTGAAATCACCGAGCACCCACCTTCCCGCCCGTCCTTCCGCCGAGGCGTGAAAAGTACCATCCTTGCCACGCCAGGCTCCTCCTGCGCGCCAGGATTGTCCCGTTACCCGGGCTTTTACGCCCGCGGAGGAGAGGGTGCCGCGCACCATCACCGTCCCTTTCACCTTGACTGTATCCGAAGCTCCCGGAAGCCGGGAAGAATATAACGAAAGAAAAGGCTTCAGTGCAACGACCGCCTCCTGTGAGAATCCATCCACATGGGCAAGCTCCTCCCAGGAAAGGATATCCCCCGCCGAAGCGCGGTAATCCTTGACAGAGGCCACCTGGTAATCCGAAAGCAGGATTCCGCTCCTGAGGTTCGGGCTGTTGATCCGGACAGCCGGCAGTCCCTCCAGCTGATCGGTCCACCCGACGGGAATCTCCTCCGCCGAAGAGGCTCCGGACAGATACAGGGCCGCCCGTAGGACATCCTCTTCCTGAGCCGCCACCACCAGGGACGGCAGCCATAAAACCATCGCGCAAAACATCTTTCTCATGGGGCCAAGGTAAAGAAGAAAAACGGGAATGCACACCTTCTGTTGATAACTTGTGCTGTTTCGAACGGTTTTTTACGTGTTTTTTATTAAATTTGTAGAATCAACCGAAAAAACATGGACAACAGAATCACCCTTCACGACAAACGCTTCCGGCCTTTCATTCCCAACGAAGAGATTGAAAAGGCCATCGACAAGGTGGCCGAACGCCTGAACCAGGACTATGCCGGCGTTTCCGAAGCCGACGCTCCCGTACTTCTGTGCACGCTCAACGGAGCTGTCATCTTTGCGGCCGAACTCATGAAACGCATTGATTTTCCCTGTGTTTTCAAGGCCGTTAAAATGTCATCGTATGTCGGAACGCAGTCAACGGGTGAAGTGCAGGGAGACCTGGCTGCCGGCTATAACTACAAAGGCCGTCGGATCATCGTGGTGGAGGACATTGTGGATACCGGAAACACCATCGAGGCCATCACCGGTCAGCTGAGCAAACTGGGGGCGGCGGAAGTCAAAGTATGCACCCTGCTGGTAAAACCGGAGGTATACAAAAAATCAGTAAAACTGGACTATGTGGCCATGGAGATCCCCAACCGGTTCATCGTAGGTTTCGGCCTGGATTACGATGACCTGGGCCGCAACATCAAAGACATTTATGTACTTGACGACTAAACATTTCCTGATATGAAATACTACATTCTCTTCGGTCCTCCGGGCGCCGGGAAAGGCACCCAGGCCGGCGCTATGGTAGCGCGCTACAATCTCTGTCATCTTTCCACCGGGGAACTCCTCCGAAGCGAGATAGCCCAGGGCACCCCCCTCGGACTCAAGGCCAAAGCCCTCATCGAAGCCGGTGAACTTGTGCCGGACGAGGTCGTGGAAGGCATGATCGAATCCAAGTTCCAGACCGTAAAGGGAGTGGACGGTTTCCTGCTGGACGGCTTCCCCCGCACCATCGCCCAGGCGGAGGCCCTGGACAAGATGCTGGCCAAGAATGGAGAGGCTGTCACAGCCTGCGTGTCCATCATGATCCCGGACCCGCTCATCCAGGAACGCATCGCCCACCGTGCCCGGATAGAAGGCCGGGCCGATGACGCCCGCCCGGAGGTAGTGGAAAACCGCATCCGCACTTATCACGCCAAAACGGAGCCCCTCATCGGTTTTTACAAAGAAGCCGGAAGGTACAACGAAATTGACGGAGTGGGCACCATCGAGGAGGTACAGGGCCGGATTTTCTGCCTGATGGATCGTTTTTAGGATTTTTCACCCGGAAATCATGGAGGTTCTAACCCTTAGGGTTAGGACCTTCTTTTTTTTCTGCTCATTAATCCTTATCTTTGTAAGATAAAATACTTGAAACAAAGCATGCACAGAATATTCCTGCCTGTCTATAACTTCTTCAAGGGGCATAAGGCCCTGATGTATGTCCTGATGATCGCCAGCACCCTGGTTTTCGCCTGGTTCGGATTCAAGATCCGCCTGGAAGAGGACATCGTCAAGCTGCTTCCCCGCTCCTCAACAGACAACGAACTGGCCTTCAGTGAGATAGAACTGAAAGACAAAGTATTCATCCAGGTTACCTCCCGCAATCCGGAGAACCCTGTGGAAGCTTCCGCGCTCGGGAATGCCGTAGAAGAATTCTGTGGCATTCTGGAGAAGAAAGACAGTTCCACGCACTACATCGCCGGCATCCTCTCTTCCCTGGATACGGAAATGGCCATGGACGCCATGGACTTCGGACTCACCCATCTGCCCACGCTGGTAGACGTGCGGTGGTACGATGAGATCGAGAAACGCCTCGGCAAGGAAGCCATCGACGCGCAGATGGAAGAAAACTACCGGCTGGTCATGGCCGATGAAACCGGAACCGACACGCAGCTTGCGGCCATGGATCCGCTGGGGCTCCGGGAAATTGTCATGGAGAACATCCTTGGCAAGGACGGCTCCATCGGCGGGTTCACCCTGGAAGACGGCCACCTTTTCTGCCCGGACAAAACCGTGGCACTCGCCTTCATCTCCCCCAGTTTCGACCCGATGGATTCCGGAATGGCCGGCAGGATGGTGAAGATGATCCGGAAAACACAGAAGGAATACGAGCAGGCCCATCCGGACATCCGGCTTTACATCCACGGCAATCCACAAGGCAGCGTCTCCAATGCTTCCACCATCAAAAATGACGTGTTCTGGACTGTAGGCCTTTCCCTTCTTGTCATCCTGGTGATCATCCTTCTGAGTTTCCACAGCCTCACCTTCGTCTGGCAGCAGGTACTTCCTATCGTCTACGGTACGGTATTCTCCCTGGCCTGCATCTACTGGATCAAGGGCTATATGTCGCTGATGGCCCTCGGCCTCGGCGCCATCGTCCTGGGTGTCGCCATCAGTTACTGCCTGCATGTGCTCATCCATTTCTATTACGTGGGCGATGCGGAAAAGATGCTCAAGGACGAATCCACGCCCGTCTTTCTCGGCTGCATCACGACGGTCGGCGCCTTCATGGGCCTGCTGTTCACGGAGAGTGACCTGCTGAGGGATTTCGGTCTTTTTGCCACCTTCGCCCTGCTTGGCAATACCTTCTTCGCCCTGGTATTCCTGCCCCACTTCCTCCGGAAGGAGCAGATCAAATTCAAGCGGGAGCACGGATTCCCCCTGGTCGAGAGAATCAACAACCTTCCCTGGGACCGCAAATCCTGGTTCATCCTCGGCCTTGTGGCCGTTATCGTCGTCGGTATTGTTTTCAGCCCCAGGGTCAAATTCGACAACGACCTGCGGAACTTGGACTACGACAACCCCGAACTGACGGAAAGCCAGAATCTCTATAACGAGAAAAACGCCGACGGATTCGCCCACATGTATTTCGCCGCCTGGTCGGAAGACAACCTGGACGAGGCGCTCACTTACAACGACAACTTGTACCAGTCACTGGAATCCCTCAAGGAAAGCGGTCTGGTAAAGGGGTTCGTCCCCGTCACCCACATGCTTTTCCGTCCGGAGAAAAACCAGGTGGAACGCATCCAGGCATGGAAAGCGTTCTGGACACCGGAAAGGATAGAAAAGCTGCGCCCGGTCCTGAACCGCTCGGCCATCGAGCACAACCTGCAGCCCTATCTTTTCGAGCCATTCTTCAGCCTGGTCGAAGCCGATTACGAGCCCGGCGACCTGTACGCATCCGGCATCGTCCCCGCTGGTCTGCTGTCCAACTACATAGAGCAGCAGGAAAGCGGCCGTTTCATGGTTTTTACGGATGTCTCCTATGAGCTGGAAGACCAGGACGCCGTCTGGGACGCCGTGACGGCCAATCCCAACGTAATTGTCCTCGAACCGTTCTATTATTGCCGCGACATGGTGGAAATCGTCCACGACGACTTCTCCACCACCCTTTGGATATCCAGCCTGTTCGTGCTCATCGTCCTGCTCATCTCGTTCAGGAACCTCTGGATCTCCCTCATCGCATTTTTCCCCATGTTCATCAGCTGGTACGTGATGCAGGGTTTCATGGCCATCTCCGGCCTGGAATTCAACCTGATCAACATTGTCATCTCCACCTTCATCTACGGCATCGGCGTGGATTACAGCATCTTTGTGATGGAGGGGCTGCTGAAAGAAGCGCGGGATGGCGAAAAAAAGACGCTGGAATACCATAAAGTGGCCATTTTCTTCTCGGCGCTGGTGCTGGTCATCGTAGTGTCGTCCCTGATTTTCGCCACGCATCCGGCCATCCATTCCATCGGCCTGATCACCCTCATCGGCATGGCTTCCACCATCCTCATCACCTACTCGCTGGAACCTTTCGTTTTCAGAAAGCTCTGCAAGATTCCTTTCTTCCGCAGAAGTTTCCGCATCAAAGACTAAAGGACCATGAACCTGACTGCAGACCTATACCTGAACCTCGTCCGTAGCGGAGCCGCACGCCTCGCCCAGAACCGGCAGGCCATCAATGACCTGAACGTCTTCCCCATCCCCGACGGCGATACGGGCGACAATATGTTCATGACCATGGAAGCCGGCACCCATGCCGCAGGAAACAAGCTGGCCGAGATGGCCGGTTCCGTCTCGCGGGGCATGCTTCTCGGGGCCAGGGGCAATTCCGGCGTCATCCTTTCCCGGATCTTCGCCGGCATGGCCAAAGGCTTTGAAGGCTTGAAAGAGGCCGATACGGATGCTTTCTCGGCGGCTATGCGCGCCAGCGTGGAATCGGCCTACCATGCTGTTTCCCAGCCGGTCGAAGGCACCATCCTCACCGTCCTCAGGGAAGGCGTCGCCGCGGCGGACCGTTCCTCGTCCCTGGAAGAATACTTCGACCTGATGATCGCCGGCATGGACCTTTCGCTGCAGCATACGCCGCAGTTGCTGGATGTTCTTCGGAAAGCGGGCGTGGTGGACAGCGGCGGAGCAGGCCTTCTGTGCATCTGGGAAGGAATGCGGTCGGCCCTGCACGGAGAGAGTCTCCTGATGGAAGATGATTCCGCACCACAGGCAAAAACGGTTGATTTCAATGCATTTACGGAAGACAGCGTGCTGGAGTTCGGCTATTGCACGGAGTTCCTTCTCCGCCTGCAGAATGCCAAAGAAGACGTTGCCTCCTTCGATGAAACCGTCATTTCCGACTGGCTCGCCGACCAGGGCGATTCCCTGGTGTTCTTCCGCGACGGAAGTATCGTAAAGGTGCACATCCATACCAAGGATCCCGGATCCATCCTTACCAAATGCCGGGAATGGGGCGAATTCCTCACCATTAAGGTGGAGAATATGACCCTCCAGCATCACGAGAACCACATGGATGAAAGGTTCAGGAGGCAGCACAAGGCGCTGGGCGTCGTGACTGTCGCCTCGGGAAAAGGGCTTACCGACACATTCCGGGAGATGGGCGCCGACGTGGTGATTGAAGGCGGCCAGACCATGAATCCTCCTGTGGAGAAGTTCCTAGAAGCCTTCGATACGGCATCGGCCGATGTGGTCCTGGTATTCCCCAACAACAGCAACATCCTCCTGACCGCCCGCCAGGCGGCGGAACTCTATACCGGATCCCAGGTAAAAGTCATTCCCACAAAAACGCTGGGAGAAGGGTACTACGCCCTGGCCAACTTGCAGCCGGACCTTCCGGCAGACCAGACCGTGGAAATGCTCACCGCTGCCGCGGCTTCCGTTACTACCGGCCTGATATCCAGGGCCATCCGGGATTCGGAAGCCGGGAAAGAAGGCGACTGGCTGGGCCTCTCCGGGAAAGATATCCTCTGTGGCAGCGGAGACCGTCTCACGGCGCTGCTGTCCCTCTCCTCCAAACTGAACGCCTCTTCCAGCGACATCGTCCTGCTTCTTTCCGGGGCCGGTGTATCCAGGGAAGAGGCCGAAACTGCCCAAAAACGTCTCGAACAGGAGTGTCCGCTCAGCGAGGTGATCCTTCTGGACGGCGGACAGCCCGTCTACGATTACATACTTGTACTTTGCTAATTCTTTTTTGCCATGCTAAAGATTTATACTGACACCGATACCGACATTACCCCCGCGATTGCGGCCGAGTACGGTTACAAGTTGATTTCTATGCCCTACAGCATCGAGGCAAAGACAGTCTACCCCTACGAAGACTTCCGGACCTTCGACGCCCACGCTTTCTATGACGTGCTGCGGGGCGGGGTTCTGCCCTCCACCAGCGCCATCTCCAAGGAAAGGTACATCCGGTATTTCGAAGAAGACTTCAAGGAAGGGAACGACATCCTGTATGTCCACTTCTCCCGTGCCATGACCAACACCTTCGACGTGATGGACCAGGCCGTGGCTGAACTGAAAGCGAAGTACCCCGGAACCCGTTTCGAGGAAATCGACACGAAAGGCATCACCACCATCAGCTACAACATCGTCCGGGAGGTGGGAGACCTGGTGAAAGAGGGCAAGACCTTGGACGAAATTCTTGCCTGGGCAGCGGAAGAGGTAGACCACTTCGCCATGTATTTCTTTGCCGACGACCTCAAGTTCTTCCGCCGGAGCGGCCGCGTCAGCGGGCTCACGGCGGCCATGGGCACCCTCATCGGCATCCGGCCCATCATCCACATGAGCCAGGAGGGCAAGATGGTCTCGGTCGGCAGCGAAAAAGGCCGGCTGAACGCCATGCTGCGCTTGGTGAAGACGGTGGAGGAACTGGGAGACGACATCTCCGCCCACCGCATCTGCATCGGCCATTCCGACTCACCCCAGATCGCGCACGAAGTGGGCAAGATGATCACCAACAAATTCGGTCCCCAGCGGATCGAATACGTCGATGTGAACCCTACGGCAGGCAGCCATTGCGGCCCCAACGGAGTAGGTGTCTGCTTCCACGCCAAACACCGGTGATCCCATGATTGAAGTCAGAAACGCCGTCAGCAAGAAGGAACAGAAAGAGTTCCTGAACTTTCCGCTGGACCTGTACAGCGGAAACAAAAACTTCGTTCCGCCCCTGTACATGGACGAGAAGAAGATTTTCCGCGAAGACTACGTGTACAACGGCAGCTGCGAAAGTGCTTTCTTCAATGCCTATAAAGACGGAAAGATGGTCGGCCGCATCCAGTGCATCATCCAGAAAGACGCCAACAAGCGCAACGGAGAGCGCCGCTGCCGTTTCACCCGGTACGACGTGGTCGACGACCTGGAAGTTTCCCGTGCGCTCTTTTCCAAGGCGGAGCAATGGGCCCGGAGCAAAGGCATGGATACGCTGGTGGGCCCGCTGAGTTATTCGGACCTTGAGAAAGAAGGCCTGCTGGTAGAGGGGTTCGACGAGCCCGCCACCTTTGAGGCCCAGTATAATGCCGCCTACTACCAGCGCCATGTCGAAGACCTGGGATTCGAGAAAGAGGTGGACTGGACAGGCTCCAAACTGTTCGGGGCCGAAAGCGACGAAACGCTGGAAGAGATGCAGCAGCTTACGGAATTCATCTTCAAGCGCTACCACCTCCGCTTCGGAGAGTCGAAAAACGGGAAAGACCTGCTGGACAAATATGCAGACGGCATTTTCGACCTTATCGACAAATCCTATGAAGGCCTTTACGGCACCGTTCCCTTCACGGACGGCATGCGGAGACTGATGGTGGAGAACTTCGGCCTGGTGATCAGCCCCAAGTACTCGGCCGTCATCCTGAACGAGAGCGGACGGCCGGTATGCTTCGGCATCGGCATTCCATCCCTGACCAAGGCGCTCGCCGGTACGCGGGGGCATCTCACCCCCGGAGTCATCTGGCGGCTGCTGCAGTGCCTGAGGAAGCCCGAGGTCATCGACCTCTGCGTCATCGGCGTAGATCCGGAATACCTGAACCGCGGCATTTCCGCCGCACTCTCCGTCGCCATCATGCGCATGCTGAAGGAGAATCCCCACCTGAAATGGGCCGATACCAACCTGAACCTGGAAGAGAACTACGCCATTCAGAACCAGTGGAAACGGTTCCGGAGGGTGGTCCATAAACGATACAGAGCCTACGTAAAGAAACTCGCATGATCAAGATCATCGTAGACTGCTTCGGAGGAGACCACTGTCCCGAAGCCCCGGTGGAGGCCGCCCTCAGCGCCCTCCGCAAGACGCCCGACCTGTACCTGATGCTCGCCGGCGACGAGGCCGTGCTGGTAAATCTGCTGAAAGGACGGGAATACGACCCCTCCCGCCTGGAAATCATCCATGCCCCGGAAGTGATCGGCTGCGACGAGAAACCCACCGACGCAGTCCGCCTGAAGAGGAACTCGTCCATGATGAAAAGCATCATCCTCCTTCGCGACAGGGACGATATCGCGGGCATGGTGTCCACCGGGTCCACCGGCGCGCTGGTGACAGGGGCTCTGGTCCGCCTGGGCCGCATCCCTGGGGTCATCCGCCCTGCCTTCTGCCCCATCCTCCCCACCATGGAGGGTGGTCTGGTAGGCATCTGCGACAGCGGTGCCAACCTTACGGTGACATCGGCCCATCTGCGCCAGTTTGCCATCATGGCCAGCCTCTACATGAAGAATGTCTATGGAATCGAAGAGCCGCGCGTCGCGCTCCTGAATGTCGGGAAAGAGGCCGAAAAAGGCGATGAAATCCGCCAGGAGACCTACAGGCTCCTCCAGGAGACAGCATCTGTCCGTTTCGTCGGAAACATGGAAAGCCGGAATCTCCTGTCCGGCCGCTACGACGTGGTGGTCGCCGACGGCTTCTCCGGCAACGTGCTGGTCAAGACCACGGAAGGCACTGCCCTGGAACTGTTGAAGAAGCTGAAAAAAGACATTTTCTCCCGCACGCTCTATAAGATCGGAGCCCTGCTGATGAAGCGGATGTTCGCCGAAGAGAAAGCGTTCATGAATTACCAGAACTACGGCGGCAGCGTGCTTCTGGGCACCTCCAAGGTGGTGGTCAAAGGACATGGCTCCTCCAAGGCCGTCGCCGTGGAAAAATGCATCGAACAGGCCTACAGGATGGAAGTTTCCGCCCTGTCGGAAAAGATTGAAACCGAAATCGCCAAATACGAACACTACGAAGACTGATAACTATGTTTGAGAAAGTACAGACCATCCTTGCCAGGCAACTGCGCGTTGCGCCGGAAAAGATTACGCTCCAATCCCGGATCATGAAAGACCTCGGAGCCGATTCGCTCGACATCCTCCAGCTGCTCATGCGGATCGAAGACCAGTATGGAATCGTAATCCCCGACCAGGCTCTGGCCCAATTCGAAACCGTGGCCGACGTGGTCACTTATCTGGAAAAACAGGAAAACAAATAACAGTTCAGGAATATGGTCCAGGTCTATTGCAAGAACACAAAGGAATCGAAGCGTTTCCCGGAAGGCACTTCCCTTCTGCAAATGCTCTCCGAATTTGAATTTGAGCGCCCCTACCCCATCATCTCGGCCAAGGTGAACAATGTATCCCAAGGCCTCAAATTCAAGGTCTATCAGAACAAGGATATCGAGTTCATCGATGTCAGGGAGTCCAGCGGCATGCGGGTCTACTGCCGTTCCATCTGTTTCCTGCTGTTCAAGGCCGCAACGGACGTGTTCCCGGGCAGCAAGCTTTACATGGAGCATCCCATCTCGCACGGCTATTTCTGCCATCTCCACAAGGCCGACGGAAGCGATGTGACGCCGGATGACGTCACGGTGCTGGCGGAGCGGATGCGGGAACTGGTAGAAAAGGACATGCCTTTCCACCGGTACGACGTACAGACCGACCGGGCCATCAAGGAATTCCGCAAAGCCGGATTCTACGACAAGGTCCGCCTGCTGGAGACCAGCGGAGAAGCCTATACGGACTACTATACGCTGGGCGATACTTCGGACTACTATTATGGCAAGCTGGTCCCTTCGACAGGCTATCTCACCGTATGGGGGCTCCGCCCCTATCATGACGGTCTCCTGCTGCAGCTTCCCAGCCGCGAAGACCCTTCCCGCATGCAGGAATTCATCGACCAGCCCAAGACCTTCGAGATGTTCAAGGAGAATCTCCGCTGGAACATCATCATGGGACTTTCCACCGTCGGAGATGTGAACGAGGCCTTTCTGAACGGACGTGCCAGCGAGCTCATCCAGATTGCCGAGGCCCTGCAGGAAAAGAAGATTGTCCAGATCGCAGAAGAGATCGACCGCCGCTACCGCAGCGACAAGCCCCTGAAAGTAGTCCTCATCACCGGGCCCTCCTCTTCCGGAAAAACCACTTTCTGCAAGCGGCTTTCCATCCAGCTCAAAGCCTGCGGCCTCAAGCCGATGTCCATGAGTACGGACGACTACTTCGTGAACCGGGTGGATACCCCCAAATTCCCCGACGGAAGCTATGATTTCGACAATTTCGACACGGTAGACCACGCCCTGATGGAAAGCGACATCATGAAGTTGGTCGACGGCGAGGAAGTGTCCGTCCCCGAATTCAATTTCGTCACCGGCCTCAGGGAATACAACGGCAAGAAACTCCGGCTGGGAGAAGGCCGCATCCTCCTGATCGAAGGAATCCATGCCCTGAATCCCGGACTTACGGAAAAGATTCCGGAAAGCGCCAAATTCAAGATCTTCATCAATACCCTCACCGGCACCCTCCTGGACGACCACAACTGGATCCCCACCAGTGACAACCGCCTCCTCAGGCGCATTGTCCGCGACTACAACAAGGGCGCCTTTACCGCCCGGGAATCCATTTCCAACTGGCAGAACGTGCTGGATGCCGAGGAAAAATGGATTTACCCTTATCAGGAAACGGCCGACGCCATGTTCAACTCGGCCTATCTGATTGAATTCGCGGTTCTCAAGAACCACGCAGAACCCATCCTCAGGAGTGTTCCCCAGAACTGTCCCGAGTATTCCGAGTCACACCGCCTGCTCAAGTTCATCCACTACTTCACGCCCGTGCCGGACAAAGAAATTCCCGCAACATCGCTGCTACGGGAATTCCTGGGAGGTTCCAGCTTCAACTATTGATTCCTTCTCAGAAGCGGGTTCGCGTAAATGTGCAGGAGGATGTCGCGGAGTTCTTCCGGGTAATCCTTCAAAGGGGCCAGATGCTCCTGGAAGGCTTTATACTCGGAAGGAGTATAACCGTAGGAACGCTTGACGGAAAGGATGTCCGCCGCGATATACGCGTTGGGATACAGCCTGTAGGCGGGAAGGATGCGGGAGTCAATCAGGGAGGCAACTTCGCGGTTAAACGCGGCGGCGGGAAGGTGACGCAGCGGTTCCATCTCTTCCTCGGAGAGGGGTTTGCAAACTTCAATATGCACGCGTCCCTTCTGCTGCTGGATGCCGGTAAGGATGCTGTTGAAATCTTCTCCCGGCTTCTTGATATAGGGTTGTCCCGAAGAACGGGCATACAGTTCCAGCGCCTTGAGCACGTCGCACGGCTCCCATTCGTAGGAAATGCTGAGCGGGCAGATGTTCAGTTCCGCCATCGAATGCACCCTGTCGGAGGTTCCGGACAGGCCGAACATCTTCACGATTCCCTGGTCCGTGGCATCCATTCCGTCTTTGGTGCGGCCGTTTCGCTGCGCAATCCAGACGGATTCCTTTTTCTGAGTGATGGTATAGCGGATATATTCCGACAGATACTTGGACTTGATCAGGAAATCCCGGGGCGACGACACCGTCGTAGGGCGCTCCACCCGGAACATCTTGTTGCTCCGGCCTACGTCCAGCACCATCTGGCCGTGCATCAGGTTGGCCCCGAACGTGATCTCACAGGTCTTTCTGCCCGCATCGTACAGCAGCACGTCGAAGAAGGCGGCGTCCATCATGATGTCACGGTGGTTGGAAACGAACAGGTACTCTTTCGTGGGATCCAGCCGCTCCATGCCTTCCACCGTAAGGCCGGAAGTGGTCTTGTCGGCAATGGCCATGATGGCATCGTGCATCACCTTCACCTGGAAGTCAGTCACGGTGCGGCAGCTGCCCAGAAGGGCCGCCAGTCCCTGCACCGGGCGTCCGGGGAAGAGATAGTCGCACACCAGGGGGAAATACTTGTCGGCCACGATCCGCTGCATGGCGGCGGGAATCTCGGCATCTACGTAAGGGCGGATATCGTCAAACATTTTTGGAACGGTTATCAATGAACTTAACGGGCTTGCGGGACTTGGCGGGATAGTTGATGCGGGCAACTTCTTCTTTGGGAAGGATTTCGATGCGCGGAGCCACGCGGATCCGGGAACGGAAGCGGTCTTTCAGGTCTTTCACGGGATCGAATTCCGGCTCGAACTTGAGTCCGAGCTTCACCACCACATCGTCGGTGCCGGCCTCGCTGTCCTGGACGACCACCACATAGTTCTCGATATACGGGGTATTGTCCAGCACATCGTTCACTGCCGGCGGATACAGCGTGGTGCCTTTCAGTTTGATCATATTGTTCTTCCTGCCCACCAGCGGAGTAAGGCGGTAACTGTATCGGCCACACTTACACTGCTCGGTAATCTTGGCGGCCATATCTCCGGTACGGAAACGTAGCAGCGGCATTCCTTCCACCCCCAGCGTAGTCACCACGATCTCCCCTACCTCACCGTCGGGAACAGGCAGATTGTTCTCGCCGATGATCTCGACGATGATCAGTTCCGGATGTACGTGGCCGCCGCAGCCGTAAGGACACTCGGAGAACGTGGCACCCATTTCCGTGGACGAGTAGGTAGCAAACAGCTCCACATCCCATTTCTCCCTGATGCGACGGCCCAGCAGGTTCAGGTCGAAATGCAGGTCCCTGAGTCCCTCGCCGATGCCGATGATCCGCTTCACGGAAGAATTCCGGTAGTCGATGCCGTGCTCTTCGGCATATTGGATGAGACGCAGGATGAATGACGGAACGCACATGAGGGTGTCCGGTTTCAGCCGCTGGATGGTGTCCCACTGCAGTTCGGGGATTCCGTTGCCCACGCGGATGATGCTGGCGCCCAGTTCCCGGATGCCCAGGAAATAGGCCAGGCCGGCCATGAACCGCTTGTCGATAGTGGTCATGAGCTGGACGATGTCGCCGGGCTTCACACCTGCGCAAGCGAAACTCTTCTTCTCGTTGTAGGCCAGCCGCTGCAGGTCCTTTTCGGTGCATCCGAAGGTAACCGGATCGCCCAGGGTGCCGGATGTGGTGACGTAATCCACGATCTTGGACTTGGGGCAGCACAGGAATTCCTCGTTGAACAGCTGCAGATCCTTCTTTTCGGTGAAAGGAATCTTCTGCAGGTCCTCGATGGTCCGGATGCGGGAAATGTCGATATGATACTTTTCGAACATCCGCTGATAATAAACGGAATGAGCCTGCAGGTATTGCAAAGCCGTCGCCAGCAAATCTTCCTGAAATGCCTTGATTTCTTCCGGGGTTTTGAACTCTATATCCATATTAGTCGTTTTTTTTCAAGAGCTGGGCCAGCCACTCCATGAAACTCTCCTGCCAGGCCGATGTCTCCTCATTCTGCCGGGAAGCGTCGGCGCCGAAGCCGTGGCCGCCGGTGGTGTATTGCGTATATACATGCGGAATCCCGGCGGCCGACAGGGCCGAATCCAGGAGTTCGCTGTTGTGATAGTCAACGATGGGGTCGTCCTTGCAGTTGAGCAGGAAGACGGGCGGCGTGCCGGCCTTCACATGCATTTCCAGAGAGAGGGAGTCGCGGAGAGCCTGGTTGCGGACCCGGGGTTCCGCCAGAAGTCCCAGGCGGGAGCGCTTGTGCACATATCGGGCATCCGAGAGGGTGACTACCGGATAAACCGGAACCACGAAATCCGGACGGAGGGGCACCTGGGGGGTGACACCGTAACGCTCCATGAAATTGGTCGCATAAAACTCTCCGGAGGACATGACCAGATGGCCGCCGGCCGAAAACCCCATGACGCCCAGCGGACAGTCCGTGCGCTGCCGCACCAGCTGGATGGCCCGCTGCAAGTCCGCAATCATGTCCGGATGCCGCCGGCCGCGGAAAAGGATTCTGTATTTGGCCGCGAACTCAAATTTCCCCGCCACACGGTACTGCAGCACGTATGCGGCAATCCCTTCCGACGCCAGCCAACGGGCTACGGAGACGCCCTCGGCCTCCAGGTCATGCCAATGGTAACTGCCTCCGGGGCAGACGATGACGGCGGCCCGGGGCTCTCCTTCCGGAAGATAGGCAGTCATGGTCACCTTCGCCTTGCAGGCTGTTCCCTCCCAGATATTCTCCTGGGCGGCACAGAAGGTGCAGACCAGCAGGAGAAGCATCGCTATAAGTCCTTTCTTTTTCATTCCCCACCCTCCTCCGGAGCCGGTCCGTTCACATAGGTAAGATTGGCAGGAACGCCGCTGCAGCGCACTGCCGTAAGATATTTTTCTTCATCGGCCTCATAGGCGGTCACTTGCATGTCCGGATGGGACAGGGCCGCCAGAAGGGCATATACGCCGCAGCCGGCGTTTCCAATCACCAGGGTCTCCGCCTGCAGGGCGTCGACCTTGGCATACGTTTCTTTACAGAGTACCTGACGGCATTCGGCCAGGGCGTCGTGTCCCTTGTAAAGGTACTGGTAGCGGACCCATTGGGCGCAGTAGGAGGCGTTCTCACGGGTACGGCGGATATCGGCATACCAGGTGTTGTAGAAATGGCGGATGCCGCGGGTAAATTCGCCCAGGTTGGCATCGGCCGGGATGGAGACACGCTTCCCTACTTCCAGGGAGATACCGGCCTTGCGGAGCATGAAATCGTGCTTGGGAAGGGCGAATCCGGCCCCGTGCAGGCAAAGCGGCAGGATGTCCAGTCCCAGCTCACGGGCCGCCAGGAACGGTCCGCGGTGGAAACGCTGGATGCCCGTGCTGTCCAGACTGCGCGTTCCTTCCACGAAAGCGACGATGGAATACCCTCTGGCAACGAGGTCGCGGATGTGGGAAGCCCCCTTGGACAAGCCCCAGGAAGTGGGATAAAACTCCGCAGCCCGCACCACAGCCCTGTAAAGGGGGAAATTCCAGGCCCAGTCATTGGTGAGGAAAATGAGCTTGGGATGCAGCGCCAGGATAGGCAGTACATCCAGATGGCTCTGATGGTTGCAGATATAAATGGCCGGCTTCGAGAAATCTTCGTCGTGCGGATTGAACAGTTGATAGCTGCAACCGGGAATGCAGTGTACAGCCCATGTGGAAAGCCTGTGAATGAGCTTATGGAAACGGAGATGCTTCTTTTCGCTGTTTTTCCCGGTCAGAAGATATAGCCATGCCCAAAGTGAGAGCAGGAGCATCGCGAGTACCATCACCAGGCTGATGAAGACGGTACGGAGAATCTGTCCCAGCGTCACGGGGACCTTCCGCTGCTCCCCTTTCCGGGTGGTGAGCCGGCGGAACACCAGCGGGGGCAGATAATAGGCCATGAGCACCACGGTGAACATGCCGATCACGGTCACCAGTCCCAGCGAGCGCATGGCCGGATGACGGGCCACCACCAGGGCGCCGATGCCCACGAACATGATGATGGCGCTGAGCATCACGGCGTTCTTGTAGGAATGCAGGATTCTCTTTCCCGTAGCCCGTTCATACATAAGGCCTTCCGTGATGAAGATGGAGTAATCGTCGCCCTGGCCGAAGATGAACGTGGCCAGGATGATGTTGACGATATTGAAAGAAAGGCCCGTGATACCCATAATTCCCTGAATCCATAACCAGCTCACCGCCAGAGGCAGGAAGCTGACCAGCGAAAGCTCCAGGGAACCGAAACTGAACCATAGGAAGAAGAAGACAATCAACGAGCACAGCAGGCCGATGGTGTCGAAATCTTCCTGCAGCGACTGCACCAGCGCCTGGGCGGCGCTGCTTTCCGGCGCAAAATCCACCGCCTGGAAATAGGTCCTTTCCTGCGGCGTCCATTCTTTGTCAAGCGCGTCGAAGAAAGGCTGGAAGGCATGGGCGGTGAAGCCCTGCTCCAGACCGGCATCGATCAGCTGGTCCGGGACATCGGCATGGCGCTCCCAGAAATGGTTCCAGAGGTCGATCCGTGCCTGCTGCTCCTCCATGGCAGGGACCGGGAAGGCCGACGCATCCGGGCGCATGCTTTCCAACACGGCAAAGCCGGCCTCCTGCTCGGGGGTCATGTAATTGATATGGTGAAGGTCTGCATCGAAACGGACACGGCCGCCGAAATAAACCAGCAGCGCGGTCAGGACCAGGAAAGCCCCGAACAGCACCTTGCGTGCGGCGGCACCCAGGTGGATGCGGGAGTCGATATCCAGTTTGATGGCGTTCCGTTCCTTTTTTGCCGGCGGGACGAACACCGGCAGGAAAACCAGCACGAACAGGATAGTGCCCACCAGCATCATGGCTCCGATGAAGCCGAAGTCGTGCAGGGCTTCGGCCTTGAGAAGCAGCAGGCTGAGGAAGGCGCCCACGGTGGTGATGTTGCCCACCAGCAGCGGGTTCACCTGCTCCGCCAGGGCTTTCCGCTTGTCGGCCTGATACTTGAGATGGTCTACATAGTGCAGCGGATAATTCACGGCAATGCCGATGATGGTGCATCCGATGCCCAGGACGATGATGCTCACACTGCTTCTGAAAAGGGCGATGATGCCCAGTGCGAAGAGGGCGCCCGCAGCGATGGAAATGAGGATCCACAGCACATCGGCCAGGCGTTTGTAGCTGAACCACAGGACGATGCAGATAAGGATGGCCGCAAGGGCCAGTGCCAGGATGGAATCTTTCTTGATGCGGCCGGCATTCTCCACAGCCACTTCCGGGCCGCCGGTAGAGGTGACGGTGACTTCCGGGAAAGCGGCGGCAGTTTCTGCTTTGATCCTGGCCAGCTGCTGCACCAGTCCGGCATTCTTGCCGGTCTCGCTGCCGCCATAGGGGGAATCGAAGAAAAGGATGCCCGTCGTGCCGTCTTCCGTGAACAGGCAGCCGTCTTCCAGGCGGTTCCCGGTGCTCAGGACCTGGAAACGCTGCAACACGGGGCTGTACAGATGCAGCGGGTCCGTCCGCAGATAGCGTTCCTGGATGGAAGAGCCGCCGTAGAAAGCCATTTTGTTCTCTGCCATCGACCTGGAGACATATTCCGGCAGCGCAAGCAGGGAATCCATGCGGGCATAATCCTGCTCCTGCAGGAAATAGGGCCAGTTGGTGTTGATGAAAGAGAAGACATCCAGCACCTGGTCGCTCTCCGCCTGGGCCGATACGGGGATGTCCGGATGGGCCTCGTTCCAGCGCTCCTCGAACGAATACATGGCATCCAGCTTCTCATCCAGGGTTCCTCCCGTGAACAGGACGGCCATCCTCTCCTGGCCTTCGGTCCCGCTCAGCTGCTCCTGCTGTTCCCTGGGCAGGAAATCCGAGATATCTTCCTGGAAATCAAGACGGAGAAGACTGACCACGCTGAGAGCGAGCACCACGAACAAGATGGCAGCCGCCACCCGCTTATGGGCAGATAGATAATCGTATATTCGAAGAACCAGATTCTTCACAGGTATAGTCGCACTTGTAAATTACAAATTTACAAATTTTTCCTGAAAGAATGCAAAATCATGCGGGGATACCCATAGAAAAGCGCCACGAAAAGCAGAAGCGTATTGAGCACGCTGATGCGTGTGAAATCCTTGACCGGGTGAAAATGCGTGACCCTGTCTTCCGGATAAAACACGTTCACGGGGACAGGAACCAGTTTCAGCCCCCTCCAGGCCGAGAAAACCAACAGGGTCAGTTCCGCCTCATAGCGGGCGCTCAAAAGGCCCAGTGACGGCAGGCGATGCAGCGGATAGAGCCTATATCCGGTCTGGGTATCGGGCAGTTTCACCCAGGTGTAGAGCGTAAACCAGAAGTTGGAAAAACGGTTGGCGAACGTGCTGGACCCGGCCATGCCGTCGGCCTGGATGTTCCGGCTTCCAACAACCAGGGTGTTCTTTCCCTTGGCCGCGAGCAGTACCGGAATGTCTTCCGGCGCATGCTGCCCGTCCGCATCCAGGGTGAGCACATAGTCGTAGCCCATGCGCTCCGCCTCCAGAAATCCCGTTTTCAGCGCATGTCCCTTCCCCCGGTTTTCCGGGTGCGTGACAACCTGCAAGTCGGGAAACTCTGCCCGAAGCGACTGCAGAAGCTGCGCCGTCGCGTCCGTACTGCCATCGTCCACAACCAGCACCGGCAACCCTTGTGCAAGGGTCCGGCGCACGACATCTTCCAGCGTCCCGGCGTTGTTGTAAGTAGGAATTAAAACTATGGTATCGTTATTATGCAAGTCTTTATCTTTTAAGCGTTTACGCTATAACCTCCGCAGTCATCTCGTAGCAGGGCTTCAGGTAAGGGATTCATTCTGTGCCGGTTCCAGGAAACACTGCATCCTGGCGCAGAGGGTACCGTCGGCGGCCAGCAGGTCGATGTTCCAGTTGCCGTCGCCGGCATCGGCAAAAACATAGCGGAGGCGGGTATCCTCCGCAGGCAGCACCGGCACCAGGAATTTGATGCCCTTGGCGCCGGCAAGACGGAATGACCGTCCTTTGAGGGCACCCAGAAGTTCCAGCCCCATCTGCACCAGCGTTACGCCGGGCGTAATGGGATAGCCCGGGAAATGAGCCTTGTACACAGGGCTCTCCGGCAACAGGCGCACCGTGGCCGACAACGGCTCCGGCTGTAATTCAACCGTTTGATATAAAAGACCTTCCAGCATATTATCTCACAAACAGGGCCTGGTCCAGAGGCACATCGGTCTTCACCTTGGAGAAAGTGATCTGGGTCCAGTCTCCGTCCAGGCCGCTGAGGAGGACGGAACGCACGGAGAGCGTGGCCGGGTCTATCTTCAGGACAATCTGGCTGAAGAGCTGCTGCAGGTCGCGGCGGACAGGTTTCAGGATCAGCGTCTGCTCTTTCCCGTCTTCCAGCGAGGAGACCGTGAAATCTTTTTCCGAGGGAAGCCGGAAACGCCGGCCTGCCTGGGGGATGTCCCCATTGAAAACAGTCACCCTGGAAACGGGTTTAAGCACTTCCCAATGCACTTTGTCCGGGGCTTGCAGGGCCACATAGCCCTCGCTCTTCAAATCTTCGGAGAGCATGGGTGAATGGCGTACCTGAGTGAAGGACGCCTCCAGGGTATTCTTCAGGTTGGCTTCCCGGATCCGGACCAGCAGATCGGCATTCTGGGCCGATGCAAGGGCGCACAGCGCCAGGCAGGACAAAAATGTGACGAACTTTCTCATTTGGCGATGAAGACACAACCAGCCATGATCAATATAATACCGAGCCACTGGTTCCAGTTGATGGTTTCATGGAAAACAAGCATGGCGGCAATCAAACCGAACACATATCCCATGCAGGAGAGCGGGTAGGCCACACCGAAGGGATACCGCTTGAGAATGTAAGTCCAGAGCACGAAGGCGGTGATGCCGGCAACCCCGCTCAGGGCCAGCCATCCGTTCAGGATCACGCTCCGGAAAAACGGCCAGCTCCAGCTGAACGGCAGGATTTTGGCCGATGCCAACTTGAGCAGCACTTGAGCCCCACTCAGAAAAACCGACTGTACGGCTACCAGCAAAAACAACTTGAACATAACGGGTTACTTGATTTCCAAAACTGTGCCAAGCAACTGCAGGTCTTCCAGCTGCAGCATATCCCGGGTGATCTCCCGGACGGCAGCGCCCGGCTTCGCATCCAGCACCAGGGATACGGCCCGGTCTTCGGAACCCACGGCAGGGAAAGATTCGTCGAACCAGCCCACGAGCGCAGTATCCGCCTCTCCCAGGGCAATCTGCATCCAGGCGTCGCACAGGGCGCTCCGGAAGGACTGTCCCTGGTGGGAATAAGTGGCATTGTAGCCATGGCAGCCCAGTTGGATGGCAATGAGCGAGCCGATGGTATTGTGGGTGCTCTGCATGAAGTTCGTGGGCTTGGGCGTGGCCTCCGCCCCTTGCTTCAGGGCGCTCAGATAGGCCTCGGACTGGCTCATGCTCCCGAAATCCGTCGCCGTGACAATGGCGTCCGGCATCAAGAGGCGGGCTGATTCCAAAGCTTTCCGGGATGTCCAGACGGCCCGCTTCAGGAGCCGGCTCATCCGCCGTGCCTCCAGGGGCGAGAACAGCTGACGGAAGTCAGGGTCTTCCGGACCCAGGCTCACGATTGATTTCTGATAGACGGGACGGCTCATACGCGGGAAAGGATAAAGGACGTGTCGTTTCCTCCGAAGCCGAAGGCGTTGGAGAGGATATGCTCCAGCTGTACCGGGTCATTCCCTGTATAAGGCTCGATGCAGGCAGGGTCCGCCTTGTCCCAGTTGAGTTCCCGGGGGATGAACCCGTGCCGGAGGGCCAGCAGGCAGAAAACGGCCTCGATGCTGCCGGAAGCGCTGGTCGTATGACCGGTGAAAGGTTTGGTGGAAGACACGGGCGGCAACGCTTCTCCGAACACCCGCCGGAGCGCCGTGCTCTCCGACGCGTCGTTGTTGGGCGTTCCGGTCCCGTGGGCATTGACATAGTCGATATCCTGCGGCTTGAGTCCGGCCTGTTTCAGCGCTTTTGTCATCGCCAGTACGGCACCGGTTCCTTCTGCAGAAGAGGCCGTCTGATGAAAGGCGTCGCAGGCATTTCCCCATCCGGAAAGAACCGCCAGCGGCACTGCACCGCGTTTCAGGGCCGATTCTTCCGATTCCAAGACCAGAAAGGCTGCCCCTTCGCCCAGATTCAGGCCGGCCCGGCCGGCATCGAAGGGACGGCACCATTCCCGGTCCAGGATCATCAGAGAGTTGAACCCGTTCAGATGATAGTCCGACAGGCTTTCCGCACCGCCGGCCACCACCCGGTCGCAGAATCCGCAGCGGATCAGGTTGGCCGCATAGATAAAGGCGTTGGCGGCCGACGAGCAGGCCGTGGAAAGGGTCGTAGCGCCGGAAAAACCCAGAAACCGTGCGGCCAGGTCCGTGGACGCGCCACAGCTGTGCCATGGCGAATATGCCGGATAGGTTTTCTCCGACAGATCCATTCCACCCACAGTAGTCCCGCTGACCAGCATCAGCTCATCGGCGGGGGAGGGCCTTTCTGGAGCATTTTCCCGTACAGGGTCGCGGAGCGACGCGGAAGAAAGGCCACCCCCCGCCGGTGACAGGGAGGCCTGTTCCAGGGCTTCCTGGAGGGCAAGGACGGACAGGAGCGTGGTACGCGGCCAGTTGTCCGGCGCACCGGCAAGGGATGCCAGCTGCGCATTGGACAGGGGCACCTCCCCCACCGGAAAATCCCGCAGGGTGGTTTCCAGATACTTCACCGGGCCGACGCCGCTGCGTCCTTCCCGCAGCGAGGCCAGGGTCTCGGCCTGGCCGCACCCGATGGCGCTTACCACGCCGGCGCCCGTTATGACAATCCGCCCGGCCACTTATTTGGTCCGGTTGGCGGCTACATACTCGGCCATGACGGCCATGCTCTGGAACACCTTTTTGCCCTCCTGGGGAGTGGCCAGGCGGATGCCGTAGTTCTTCTCCAGCAGCACGATCAGTTCCAGCACGTCGATGGAATCGAGGCCGAGGCCGTTGTCCCCGAACAACGGGGCGTCATTATCGATATCGGCCGGGGTCATTCCCTCCAGGTTCAGGGAATCAATCACCTTCAGTTTCAGTTCTTCAATCAGATTTTCCATTTTCTATTCTTGTTTGTTTTTTTTGCAATGGCAGTGGTGTTCACCGCCCTCTTCCTCGTGATGGTGGCAGCAGTGGTGCTCCCCTTCCTCTCCTTCGTGGTGATGGCAGCAGTGGTGCTCCCCTTCCTCTCCTTCGTGGTGATGACAGCAGTGGTGCTCCCCTTCGTCACCGCCGTGGTGGTGGCAGCAACCGCCGCCATGATGGTCGCAGCAATGGTGTCCTTCCTGCGGCAAGAGGTCTTCCAGTTCCACCAGCCAGCCGCGGGCAGCCCAGGCATCGTCCGTGGGGCAGTCGACCCAGACGGCCAGTACGGAACGCACGGCAGCGTCTTCAAACGTCATCACAATCTGGTTCAGGATCATCTCCGGGTCGTAGGTTTCCAGCACGAAGGCCGATGTCTCCCCGGCGTACTTGTTCCTGATGGCAATCTCCCCCGTCACCGTATTGGGCAGCGTATAGACGAACAGCGCCGGCGAGGGGAAATCGGCCATGGTGTCCGCGAAATTGCGGTCATCGGCCAGGGAACCATGGCGGCTGAAGGCCAGCACGGCACGGTCCTGCCTGGGTTGGAAACGGTCCTGGTCGTCCTTTACCAGCATTTCTGCCAGGAGGAAGCCCAGTTTGCAGGCCGTGTCCATTTTGAAGAATTTGGGGTAATCCCCTGCATATTCGCGATAGAGATCCGGCAGCGAGGCGCCGGAAGGGATGTTCACAACTTTCATGCTCTGCCTCCTTTTCTGAAGTATAGGGCCCCGTTGACGCCGCCGAAACCGGACAATAGCTTGATGAATCCGTTGCCGGAAGCCGGCATTCCGGCCGATGACACCTTGACCGGGCGGCTTACCCCCAGCGACTCATATCCGCGGGTGGGAAGGACGATACCCGCTTCGCACGCGAGCATGCCCATAATGGATTCAAGAATGCCGGCGGCGCCCATGGTGTGGCCGAAAGTGCCCTTGAGGGCGCAGACGGGAAAGTCCAGAAGCCCCGCCCTGTCCAGGGCGATGGATTCCATTTCATCGTTGTAGAGCGTAGAAGTGCCATGGACACTGACAAAGGCCAGGTTGTCCCTGTTGACGGAGGGAAGGATATATTGGAGGGCATTGAAACTGCCCTCTCCGGTGCGGGAAGGCCCGGAGATATGGTTGGCATCGTTGCGGATGGCCCCGCTGACGATTTCCCAATCGGCCGGAACCCCGGAAAGCACCATGGCGGCGGCGCCTTCGCCCAGATTGAGCCCGCAGCGGGCTGCATCGAAGGGTTTGCAGGCTTCCCCGGAAAGGGCCTTGAGCGACTGGAATCCGGTTACGATAAACCGAGACTGGACTTCCGCACCCACCACGATGACCTGGTCGCAAAGGCCGGAAAGCAGCATCCGGCGTCCCTGTACCAGGCCGGCCAGGCCGGAGATGCAGGCGTTGGACACCACCACGGGCGAAGTGGTGACGCCCAGCGCATCGGCAATTTTCCGGGCCGACGCGGCCAGGGTGACATCGGCCTGGCCAAGGTGTTCGATCTCTCCTTTGACGGAACAGACCACAAGCCCCGTTCTTTCCGACGAAGCGTCTATGCCGGACTCCGCGATGGCGGCGGAAGCGGCTCTCGTACAGATTTCCGGGAAAAGGGACTTCCCTTCGAAGGAGGCACGGTCAAAGAGGGAGGCGAACACCGGCTCCGGAGCACCGAAAGCATCCGGATGCAGCCGGAGGGCCGATTCTCCCCTTCTCACGGAGGCGAACACATCCCGGGGGGCATCCCCCAGCGGGGTGCAAAGCCCTGTTCCCTGTATGAAAACCCTGTCAATCATTGTTCAAAGCAGTTTTTAACGAGGCCGACGCGATGAGTTCCTCTCCACAGCGGACCTCTACATCCGAAAGGGAAATGCCGAAGATTTCCTGACGGAGAATCACCTTGGTGAGAAGCCGTTCTCCCATCCTGGGAAGCCGCGCAAGCCTGAAATTCTTCACCTGGCCGATAAAGCCGATGCTCACGGGCTTGTGCAGGATATACACGGTGACATACCCCACGCGGGCGGCGCTGGCCTGCGCCATGTGCTCCATCACGCCGGCGGCGCTGAGCCCGCCGTCTTCCGTAAGCAGCGTATCTTCCCTTACCGTAAAAGAGACCTCAGTGGCCTCTTCACTGTAGTTTTCCAGGAAGTCCACGAAACGGAAAGGCGGCTGCTGGGGCAGGATGGTGCCTATGGGTATGTCGCGGAATGCGGTCATTTCCAAAAATCGTAAAAATTAAACCACTGGTCCGGGTACGCTCTGGCGACCCGTTCCAGGCAGGCGGCATAAGTGCCGGCAAGGGACTGTACCTTATCCTGCACCGTTCCGCTTTCGGGCATCGGAAGTTCCTCTACCACAGCCTTGAAAACCCGGGCCGATTCTTTCACCACGAACACGGCGAAAGCGGTGGCTCCGCGTTTTACGGCCAGCGTGAAAGGCCCTGCCGGAAAGGATGCCTCCTCTCCGAAGAAGAGGCAACGGACATTCTTGGCCGATCCCAAAACCCTGTCGGCCGGCATGGAGACGATTTCTCCGGATGCGAGCGCTGAATTCAGCACGAAAATGTGCGACAGATCTTCCTGCACCGGAACCATTTCAATGTTGCTGTCGCCGAACATCCTGGCCCGGTTCTGCATCACGGTCGCCGCCTCGCCGGCGTACACCAGCGTTTTCATGGGCTTGGGAGTCCGGAGCATATAGCCCGAAATCTCGTAATTGCCCAGATGGGAAGCCAGCAGCATGAACGGAGTTTCCTTCGGACAAAGCGCATTGTACAGCGTCACATTGTCCCCGGTCATCCGGAATTTCCGGCCGGCATAGGAGGCGAACCTGTCCATTACGGCCTCACCCATGTTGTACATGTTCCTGAACACGTGCAGCGCCGAGCGAAAACGCCCGTATCCCATCCTTTTGCGGAAGAACCGGTACGAGGCCTTTCTTCCGGTGCCGTCCGAGAGCACATAAAAAGGGATGGCCACGGCCATGAAACCATACATCACCCTCAGCGGCATCCAGCGGAACAGCCAGATGAGCGAACGGTGCATCCAGGGCGTGCCGTCGGTGGCTCCTTTCCAGGCTTTATGCGAAAGATCAGCCAACCCGTTCAGCAATAAACTGGCAGAACTGGTCCAGGGTAAGGAGGGTCTTGAAGTCTTCCGGCTTCATCTTGAAGCCGAACTCCTGCTCCACCAGAACCACTACATCCACCACTTCCAGGGAATCGATGCCCATGTCTTCCTTCAGGCGGGCATCCCCGGCAATCTTCTCTTCCTCAATTTCCAGCTCGTCCACGAGGAAGGTCTTCACTTTCTCTTGAATTTCGTTCAAAGTCATATTTCAGTTGTTTTTTACGCTTTTTTGCAGACGACGATGCTGTGGCCCTGGCCCAGGGAGTCGTGGATGGTTTCCACGCTGAAGCCGGCCTCCTTTATCAGGCGGACCATGTCGTCGGAGTGATACATCTTGGAATTGCCGTTGGCCATAACCGTGAAATACAGGCTGGTCATGGTGAGGCAAAAGGCGGCAGGCTCGAACCGCTGGCGGTCCCAGAAGGTTTCCATGATCAGGAGCCGGGTCTGGGGACCGGCCACCTTGGCCGCCCGCTGCAGGATGGACAGAATCTGGGGCTCCGAGAAGCAATCCAGGAACTGGCTCATCCAGATTACGTCCGGATTCAGGTCTGCGGGGAACTCGTTGGCGCTGTCCAGCATATTGGTACCGAAGCCGTGGATCCTGGCAGCATTGGGATCGCCGGCCGTAGCCTTTTTCATGAGGCCGATCTGCTGAGGCAGGTCGACGATGGTCACTTCCACCGCCGGGTCGTAGGCCACGCAGCGCTGGGCAAACCTGCCGGTATTGCCGCCCACGTCCATGATCCGGCCGGGCTTGTTCGCAAATACGATGGGCAGGGCCTCTTCGAAGGAATGGTCCGAATAGAAATGGTCGAATCCGAACCAGCTTTTCTGCACTTGCTCCGGAAGGGAGGACAGACCTTCATAGATGGTGGGCCAGCCGCCAAAGTGCTCCAGTCCGGCGGGGCGGCCTTCCAGCAGGGATTCCTCCATCTTGAAGAATCCTTCGTAATTCACGTCGTGGTTGAAATCCACGTTCACTCTGGTGGCCGGGTCATTCAGGAGGAACCAGCCGGTCTTGGAGAGGGAGAAACGGTCTGTATCGGGATTCACCAGCACCGTGCCGATAGAGAGGGAGGCCTCCAGCAGCACTTTGGCGGCATAGGGGCTGATCGATGCGGCATCGGCAATTTCCGCGAGCGTCATCTCTTTGTCGCGGAGACGTTCCAGGATTCCGAACTTGAGCATGAGGCGGCTGGTCTGGAACACGATGGGGCCGAATGCGATGAATTCGGCCAGACGCTGTGCCTCGCGTGCGGAAAGACGTTCTCTGGTGTAGGTCTTTTCGAGGTCGGGGAAAAGGTTCATGGTTTGAGTTTGTCGATTAAGAAGCGGACAGACAGTTCCACCACTTCCTGTCTGCGCTTGGACAGGATGTGGTTTTCGTTCTCCAGCAGATGGAGTTCGCTGCCCGGATAGATTCCGTGATATTTTTCGCTGTAGCTGAACGGGACGATTTTGTCCTGCGTGCCGTGGACCAGACACACCGGGCCTTTGTAGGCGGCGGCATCCTCATAAAGAGGAAGATGCTGGGCGACGGTAAAATAATTCCTGCCCACCGTATGGAAGAGCACGTGCAGCTTTTCCGGAGGATTGGCCGGATCGTAATGCTTGCCCATCAGAACGCCGTTGAGGGCATCGTCCTTCAGGACGGCGGCGGCCGACAGCATCACAAGGGCCTTGACGGCGGGACAGCCCAGCTTCGCCGCGGTAAGGGATGCCACCACCCCGCCCTGGGAATGCCCCAGGAGAGCGATATCGGTGACGAAGGGAAGCTTTACAGCCTCTTGATATACAGCCAGGGCATCTTCCAGTTCGGTGAGAACCGTCATATCCCGGAAGCGGCCTTCCGATTGCCCGTGGCCGTCGAAATCGAACCGGAGCGTGGCCACTCCTTCCTTGAGAAGGGCGGCGGAAACGGACTTGAGCGGCTCCAGTTTCTTGTTGGACATGAAACCATGCATCAGAATGACAAGCGGCCCTTTCTCCAGGCCTTCCGGAACTTCCAGAAGGGCAGAGAGATTGCCGTTGGGGCCAGCTATTATCAGTTTCGTTTTCATATTAGGGACAAAGTTACGAATTCTTTTGCTGAAACGAAAAAATTAGTCTAATTTTGCACAAAACTCCAACGGCTGGAGACCAAGGACTGGTTTCGCCAAAAGGAGCGGAAACAACTAAAAAAATGGAAAAGGGACCTATTTCTCAATTCATCACCCATCACTACCGTCATTTCAACTCTGCTTCTCTGGTAGACGCAGCCAAGGCCTATGAAGATCTGCTCAACAAGGGCGGAAAAATGTTCCTGGCCATGGCCGGTGCCATGAGCACCGCCGAGCTGGGCCTCTCCCTGGCAGAGATGATCCGCCAGGACAAGATCGCCTTCGTCTGCTGCAGCGCCAACAACCTGGAAGAGGACATCATGAACCTGGTGGCCCACAGCCACTATTACCGTGTTCCCGGTTACCGTGACCTCACCCCCAAGCAGGAGCAGGAGCTCCTGGACAACCACTACAACCGCGTGACGGACACCTGCATCCCCGAAGAGGAAGCCTTCCGCCGTCTGGAAAAGCACCTAGTGGAGGTCTGGGACAAGGCCAAGGCAGAGGGCAAGAGATATCTCCCCTACCAGTTCATCTACCAGATGATCCGCAGCGGCGTTCT
>JAFUWW010000044.1 GCA_017471085.1 Bacteroidales bacterium | reverse complement strand
CCGGGAACACCGTCGATCACCACCAGCGGGCCGTTGCCGGCCGACAGGGAAGTGGCGCCGCGGATCTGGTAGTCGGAGCCGGAGTTCGGGTTGGAGCCCTGGCTGGTTACCACGTTGAGACCGGCCACTTTACCGGTGAGCATGGTCATGGGGTTGTTGGTGTTGCCCCTGAAGAAGTCTTTGCTGTCCACCTGCACGACGGAGGCGGAGAGCTCTTTCTTGGACAAGGTACCGTAGCCGATGACGACTACGTCATCCAGGAATTCGGAGTCCTCGGTGAGCGTAACCCGGGCCGGCACTGCGTTGGCAGGGAAAGTCTGGGTGGCATAGCCGATGCAACTGATCTCTACAATTGCACTGGCCGAGGACACAGTCAGCGTGTAGTCGCCGTCGAGTCCCGTGGCCGTTCCGTTCGACGTTCCCTGTTCCATGACAGTGGCGCCGATGACCGGTCCCTGGGAATCCACGACAACACCTTTCACACGGTATCCGTTCTGGGCGGACACGGTGAGACCGCAAACACTGAGAAGTGCCAGGGTCATTGTGATCAGGATTCTTTTCATCAGAATGTTTTATTGGTTAGTGTAGTTTGTTGCCTGATGGGTCGTTGACGCAAAAATAGAAATATATCCCGCGCGGAAATATACCCCGGAATAAATTGCCGCCGCGAACGGTGGATTTTCCGCGACGAATGGAAAAAAGTTCCTGTGCGCACGTATGGAATTATATGGAAAATGCGAACTTTGCAGAAGCAACACTAAACCTGCCGATGAAATCGATCCGCATATCCTGGGTGATCCACGGTTTCGCCGTGCTTCATTTCGCCATGGCGTGGTTCAGCGCCGCGGCCGACATCCCGGACAGCCGCCTGCTCACGCTGATGACCATTCTCATGACCTTGATCATCTGCGTACGGGAAAAGGCCACCCTGGAGACCACCTGCCTCAGTTTCGTGCTCATGAACATCGGCGGGTATTATCTGGGTATGGAAGTGCTCCGCCAGATGAGTTACCTGACCGGAAATCTGCTTTCGCCGCTGACGCAGAGCCTGTCGTCCCTCCTTACCACCGAAGTGCTGGGGTGGGGCCTGTATGCCTTGCTGCATTATACCGGAAGCACCTTCAAGATCGAGGAAGGGGACGATGACTACTGGGAGACCCGTTTCAAGCTGGTGGCCCTTTTCATCGCCGTGGTGTTCGTGGCCCGGTACCTGATGGGAACCGTGGTGAACAACGACCTGTTCTCCGGCAACGACATGTACGCCTATTTCCACAGGTATCTGCAGAATTACCTGCTGCTGGTCCTGCTGCTGGCCGCCAATATCTTTGCTATCCGGAGGCTGCTTTTCTGGAAGGGCTCCCGCGGCTGGAAAATCGTCCTTTCCGCCGGATTGATACTTGTGTTTTCCGCCTGTGCCTCCTTCACGCAGGTGACCGGCCTCCCTTACCGCTTCCATACGCAGTTTGGCGGAATGGAACTGCTCCGGCAGTCTGTGGTGGCGCTGGTGGTGGAACTGCTGATCAGTGTCCTGGTCTACCTGATCCTCCAGGCGGTCGCAGACCGCAAACGGGCCAAGGCAGAGCGCTCCGAGGCGCACAAGGCCCAGTTCCAGTACCAGAACCTCAAACAGCAGGTGAATCCCCATTTCCTGTTCAATTCGCTCAATACGCTCGACGGGCTGGTGCTGGAGAACCGGCCGGAAGAAGCCAGCGAGTACATCCACAAGCTCTCCGGCCTGTACCGGTATATGCTGGAGAATGAGGGGGCGCACCTGGTGTCCCTGGGCCGGGAGATGGAATACACGGAGCTGTTCATCGACCTGCTGAAGGTGCGGTTCCCGGAAGGGCTTGCCGTAGAATTGAAGGTCCGGGACGAAGACCTGGCCCGGCAGGTGGTCCCGTGTGCGGTGCAGCTGCTGGTGGAGAATGCCGTCCAGCACAACAGCACGGCATCGGCCAGTCCGCTCCATGTCACTATTTCGTCCGACGGGCGCGTGGTGTGCGTGGAGAACAATCTCCAGCCCAAGAAGAGCCGTTTCTCCTCCCATTCGGTGGGGCAGCGCTATATCCGCCAGCAATACAAGGATGTGGCGGGGGCCGATATCGCCATCGTCCCGGGAGAGAATACTTACCGCGTAGAACTTCCCCTGCTATGAAAGCGTTCGTCATAGAAGATGAGCCGATGGCCCAGCGCAACCTTACAAGGCTGCTGGAGAAGCATTTCCCGGAGATAGAGGTGGCGGGTTACGCTGCCACTGTGGAGGAGGCGGTAAGCTGGCTCCAGGACCATGCTCCCGACCTGGTTTTCATGGACGTGCAGCTCTCGGACGGACTCAGTTTCGATATTTTCCTGCAGGTGGACATCGCCTGCCCGGTGGTCATCACCACCGCCTACGACCAATATGCCCTGCAGGCCTTTCAGAAAGGGAGCGTGGACTACCTGGTGAAACCCATCGACCTGCCGGACCTCCGCCGGGCGGTGGCCCGCTGTCTGCAGCGAAGCGGGGGAGAAGATGCCGTGCGGTTGCTGTCGGCCTTGGTGGAGAGCGGCATTGTCCGGGAAGACGAACCTTACAAGAAACGCCTCCTGGTGCGTGTGGGCGACATGATTTACCCGATCAAACTCTCCGATGTCGCCCTGGTGTATTCGGAGCATAAGAGCACCTTCCTTCTTTCGTCCGACGGAAGCCGCTATCTGGTGAATCCCTCCCTGGACGAGCTGGGCGCCCTTCTGGACCCGGCGCAGTTTTTCCGCGTGTCCCGTTCCTGCATCGTATCCCGGGAGGCCGTCCGTGGCGTAATGCCCATACCTGGCGGACGGTATTCCCTGGAAGTCGCTCCTTCCGTTCCCTTCGAGGTGGAAGTGAGCCGGGGCCGGTCGGAAGATTTTTATCACTGGTACAGGCGATGAAGCGGCGTGTCTACATCATCGAGGACGAGGCCCTCTCACGTAGTGTGCTGTGCCGCCTGCTGGAGAAGCATTTCCCGGACCTGGAGGTGGCCGGGACGGCCGAATCGGTGGAAGAGGCGGTGGCCCTTCTGAAAGCCGGCATGCCGGATCTCATCTTCATGGACATCCAGCTGGCCGACGGTGACAGTTTCGATATCTTCACGCAGGTGGACGTCCGCTGCCACGTGGTCATGACCACCGCCTACGACTCCTACGCCGTGCAGGCTTTCGAGGCCGGCAGCATCGATTATCTGGTGAAGCCTGTAGACCTGCCTGCCCTGCAGAGGGCCGTGGAGCGCTGCCGCCAGTATCCTGTCCCCGCTACGGACATCGGAAAGACCCTCCGGATGCTTCAGGAGCGGGACAGGGCCCGGGAACCCTTCCTCATCCATTACAACGACCACATCGTCTCCCTGAAGCAGGACGAAATCCTTTGCCTCTATACCTTCGGCGGGAAAAACCGGGTGGCTCTCCGGGACGGGACGGTCTACCCCGTAGACGCCTCCCTGGATACCCTGGCGGCCGAACTGGATGCCGGCCGGTTCTTCCGCATTTCCCGCAGCTGCATCGTTTCCAAGGACGATGTCGCCAGTGCAGGCCGCGTGCTGGGTGGCCGGCTCCGCCTGCAGATGAAGGCGCTTCCAGCCACGTTGGCCCATCAGGCCGATTTCACCGTTTCGCGCGCCCGCGTGGACGCTTTTCTGGACTGGCTTTCCCATTAATCCATTTTTTAGTATCTTTGCGGTTACGCGCACGCGCGTAAGTACTAAAAATCAGACCTTCATGAAGATTAATGGAAAATCGGTGCTGATTACCGGAGGATGCTCCGGAATCGGCAAAATCATGGCCCGGCGCTGTCTGGAAAAGGGCGCCAGTCCTGTTATCATCTGGGATGTCAATCAAGAAGCGCTCAAAGCTGTCACTGCCGAGTTGTCGGCAGGCGGAAAGGGCTATTATGTGTTTGGATTCAAGGCGGATATTTCGGACCCTGCTTCCGTGCAGGAAGCCTATTCCCTTACCCGTCAGGCCTGCGGGAATGTAAACATCCTCATCAACAACGCCGGCATCATCACCAACAACAAGCCTTTTGCCGAGCAGACAGATACAGACATCATCCGCACCATCGACATCAATACCAAGGGCGCCATGTTCGTGACGCTCAGGTATCTGAAGGATATGAAAGAGCAGGGGGCGGGACATATCTGCAACATCACCTCCTCGGCCGGTATGCTGGCCCTGCCCAAAATGTCGCTCTACGCTGCGTCCAAATGGGCTTCCATCGGCTGGTCGGAGAGCGTCCGGATCGAGCTGGAACGCGAAAAGAGCCCGGTGAAGGTGACGACCATCGCCCCGTATTTCATCAATACGGGCATGTTCGACGGAATCCGCTCCTTCTTCAAGATCCAGGACCCGGAGGTGGTGGCCCGCAAGGCCCTCGCCGCCGTGGAACGCGACCTCGGTTACCGCGGCATCCCCTTCTCGGAGCACTTCATCCGCCTGATGCAGGGTATCTTCCCGCACCGGCTGTTCAACTTCGTCTTCGGAGACATTTGCGGCCTCTACACCGTCATGGACCATTTCACCGGCCGGAGGAAGTAATCCGCGGTATTCTTTTAAACGACTGAGAATCTGTATATTATGGAAAACACTTCAGCAGAAAGAATTCAGGAACTGGTTGAGAAGCAGCGGGCATTCTATGCCACCGGCGCCACCCGTGACGTTGCCTGGCGCAAAAAGCAGCTCAAGGCCTTCAACGCCGGTCTTAAGAAATGGGAAAAACCCCTTTGCGACGCCCTCTGGGCCGATTTGCACAAGAGTTACGAAGAAGCCTATATCACCGAAATCGGCCTGGTGTACGGCGAGATCGGGGAAGCCATCCGGAAGGTGGGGAAATGGGCCCGCAGGCGCCGCAAGCCCACTCCGCTCACGGTGATGCCGTCGGCCAGCTACATCGTGCGGGAACCGCTGGGCTGTACGCTGATCGTCAGTCCGTGGAACTACCCGGTGCAGTTGCTGCTGAATCCGTTGGTAGGCGCCATCTCCGCCGGCTGTACGGCCATCCTGAAACCGTCCCCCTATGTGCCCCGCATCTCCAAGGTGCTGGAAGACATGGTGGCCGATACCTTCCCGGAGGAGTTCGTAGCCGTGGTGCAGGGGAACCGCCTGGTGAACGGGGAACTGTTCAAGCATCGCTACGACCTGGTTTTCCTCACCGGCAGTCCTTCGCTGGGACGCATCGCCATGCAGGCGCAGGCCCAGTATCTTACGCCGATGGTGCTGGAACTGGGCGGCAAGAGCCCGTGCATCGTGGACAAGGACGCAGACCTCACCCTGGCGGCCAGGCGCATTGCCTGGGGCAAGTGCCTGAACAGCGGCCAGACCTGCATCGCCCCGGATTACCTGTTCCTGCACGAGGACATCAAGGATGCCTTCGTGGAGGCCTTCAAAAAGGAACTTGCAGGGCTTTATCCGGACGGTACGGAGACCTCCGACAAGTTCGTGCACATCGTGAAGGAAAGTGCCTTCGACCGTCTCACAGGCTATCTTTCCGATGGAAAAGTGATTGTGGGCGGGCGTTCCGACAAGGCCCGGCTCTGGATTGAGCCTACCCTGCTGGAGGGCGTTTCGCCGGATGCCCCGGTGATGCAGGAAGAAATCTTCGGCCCCATCTTCCCGGTCATGACTTTCCGCGACAGGGCCGATGTGGTCTCCTTCGTGAACGGCCGGGAAAAGCCGCTGGCTTTCTATTATTTCGGCTCTTCGGCGGCGGCCTGGGACATAATCGGCCAGACCACTTCCGGCGGCGCCTGCATCAACGACACCATCATGCACATTGCCAACAGCCAGGTTCCGTTCGGCGGCGTGGGCAACTCCGGCATGGGCAGTTACCACTCCGAGCGCAGCTTCCTGGCCTTCAGCCACGAGCGCTCCGTCATCAAGACGCCTACGTGGATCGACCTGAAGTTCCGCTATATGCCTTATAAGCTGTTTAAGGTGATCAAGTTCATGCTGGGCCTCTCGGCCGAGAAGTAAGATACGCTTACAGAAGTCCTTCCGGAATCCTCAGAGTGAGGGTTCCGGTTTTTTCGTCGGCCTTGACGATGAGGTCCGGGTGCAGGGGGACCAGCACTTCTCCGCCTTCCGGCTTTTCTATCCAGAGGCAGGTGTTGCCGGGGATGTCTTCGTAGTCGGAGACGGTTCCCACCAGGGTTCCGTCCTCTTTCCTGACGGTCCAGCCGGTGAGGTCTTCCTCCTCTTCCTCCTCGAAGTAATCGGCCCAGATGGCGGCGCCGGTCACTTCGTCGGCGTCTCTGAGGCTGCGGATGCCCGTGAGGCGGACCAGGGCGCGGTTGTTGCCCCTCCGGGTGAAAGATTCAAAATAAAAGGGAACCGGCAGTCCATCGAATTCGATGTATACCGGTTCCTGGAGGTCGATATCCTCCGGGGAGATGTCGAAGAAACTGATGAGCAGTTCCCCTTCTGTCCCGTTGGATTTCAGTACCTGGGCGATGCGCAGCATTATTCGGCGGGCGTCTCCACAGGTTCGGCGGTTGCAGCCTCGGCGGCAGCTTCTTCGGCGGCCTTGCGGGCGGCCTCTTCTGCCTCAGCCTTCTTGGCGGCAATGGCCTTGGCGCGGGCTTCGTTCACCTCGGCCTCTTTGGCCTTGGCAGCCTTTGCCTTTGCGATTTCATCGTTCTTCAAGCCAGCCTTCTTGGCGGCAATCTTTTCGTCGCGCTGGGCTTTCCAGGCAGCGAATTTTGCGTCGGCCTCGGCCTCGGTGAGAGCACCTTTGGCTACGCCTTCGCTCAGGTGTTTGCGAAGGAGGACACCCTCATAGGAGAGGATGCGGCGGGCAGTGAGAGTGGGCTGGGCACCTACCTTGAGCCAAGCGAGGGCCTTTTCGCCGTCCAGGATGATGGTGGCGGGGTTGGTGTTGGGGTTGTAGGAGCCGAGCTGCTCGATGAAGCGACCGTCGCGCGGTGCGCGGGAGTCTGCCACTACAATGTGGAAGAATGCGAAATTCTTCTTACCGTGGCGCTGAAGTCTGATTTTAACAGCCATTGTGAATCTGTTTGTTTAAAATTGTTAATGCGTAATGCTCCCATCTCGTGAGAGTTTGCAAAGATAGGAATAAAATCTTAATTTTGTAAAAATTTTTGACCTGTTCCGGGCAAGATTTCTGTTTTTCCCGGATTTCACAAAGTGAATGAATGACAGAATTATGAAAAAGCTTTTGTTTTTGACCGCTTTTGCGCTTGCCGCCGCCCTGGCGGGTCCGGACCTTTCGGCACAAGGCGGAAAACATGAAATCAACGTGTTCCTGGGAGGCTACAAGGCCGAATTCATGCAGGGAGACGAGGCGCGGGGCTATTACGGAGACCTGCTGTTCGACGCCACGGACAACATCCACTACGGAGACCTGGCCGACCTTTATGAACCTCATTATTCCATCAACAGCAGCCCGGTTCTCACCGTGAATTATCACTACATCCTTAAAAAGTGGCTCCGCGTGGGCGCACAGCTCAACTGGGCGAGCTTTTCCGGCAAGTACTGGTACGAACTCAGCAGCCGTCCTGCAGAATCGTTCAGCCAGCAGATGGTGAGCCTGCTTCCGCAGGTGAAATTCTGCATTCCCGGGGCGCGGCACTTCCGTCTTTACGGCAAGGTGGCCGGCGGGATGCAGTTTAATTTCGGCTCGTTGTATGACAAATCCCGGCCCGTGGAGTTTGCCTGGGACTTGGTGCCCCTCGGCGCGGAATGGGGCGGCCAGCGCTTCTACGGAAATGCGGAACTCTGCTATGGCAGCATCATCCAGGGGGGCCGTATCGGCATAGGTTTCAGATTCTAAAACAGATTGTACGATGAAAAGATATTGGGTTTTCATAGCTCTGGCCGCTCTGGCCGTCCTTCCCTCCTGCCTGAAAGGGGAAGCGATGAATGAAGAAGACTATATCGGCGGAAAGGAAGGGTATTCGAACCGTCGAGCCCGCACATACATGATGTCCCTGGCCGATGACCTGGTGGCCGGCATGCTGGATGAGATGGAACTGGCCCTGGAAGTAGACAACCGCGGTACGGGAAAGAGCGCCCATTTCGAGATGGGCGGCTCACTCACGACCGTGGGTTCGGTGTGGAGAGTAAAGGCCGAGGACAGCGCGTTCAAAGACCTCTCAATCCGCTGTACCGGGGAAGGCCGGTGGGCGCTCAGCTATTCCGGGGATTTTGCCCTGGTTTCTGAAGAGAATCTGTATCCCACGGACGTGAACATGGTGGCCAGCCGGTATCTGGACGCCGAAACCCAGGCGGAAGGATGGACCCTTTCCCTGTCCGGCCAGCGGGAAGAGCGCCTGGGCTACAGCTGCTCCTTCAAGACGACGTCATTGCAGTATATCAACACCCGCGGGGCGGGCGCGCCCGGCTGGAACCAGATGTTCGGAGACCTGGACATGTACGTGTATAAAAACGGCGCCGAGGTGGAAATATGCTGCCTCTCCTTCGAAGGAGCCCCGTCCCAGGCGACCTTCATCAGAGGCCTTTAGGCCGATGACAGTAAAAAAAATGGCTAAAAGTTTTGGGAATTCAAAAATGCTCATTATCTTTGCAGTCCCAAAACTCATGCGGGTGTGGTGAAATGGTAGACACGCCACTTTGAGGGGGTGGTGGGCGATGGCCCGTGGGAGTTCGACTCTCCCCACCCGCACCAAAAAAGACAGCTTTTCAGGGCTGTCTTTTTTTTGTGGATATAATTGACATTTTCGGTTGGTGAAACCGGCTCAATGCAAAAACCTGGTTGTTTTATGGCTCGGGTTCTTAGCTGACACATACATGTGTAATCTTCGTCACGTTCTGATCCATTTTCTTGACTAATAATGCCACTTGGCGCAATCAAAGT
>JAFUWW010000043.1 GCA_017471085.1 Bacteroidales bacterium | reverse complement strand
CTCCAGGGCGGATTTCGTGTCAACGCGGCAACGAAACGGGCCCTATCGACCCAAAACCTTGCCGCGTTGACGGCCGCAAGGCTTTCCAGGGCCGATTTCGTGGCAACGCGGCAACGAATCGGGCTCTATCGGCCCAAGACCTTGCCGCGTTGACGGCCGCAGGGCACTCCAGGGCCGATTTCGTGTCAACGCGGCAGCGAAACGGGCCTTATCGGGCAAGAACCTTGCCGCGTTGACAACTGCAGCGCACTCCAGAGCCGATTTCGTGGCAACGCGGCAGGGACAGAAACCGAATAATACCGGAATCCGGTAGAATGAAGTTTGGAAGGCAGCACAGACGGGAAAACGGCCAGAATCCCGGCAGAGCGGAGACAGCGGCCGTCACCAACCACAATTGTCATCATCACCGACCCCCAAAATATGCTTTTTATTTTCTCGGATGGTGTTTAAGCACGTCTTCGTGCCAGGTGGACGTGTCGATGTGCGTGTACAGTTCCGTGGTGAGGATGGACTCATGCCCCAGCATTTCCTGGACGATCCTCAGGTCGGCCCCGTTTTCGATCAGGTGCGTAGCGAAACTGTGGCGGAAGGTATGGGGCGAAATCTCTTTCCGGATGCCGGCCGCCATGGCCTGCTGCTTTACCAGGTTGAAGATGGAAATGCGGCTGAGCGGTTTCCCGAAACGGTTCAGGAAGAGGATGTCGTCAAAAGCCCGGGAGGCGGGCAGGGGACGGTCTTCCATGTAGGCGCGGACCGCATCGGCCGCCATCTCTCCAAGGGGCACCAGCCGCTGTTTGTCGCCTTTTCCCACCACGTCCACGAATCCTTCGTCAAAGTGGATGTGCGAGATGAGGAGCCCGGCGACCTCACTCACGCGCAGTCCGCAGCCGTAAAGCACCTCCAGGATGGCCCTGTCCCTTTTTCCGAAAGTTTTTTTCAGGTCGACGGACTCCAGGATGGCCTCCACTTCCTGCAGGCTGAGGACGGCAGGGAGGTATTTCCCCAGCTTGGGGGCGTCGACCAGGTCGCACGGATTCTCCTTCCGCTCTCCTTCCTGGACGCACCAGTCAAAGAAGGAGCGGAGGGAACTCAGCAGGCGGGCGGTGCTTCTTTTTGAAAGCCCTTCGGCGGTCACCTTGCCCAGATAGGCCTCGATATCCGCCGTCTCCATCTCCGCAGCCCCTTTCTCCGTGTTTTCCAGCAGCCCCTTCACGTCATGACAATAGGATGCCACCGTATTCGGTGACATCCTTCTCTCCAGCCGGAGGTAGTTCCGGTAGTCTTTGACTGGACTGTCCATCGGGATAAACGCCGCTATTACAGCGTGCCGTACTTTTTGCCGTACAGGAGCATCTGGCCCAGGTAGTCGTCGGTGTACACGGCTACATAGTCCGTGACGCGACCGTCGCTGCCGTAAACGGGCTGGATTTCCGGATTGATGAACCCGCCGTAAGGCTTGAGGTTGAGGGCCTCGTAGCGCTCCTTCACTTCTTTATGGAGGACCGGGTCGATATGGACGGCGTAGGTCTCGATAAGGTTCTTGCCCGCCTCATAGTCGCCTTCGGACTTGATGCGCTGGATTTCGGCCAGCAGTTCGGCGAACAGGGCACGGAGCTTTACGTAATCGTTCACGACGAAGTAGGTTTTCCCGTCGCGGACTTTCTTCACGATCACCTTGTCCTTGGCCCCTTTCTCCAGGCACCATTCGGCAATCAGCTTACGGTTTTGCATGTGCGCTTCCGTGTTCGGCCTGCCCAGTTCCACGCGGGTGAACTGCACCATGAGGCCGTTGCGGATGTAGTTGTCATATTCGGCCTTGTAGGCCTCCGGATCGGGCATGATGCCCAGTTCCACCATCTTGGGATCGGCCGTGTAATAGAGGCCGAAGAGGTCGGCGCGGGCTTCTTCCAGGGCCGATGCATATTCGCCCATGGCGGTAGTGCTTACCCCGGGAAGCAGCTGCCCGGAGGCGTGGCCCAGGCATTCGTGCAGGTCGGTGTGGATTTCGTCGGCGACGGTGCCCCACTTCTTGGCCAGTTCGATCTCCTTCTTGCTGTAGGCGAATTCCGTGAGCGTGCTGGTCGGCAGTTCCTGCGCGGCATAATCGTAGGTGTGGGTGATGTTGGCGATGGTGACGCTCTTGGAGCCGTGCTCCTTGCGGATCCAGTCGGCGTTGGGCAGGTTGATGCCGATGGGCGTGGAAGGGTAGCTGTCGCCGGACAGACAGACGGCGTTGATCACCTTGGCCGATACGCCCTTCACCGTGGCTTTACGGAATCTGGGGTCGACGGGGGAGTTGTCCTCGAACCACTGGGCGTTGGCGGAGAGGATCTCCGTGCGCTTGGAAGCCTCGAAATCCTTGATGTTCACATAACCTTCCCAGGAAGCCTTCCTGCCCAGCGGGTCGTTGTAGTCTTCGATGAACCCGTTGATGAAATCCACCGTTCCCAGGGTGTCCTTCACCCATTCGATGTTGAATTCGTCCCATTTGCGGAGGTCGCCCGTCCTGTAATAATCCATCAGGATGCCGAGGGCGCGCTTCTGGATGTCGTTCTCGGCCACTTCACGGGCCTTGGCCAGCTCTTCGCAAATTTTCTCGAGGGCGGGGGAGTAGATGCCGCCGATCTTCCAGGGGAGTTCGCGGACCACCCCGTCGGCCCCTTTCACCACCTTGGTGTTGAGACCATAGGAGACGGGTTCGGGATCATTGGGGTCCATGATGCCTGCGTAGTACTTCTCCACCTCTTCCCGGGTGACGTTCTCGTAGAAATTCACGGCCGAGAGCTTCACGATGTCGCCGGACGTTTCGGTGGAGCGGCGCTGCGGGTAAAGTTCCGGGCTGTAGATGACCTCCAGCAGTCCTTCGTCCTTGACGCCGGCTTTCTCCAGCAGGGAGCCGAAATACTCCCGGGAGCAGGCGGGGAAGAACTTGTCCTCCGCGTAGTGGTGGTGGATGCCGTTGGAGAAGAACAGACGTTTGGCGTACACCAGGAAATCCTGATAATCAGGGTTCTGGGGCTCTGCAGCGACGTTTTCCAGGATGGCTTCCACGGCGTGGCGCACCCGGAGGTTGTCCTTGCAGTTCTGGTCCCAGAGGATGTCCCGTCCGTACTTGGCGGCTTCCGCCAGGTGATAGGCATATTCTTTCTGCTGCAGCGTCAGATTCTCCCAACCGGGAATCCTGTAGCGCATGACCTTCAGGTCGGCAAAACTGTCGATGGTATACTTGAAATCTTCTTTGCCCGCATCGGAAACGGGTGTTTCACAGCCGGATACAAGGGCGGCCGTCCCTGCAATCATCATCATTTGGATAAACTTTTTCATCGTGGTCTGGTCTATGGTGCTAGATAGTGCAAATTTATAAATAATTCATTAACTTTGCAGAAATGTCGCCTGATTTATGCGTAGCAGAACCGTCATAATGCTGGCCGCCGTCCTGACCGTGGCCACGTCCTGTTTCAAAGACAGCAATTTCGATTTCAAGGCAGAAGGAGAAGGGTCCGCCTCTTATCTCATGCCCGGCCGCGTGGAGTCTCCGGACATCCGCAATGTCATGCTCATGGTTGCCGGCGGGTTCAATTCCCTGTCCTCTTACCTGGCCGAGGATCAGGAAATGCTCGCTTCCGGGTGGCTCCCCAACCGCACCAGTGCCAAGGACAATATCCTGGTTGTTCTGTCACGCCTCCCGGAGGAAATCGGCACCAAAGATTATTCGGTGCCCTCCGCTCCCGTTCTCTACCGGCTGTATGCCGGCACGAACGGCCTTCCGACACGGGATACCCTGAAGGTCTGGGATGCCGAAACACCTGTCAGCCTAGGTTCCACCATCGAGGAGGCCCTCCATATCGTATACAACCGATACCCTGCCAAGGGCTACGGGATGGTGTTCTCTTCGCACGCCTCCGGGTGGCTTCCCGTCGAGTATTACTTCGACCCTGCCAAATTCGAATCCTCCAAGAGCTTCGCTCCCGGCTCCGGCCGTTCCCTGTCGTCCCTGAAGTATCCCTGGCGCATGCAGAACGAGTATTTCCCGCCGCTGGACCAGGCGGAGGGCCCGGCAGTCAAGAGTGTCGGCCGGGATGACGGAAACCCTGTGTACGAGATGAACATGGACGATTTCGCCCGCGCCATCCCCTTCAAGCTGGATTACCTCCTCTTCGATGCGTGCCTGATGGGCTGTGTGGAGGTGGCCTGGGAACTCCGCGAAAAGGCCGACCTGGTGGGCTTTTCCCAGACGGAAGTGCTGGCCGACGGGTTCGACTACTCCACGATCAGCATGGACCTGCTCCTGAATACTCCGGATCCGAAATCCGTCTGTGAAGATTATTTCAAGCATTACGATGCCTTGACCGGCGATTACCGTTCGGCCACTATCAGCCTGGTGGATACCCGGGAGATGGACGGCCTTGCCGCCCTCTGCAAAACCCTCTTCGAAAAGTACCGGACGCAGATTGCCGCCCTCAAAGGAAAGGATGTGCAGGGCTATTTCCGCCAGAACCGCCATTTTTATTACGACCTGGAAGACATCCTGGTGAAGGCGGGCATCTCGGAAGAGGAGCATGCGCAGCTTTCTGCCGCACTGGACAAGTGCGTGATTTACAAGGCAGCTACTCCTTCTTTCCTGAGCATCACCATCTCCCGTTACTCCGGTTTCTCCATGTATCTTCCTTCCATGGGTTCCACATACCTGGACAATTTCTACCGGAGCAAGGTTGCCTGGAACAAGGCCACTTCCCTGATCAATTGATAATCAAATATGAAAAGTTTCTTTAAAACTGTCCTGGCCGTCATCTGCGGCATCCTCATCCTGCAGATCGTCGGCTTCTTTTGCCTGATGGGGCTCATCGGCGGCGCCGCCGCTTCCGGCAGCAAGACGGTCCTTCCCCGAAACGGGGTGCTGGATATCACCCTGGCCGATTATGCCATCACCGAGCAGAGCCAGGAGAATGTCCCGGACTTCATGTCCATGAGCATGACCGGGTCGGTAGGCCTGTGGGATGCCGTCCAGGCCATTGAAGCCGCCGCGGCCGATCCTGCCATCAAGTGCATCTTCCTCCGTCCGGACACTCCCTCTGCGGGCATGGCGGACCTGGAAGAACTGCGGGCCGCCCTGGCCGGTTTCCGCCGCAGCGGCAAGCCGGTTGTGGCCTATACCGAGAACCCTGACAACGGCGGCTATTACCTGGCCACCGTGGCCGACAAGATCTATATGACCTCGTATCATGGCGGAACGTATTCGCTGATGGGCCTCACCAGCCAGCAGTTCTTCCTGAAGGATATCCTCGCGAAGGTGGGGGTGAACGTGCAGCTGATCCGCCACGGCAAGTACAAGAGCGCCGGCGAGATGTTCATCCGCAACGGCTCCTCACCGGAAAACCGGGAACAGTACCAGGTCATGATCAACTCGTCCTGGAAGGCTTATGCCGATGCTATCGCGGAAGCCCGCGAAATGCCGGTGGAGACCTTCAACGGGCTCATCGACGGCCTCAAGCTCGTTTTCCCGGAGGATTTTCTGGAGAACGGCCTGGTGGACGAGCTGATGGACCGGGAGACCCTGATCGGCAAACTCTGCACCCTGGCCCAGGTCCAGTCGAAGGATGACCTTCATCTGGTGGGCCTGCCGGACTATATCGCCGCCAAGGTTCTCAATCTGCCCGGCCGCACCAACGTGGCCGTGCTCTTCGCCGATGGTGAGATCACCGACGGGAAAGGCCCCAACCTGGCCGCAGACAGTTTTGTGCAGGTGGTGGACCGCATCCGCAAAGACGCATCCATCAAGGCCGTGGTGCTCCGCGTAAATTCTCCGGGCGGCAGCGTCACCGCCGCGGAAAAGATCCGCAGCGCCCTGGACCTGCTGGGGAAGGAAAAACCGCTCGTCGCCTCATACGGTGACTATGCTGCCTCCGGCGGATACTGGATCTCCAGCGGCTGCCAGAAGATTTTCACCGACAAGACCTCCCTCACGGGCTCCATCGGCGTTTTCTCCATGATCCCCGAGTTCTCCCAGGTTTCCAGGAAACTGGGCGTGGGCATCGAGAGCGTTACTTCCAACAAGCACGGTGACATGCTGTCGCTGATGCGTCCGTTCTCGCCCGAGGAGACCGCCTACATGCAGGCCACCGTGGAGGATATCTATGACCGGTTCGTAGGCCTGGTGGCTGCCAGCCGCGGGATGGACACCCCCGCCGTGGACGAAATCGCCCAGGGACGCGTATGGGCGGGCAGCGATGCGCTGGGAATCGGCCTGGCCGATGAGGCCGGCACGCTGAAGGACGCCGTCCTGTATGCCGCCTCCCTTGCCGGCCTGTTCTCGGCCGAAGACTACAAGGTGGTGACCTATCCGGGTGTACCTACCACGCTGGAATCCCTCATCGCCCTGCTTGGACAGGGGCACGAAGAGCCTACCGTGCTCGCCGGAACGCCGTTTGAAGCGGTTGCAAAGACGCTCATGAAATCGCTGCAGGGTGATCGTCCCGTGACGATGTACGCCCGCATGCCTTATTGCCTGGACATCCGTTGATATGGAGAATCAGAAACTTACGCCGCTGAAATTCCTCCCGGACGTGCAGGAATTTCCCTGGGGCAGGGCGGAATACCGCCTGGCCGACCTGGGCTTTGTGGATTCCATGGCCTCGGAAGGCTGGCTGGGCGGCAATACGCTCAGCGACATCATGGAAACCTACCTGGAGCGCGTAGTGGGGGAGACCTCCTTCGACTGGTACGGCACGCAATTCCCGGTGCTCGTCAAGCATCTGGACATCAAGGGCCGCTGCGCCCTGCATGTGAATCCGGACGACGAGACCGCCGAGCAGCGCTACGATGCCTTCGGAAAAACAGCCCTCTGGTACGTGGAGGCCTGCGGCCCGGATGCCCGTCTGTACCTGGGCTTCCGCAGGGATGTATCGGCCGAAGAATTCTTCCGCTCCTGCGAAGAAGGAACGGTGGAGGATCTCCTTTACAGTGTAAGGCCCGTTCCTGGTGACAGTTATCTGGTGCTTCCGGGACAGGTGCATGCCGCGCAGGATGTCCGCCTCCTGGAGATTGCAGAGGCTTCCGAGCTCAGCTTCCGTCTGCACGACTGGGACCGCTCCGGACGCGAACTCCATCTGGAGGAGGCCTTCGACCTTATCGAGTTCAAGGCTTCACCTCGTCCCAAACCGCTGAAAGAGGGAACGCTGGCCGTGACCGAGCAGTTCACTGTCAACGCCATCGGCCTTCGGGAACCCCTCCAAAGCCATTCTTCCGGCGAAGACTCTTTCCTCGTCTATGTCTGTGCCAGAGGCAGTGCCGCCGTGCAGGTAAAAGATGCCGGAAGCTACCGGATGAACCCCGGGGAAGTGGTGCTGGTCCCCTCCGAAGTGGCCGATTTCTTCCTCGTCCCCACCGAGGCCGATACCCTGCTCCTGGAAGTGCGGCTGGATCCCCGCCGGAGCGACGATCTTGTTTCCGAACCCGTAGACGAATAACCACCATGGCAGAGACCCGTATAGACAAATACCTCTGGGCGATCCGGGCCTTCAAGACCCGCACCGATGCCACCGACGCCTGCAAGGGCGGCAAAGTGAAAATCGGCCCGGTGAATGCCAAGCCTTCCAAGGCTGTACAGCCGGGGGATGTGATCCAGGTACGCAAGGGGGCCGTCGTATTTACCTATAAGGTGATACAGCCCCTGGAACATCGCGTGGGCGCCAAACTCGTGCCCGATTATGCCGAGAATCTCACATCGCCCTCCGAACTGGAAAAGCTGCGTGCCCCCGTGGAGACCTTTTTCCTGACCCGCGACCGCGGTGCCGGCCGTCCCACCAAGAAAGACCGCCGCGAGATAGAGCAGGCCTGGGACGCCATCGACTTCGGCGACATCCCGGACGACGTGGCCGCCCGCTTCGGCCTCTCCGACGAAGATCTGGAATCACTGTAGCTACCTTCCGCAGATCATCTTGAAATCGCACCAGGCGCAGGTCTTCAGGTCTTCCGTCCGGTCAAAAGGTACGGCAGGATCGGCCAGGCGGTCCAGCAAGGCGGCGAGATGTTCCTTCATCAGTTTCGAGAATTCCGGGCTTTCGGTCTGGTCTTTCAGCGGTCCGGTGTAGAGCCGGGCCGTGCTGTAGATGGAGTTCACCAGCGTATAGCCGCTGAGGGCAGGGTCCTGATGGGCGAAATAGTCGTACAGGAATAGCTGCAGGGCGATTTTGGGCTTGTCGCTTCCGGGAGGTCCGAAGAGTTTTTCCGCCACGTCGCCGGCATTCTCGTCCGTGATGGCGATCTCCTCGTCCTTTACCTTTCCGGTCTTGTAATCCAAGATACGGACTTCCCCGGGGAGGTAACTGTCGATCCGGTCCACGAATCCCTTGAAGCGGAATCCATGGAAAGCGGCATGCCGCTCATTCTCCAGGCCGATGATGCGGAACCCTTCCGCTCCGGCCTCTCCGAGCAGCGTGCGGTCGTGCTCCAGCGTGGCCTGGACATAGTCCAGCAGCACTTCTTCCAGCACCAGGTTGCGTCCGCTCACTTCCACTGTCTTCATTTCTTTCATCACCCCTTCGCGGATGCGCCGCCGGAGTCCTTTCCCGTCTTTCTGCATCCGGCCGATGTCTCCCGCAGTGAGGGTCTTGCCGATGAAAGGCGTGTACAGATCCTGCATCACCCGGTGGAATACGTTGCCGATCATGCCGGCATCCAGCGATTCGGCCACCTCATCCTCCGCTTTCAGGCCCTTCACGGCCTGGTAGTAGAACTTGGCCGGGCACAGGAGATAACTTTGAAGCAGCGTGGCGGACAGTTCCTTCCCCCGGATGATGCGGATATCCTCCTCCGTCTTGGGAATGGCTCCGGGAGGGGCGACCGGATTGAGCTGTGCGGCGGCTTCCAGACGGGTTACGGGCAGCTTGAAATGGTATTCCAACTGCTTGATATACCGGCTTTCCTCGCCGTTCTTGAGGCCTTCCGTGCGGTTGTCGCAGACGAGCCAGACTTTCTCGGCCCGCTGGATCATGCGGTAGAAATAGTATGCCCAGACGGCGTCCTGGTATTCATAGGTGGGCAGGCCGAATCCCTTCCGTAGTTCCGGCGGGATGAACGACGAATTGTAACTCCTCCGCGGGAAGGTGCCTTCGTTGGCGCTAAGGATGACCAGGTTCCGGAAATCCAGCGCGCGGGTTTCCAGCGGGCCCATGATCTGAAGTCCCTGGAGCGGTTCGCCCCTGAAAGGGACGGAAATGCCCTGCAGCAAGCCGTCCAGGATTCTCAGATACGTGGCGGGCAGCACCGGAAGGTCGATGTCGGAGAGCATGTTCAGGACGGTATGGTAGCGTTTGGCGAAGTCCAGCTCCAGCAGGAGGTCTCCCTCCGGTCCCAGCCTCCGGCCGATGTACCCGACAATCTCCGACAGATACGCTTCCAGAGCGTGGTTCTGCGCTGCCGAGGCTTCCTTGAGGTCGTGGATGACGGGGCGGAAAACCAGGTCCAGGAAAGGCCCTCCCTTCAGGTCCTCTAGCGGGATATAGTACTTCCCGGCCGCTTTTACCCGGTTCATCTTCTCTTTCTCCTGCGGCGTGAGCACCTCCCGGAACAGGCTGGCCGACAGTACGGTGTGTGCGTTCCGGTGGTAGAAGTACCATCCGTCCGGACGGAGGCGGAGCCGCAGCTGCATCTGTCCGACGGCGTTGAGGAGGGTGTAGACGGCGCTTCCCGTCATCGGGTAGCCCATGGTTACGTTGATGCTGCCGTGCTCCGGCGGGATGGAGTTCAGCAGGGGAAGCAGGAGCGTTTCGTCCGGCAGCACGAAGGCGGTTTCCACCGGGTCGCCGTCCGCCTCCGCAAGGATGGCGGGTGCCAGTTTTACCTGCCCCACCGCCGACGGGACGCTGATGACCCGGATGTCCGGCTTGGCCAGTCCTTCCGGGTCCGGCTTGAATGCGGGAGGGAACTCCTGGATGTTATCGGCCAGGAAAAGGGACGATTTGTTCCTGGGATCCCTGATTTCTTCCGACACGAAGTCCCAGACGAACTGTGCCAGGCGGGCGTCCCGCATTTTCTGCAGCAGCTTTTTCTCGCAGGTGTTCAGGGCGTTGAGGCCGATGAACACGAACTGCTCCGTCCCCGGAAATACGGGTTCCAGGATGTCCCGGACGGGGCTTTCTTCCAGTTTTCGCGCCAGGTCCCGGTAAACCTTCCCCTCGTAGGTCATGCCCGACTCTTCCAGCCGTCCGTTGAAATCTTCATACAGCGGGTAGAGGATGTTCCAGAGGCGGAGGAAACGCTCCTTCATGATGCCTTCTTTCCTTTCCCGGAAATGGGACAGGAAATGGTCGATGGCTTCCCGCTGGACGGGCGTGAGGTAGGAATAATTGTCCTGGATGGCCTTGAGGTCGGCCACATTCTGGAACAAGACCTTGGGGTCTGCCAGATATTTGTCCACGTCGTTGAAATCGGCCAGGATCATGTCGCCCCAGAAGATGAATTCGTCCAGGGACTCGGCGTTGGGATAGAGCGTTTTGTAACTCCCGTAAAGGGTCATGAGAAGGCGTACCCGGTCGGTCACCTCCACCCCGTTCACCAGGCAGAAGAAATCGTTGATGGTGTACATGGGAGGAACGGAGAGCGGGCAGCCTTCCTGCCGGACCCTCTCCGCCAGGTATTTCCGGAAGAAGACGATGGAACGTCGGTTGGGAAACACGAAGCAGGTCTTCTCCAGTGTTTCCCTGTTATAATAGTGCTCTGCGGCTTGTTTCAGGAACGGTGTCATGGGCTCGGATAAAACTCGTTTACTAAAGTAGTGATTTTTTTGGAATAAATGATTATATTTGTAAATGGAAGTTTAATTAGAAAAATTCCAAAGTACAACAATTAAAGGATAAAAGTATGAAAAAGAAATTCAGATGTCTGGTCTGCGGTTATGTCTATGAAGGGGAGAACCCTCCCGCAGAATGCCCTGTGTGCCATGCCAAGGCCGACAAGTTCGCCGAGGTGAAGGACGAGGAAGGCAAGCCCCAGTGGGCCTGCGAGCATGTGATCGGCGTTGCCAAGGACTGCGATCCCGAAGTGCTTGCCGGCCTGAGGGACCACTTCACGGGCGAATGCTCGGAAGTGGGCATGTATCTGGCGATGAGCCGTCAGGCAGAACGCGAAGGCTATCCCGAGGTGGCCGATGCCTTCAGGCGCTATGCCTTTGAAGAGGCAGACCATGCCGCCCGCATCGCCGAACTGCTGGGCGAGGTGGTCTGGGACACCAAGACCAACCTCAAGAAGCGCTATGAGGCTGAGGCCGGCGCCTGCGAAGGCAAACTGGCCATTGCCAAGCGTGCCAAGGCCCTCGGCTACGATGCCATCCACGACACCATCCACGAAATGGCCAAGGATGAAGCCCGCCACGGCGCCGGCTTCCTGGGCCTGTACAACCGCTTCTTCAAGAAGTAAAAGCGTGAAAACTTAAAACAAAGGGGCTGAACAATAAGTCAAATTGACTTGGGTCAGCCCCTTTTTTTGTTTCCTGGTGCTCATAGGGGTCCATTCGAGTGGCCCGGTAGAGTCAAAACGGCCATTTTTGCTCTTACCCTGCCAAGTCAGTGGACCGCTAGCGTCACAAGTGCCGGAGGAAGGGATACCCTCCAGGGGGCTTGTGCACCCCCGCACAAGGGTAGGGGGAGGGGCCCGTGGGATACAAGTTCCCGCTGCTAGCGGGGACGCGGGAGACAATGGGAGGG
>JAFUWW010000042.1 GCA_017471085.1 Bacteroidales bacterium | reverse complement strand
GCCGGTTTCATCGGCCTTGGCGAGGGCCATGGCCCTGGCGGCGGGCTCTTCCGGGTTGGGGGAGACCACAGTGGGGAAGTTGCCGTCGTTCACGTCCTGCTCCGGTACGTGGATGATATTCTTGAAGCCGATGCGGTTCAGGGCTTCCGGCATCAGGCGTACGCCGCAGCCGTGCAGCGGGGTATAGACGATCTTGAGGTCTGCATGCTTTTTGACTGCCTCCGGGCTCAGGGCCAGGGAGGTGATGTCCCGGAGGTAGCATTCGTCCATTTCGAGGCCCATCATTTCCACCGGAGCGGGTTTTTCGCCGGGAACGGGGTTGAAGCGGACATCGGCCGGGTCTTCGATTTTGGCTACTTCCGCCACGATGTCTTTGTCTACGGGGGCGGTAATCTGGCCGCCGTCGCTCCAGAACACTTTGTAACCGTTATATTCCTTGGGGTTGTGGCTGGCGGTGACCATGATGCCCGCCGTGGCCTTCTTGGCGCGGATGCTGTAGCTGAGCTCCGGCGTGGGGCGCAGGGCGTCGAACAGATACACCTTGATGCCGTTGTTGGAAAGGACGTCGGCCGATATCCGGGCAAAGAGCTCCGAATTGTTGCGGGCGTCGTAGCTGATGCAGACGCTCTTCTCTCCGGTGACGTGGGCCTTGATGTAATTGGCCAGGCCCTGGGTGGCCATGCCCACCGTGTATTTGTTCATGCGGTTGGTGCCCACGCCCATGGTGCCCCGCAGGCCGCCGGTACCGAACTCCAGGTTGCGGTAGAATGCGTCTTCCAGCGTAACCGGGTCTGTTTCCATCAGCTTTTTGACTTCTGCCTTGGTTTCTTCATCGAAATTGCCTTCGAGCCAGCTTTTAGCGGCGTCCATAAAATCTTTCATGGTGAATATGTGTTTTAGTGTTTGTCTTTCCAATCATACAAATATAAAGATTTATACGTATTTTTGCAACAAAATGGATTTTGCTTCTTTCATATTGCAGCACGACGGAGACGACTTGGGCGCCCTGGCCCTTTCCAGGGACCGTTGGACCGCGCAGGTAGAGGATTTCTCCCTTGCCCTGAGCACATTGGAAGTCCGCCGGAAGCTCCGGGGCAAAGTGCCGGAGTGGGTAGCTGTGCCGTCGTTGCGGTTCCCGCTGCGTCTGTCGGCCGAGCAGTGCTCATCCTCCGAAACGGCCCGTTATAAGGCTTCCGTGGCGGCATCGGCTTCGGGAGGCCGGATCGCAGACCTTACCGGCGGCCTGGGCGTGGACAGCTGGGCGTTCTCGCAGCGGTTCGGGGAAGTGCTGTACAATGAGATGCGTCCGGAACTTGCCGAAGCGGCGCGGTTCAATTTCCAGGCGCTTGGGCTGGAGAATATCACACTTCGCAGCAGGGAGCTTCTGCCGGGCAACCTCCTCGATATCCTGGACGGTTTCCAGGCCGATATTCTTTTCGTGGACCCTGCACGGAGGGCCGCCGACGGACGCAAGGTCTTCCGCTTGGAAGATTGCCAGCCGGAGGTGCTGCAACTGCTTCCGGAACTGTTCCAGACGGCCCCCCGGGTACTGCTGAAGCTGTCCCCGATGGCCGATATTTCGCTGGTGTGCAAGCAGCTGGGGAGCGTAAAGGCCGTCCATGTGGTGGCCGCGGAAGGGGAGTGCAAGGAACTGCTCCTGCTACTGGAGCGGGGGTACGCGGGACCGTACGTGCTCACCGTTTACGAAGGCGGGGCCGTAATGTCGGTTTCCGGGACGGAAGACATTTCCACCGGAACCGGAAATGACGGCCTGCAGGAGGAGGTACGCCTGCGATGGGAAGACGGCGAGGTGCCGGAGCAGGCGCAGTGGCTGTTCGAGCCAGGGAAAGCGCTTCTGAAAGCCGGCGTTTTCTCGCTGCCCTGCCGTTATGGCCTGGCCAAACTGTCCCGGCACACGCACTTGTACACGGCACCTTTGCCGGTGTCAGCTCTGACGCCGTTCGGGAAATGGTTCCGGATCCTGGAGGCCGTCCCTTTCAGCAACCGTTCCGTCAAGATTCTGGGCAGGCGTTATCCCTCGGCCGAAGTCACTGCCCGTAATCTGCCGCTCACCTCCGAGGAGCTCCGCGCCAAGCTGGGCTGCCGCTCCGGCGGCCCCGTCCATATCTTCGGCTGCACTGTCGGCCGGGACCGGTATCTGCTGGTGGCGGCTAACTAGTTGATTAACAGCCGATAATGGGGTGCTCCTGTGTGCTTGGCGACGCACAGGGACACCCTATAAAGCATTGAAAATGAGAGGGATAGTCTCCACTGGGAATCAGTGGTGAAGCAGGGGATATTCCCGGCACCAGGCGGTGAGGGGGCAGCGTTCGCAGGCGGGCTTGCGGGCGGTGCAGGTATATCGGCCGTGCAGGATGAGCCAGTGGTGCGATTTGGCCCTGAGTTCCAGGGGAATATGCCGTTCCAGGTCCTGCTCCACGGCATAGGGGGTGCTCCCGTCCGAAAGGCCCAGCCTGTGCGCCACGCGGAAGACATGGGTGTCCACCGCAATCACAGGTTTGTCGTACACCACGGAAGCGATGACGTTGGCGGTTTTCCGGCCAACCCCCGGGAGGGTCATCAGCGCGTCGATGTCAGAAGGAACCTCCCCGCCGAAATCGGCCAGAAGCTTCTGCGCCATTTCTATCAGGTGACTGGTTTTCGAGTTGGGATAGGAGACGCTCTTTACAAAGGGGAAAACCTCTTCAAATGAGGCCGATGCCAGTTTATCCGGCGTGGGGAAGCGCTGGAACAGGGGCGGGGTGACCATATTGACGCGCTTGTCGGTGCATTGGGCGCTGAGAATCACGGCTACAAGCAGCTGGAAGGGGTCTTGGTAATGCAGTTCCGTCTGCGCCGCCGGGACATTCTCCGAAAACCAGCCGAGGACGGCGTTGAAGCGTTCTTTCCTTGTCATAAGACTACGTCGATGCCTTCGTCCACTACCTCGGTGCATTTTTCCCCTTCGCAGGAGAACACCCGGCCGGGGTATTTCTCGAAGATGGAACGGTTGTGGGTGACCATCACCACGGCGGTGCCGGCCTCGTTCAGTCCCAGGAGCAACTGAAGGATTTCGTCGGCCGTTTCTCCGTCCAGATTGCCCGTGGGTTCATCGGCCAGGATTACCTGGGGTTTGTTCAGAAGCGCCCGGGCGATGGCGATGCGCTGCTGTTCGCCGCCGGAAAGCTGGTGGGGCATCTTATGGGCCTTCGTGGCCATTCCGACGGAGTCCAGCACTTCCGAGATGCGCGCGTCGATGGCCTGCTTGTCTTTCCAGCCGGTGGCTTTGAGGACGAATTCCAGGTTCTGGTCTACCTGGCGGTCCATCAGGAGTTGGAAATCCTGGAAAACCACGCCCATTTTTCTGCGGAGGAAGGGGATGTCCTTGGCACGGAGGGTCCGCAGGTTGTAGCCGCAGGCGGTGCCTTCTCCGTCCAACAGGCGGTTCTCCGCCGTGATGGTGCGGATGATGGAGGTTTTTCCGGATCCCACCTTTCCCACGATATAGACGAAATCACCGGGCATGACGTCCATGTCCAGCCCGTAGATGACGATGCTCTCTCCGTTCCGGATGTCTGCTCCGCTGAAATGAATTAGAGGTTCCATGGCGCGATATTTGACATTTCGATACAAATATAATCAGAAATTTTTGTAAATTTGTAAAATTGTATATTTGCACAGGATGAAACGATTTCTCGCGGCTTTAGCGGCCGCTCTCACAGTGGCTTCGGCCGGTGCCCAGGAGTGGAGCAAGGCCAAGCAATATTACGATGCGGGAATGTTTTCGGAAGCCATCGCCTCCCTGAAAGGGCAGGCGGGAGCCATGGCGGAAGGCTACCGTACGCTCGCTTCCCAGAACCTTAAACTTCCCAACCGCCAGGAACTGGCCGACGCCTACCTGCACGCCTGGCCTGAGTCGGTCCTGGCTCCGCAGGTGAGTTTTTTCCAGGCGCTGGACTACTTCGACCAGGAAAAATTCGCAGAGGCGCTGATGCTGCTGGGCGAGATCTCCCAGGCAGACCTCCAGAAATCCCAGCTGCCGGAATATACGTATAAACTCGGATACAGCGCTTACCGGGCAGGGGAATGGCCTTATGCTTCGCAGGTGCTTGCCCGTGTCCCCAAACTGCCGTATTCGGATTACACGGCTCCCTCCTGCTATACGCTGGGCTACATCAACTACGCGCAGGGCAATTTCTCCGCAGCGGAGGAGTGGTTCGAAAAGGCCGCCGGAGACTATCGCTTCCAGTCCCTCGCCGGCTATTATATCCTGGAATGCCGCTTCAACGAGAAGGATTATTCCTATGTGATCAAGAACGGGGACCGTCTCCTGGACGAGGCCCCGGAAGACCGCAAGCCCCGCCTGGCCCGCATCATCAGCGAGTCGTACCTGGTCAGGGGTGACGTGGACAAGGCCCGCACCTACTACAACAAACATCTTACCAGGGAGCAGGCACAGACCCGGGCAGATTATTTCTATGCCGGGGAACTCATGTACCTGGACGAAGACTGGGCCGGCGCTGCCGCGCAGTTCGAAAAGGTGGCGGACAAGCCGGATTCCCTGGGACAGATGGCTTCTTACCAGCTGGGTTATAGCAATCTCCAGCTGCGCAATAAAGTGGCTGCCCTGGATGCCTTCAACCAGGCGGCCCGCCTGTCCTTCACCCCGGATATCCAAGAGGACGCCTTCTTCAATTATGCCAAGCTGGCCTTCGACCTGGGCCGGGATACGGCGCCTTTCCAGGAGTACATCCAGCGCTTCGGCACCAAGGCCAGGGGAGACCAGATCTATTCCTATATGGCGATGGTGGCCCTGCAGAATCACGATTACGGTGCCGCGGTGGAGGCCTACGACCAGCTGGACAACCTGGACCCCGCCATGCAGTCCAACTATATGAAGGCCTACTTCCTGCGTGCCCGCCAGCTGATGGAGATGGGTTCCTGGCGTGCGGCCGTCCCGCATCTGAAGACGGCTGCCTACTACAGTCCCGCCCGGGACGGCTTCAACCAGCTTTCCCGTTACTGGATGGCGGAAGCTTACTACCGCGACGGAAAATATGCCGACGCCCGCGGCATCCTTACGGACCTGTACAATCTGTCGGCCCTCGGCAACGCCCCGGAAGGGGAGCTGATCCCTTATCAGATTGCCTATACCTACTTCAAGGAAGCCAATTACGAGCAGGCCCTCCGCTGGTTCAACAACTACCTGTCCGGCCGCCACGGCCAGTTCGGCGGTGATGCCAGCACCCGGATCGGCGACTGTTATTTCTTCCAGGGCGACTACGTCACGGCCATTTCGGCCTATGAGAAGAAAATGGCCGATTATCCCGACAAAGACGACCTATACCCCGGATTCCGCGCCGGCGTGGCCAGCGGCCTCCTGCAGAACGACCAGCAGAAAGTCCGTTTCCTTGAAGGCGTGAAACGAGCCGACAAGACCGCCCCCTATTACAGCGAGACCCTCTATGAACTGGGCCGCGCCTATGTCTCCGTCGGCCGTTCCGATGATGCCAAAGAGGCCTTCCAGACCCTTCTCCAGCAGACCGGGGACCCGTCGATGGCCGCTCTCGCCACCCTGGAACTGGGAACCATCGCCCGTAACCAGGGCATGGAAGAGGAAGCTCTCCGCCTGTATAAACAGGTGGTTTCCCGCGGCGGCGACTATGCCGAGGACGCCCTTCTGGCCATTGAATCCATCTATCGTTCCCGTCAGGATCCGGACGCTTACCTGGCCTACGTGAACAGTCTCGGCGGCGGGAATGCCCGTTCCGAGCAGCAGAAAGAAGAAGTCTATTTCTCCACGGCGGAACAGATTTTCCTGTCGGGAGACTATACCAAGGCCGCCACGACGCTGCAGACATACCTGGAGCGCTATCCCAAGCCGGAATATGGTGCCAAGGCCCGTTTTTACCTGGGAGAATGCTACCGCATGAGCGGTGCGCTGGAACAGGCGGCAGACCAGTACCAGGCTGCGCTGGAAGAAGGATTGGACGCCGCGCTGGAAGAATCGGCCCTGCTTCAGTATGCCAACCTGAACTACGGGCTGGGCAACTACGGAAAGGCCTATGGTTCCTACTTGAAACTGCAGGAGAAGGCCCGTCTGGACGAGAACCGCCAGAATGCGGCCATAGGACTCATGCGTTCTGCCTACAGGGCCAAGGAGTGGAACGATGCCATTGAATCGGCCGATGCCCTGGTTTCCTCCAAAGATGCCGCCCTGCAGCGGGAGGCCCGCTACGTCAGGGCCAAGTCTTACCTGAGCTCCAGCCGCCGTACGGAAGCGTTCGCCGACTTTAAGGAACTGGCAAAGCAGCCTTCCACCGACGAAGGCGCCGAAGCGGCCTATCTTGTAATCCAGGACCTGTTCGACCGTGCCTCCTTCAGTGAAATCCAGGGCAGGGTTTACGATTTCTCCGACAAGGCCGGCGGCCAGAATTACTGGCTGGCCAAGGCTTTCATCGTCCTGGGCGATACGTTCGCGGAGCAGGGCAACAAGGCCCAGGCCCGTGCCACCTTCGAGAGCATCCGTTCCGGATACACCCCCACGGGCGAAGAGGACGACGTGCTGGACCAGGTAGAAGTAAGACTCCGTAAATTGCAGTAGAAGACATGAGATACCAGATAATCATTTCCATCGCCGCGCTTTTTGCAGGCGTTGCCGCTTCCGCCCAGAATTTCAATCCTGTGGTGGAAGTGACCAATACGTATGCCCAGGAAGCCACCGGAATCGAGAAACCGGACCAGCCCATCGCCGTCCCGGATTCCTTGCTCAGGTTCAATCTGGACATGGACTACGAAATGCGCACGGCTCCCTACCGGGGCGCCTATGAGTTCAACCCTTATCTGGTGGAGCTGAAACCCATGCCCCGCCAGGCGGAAGAAGGGACCCTTTTCCTCCGGCTGGGGGCAGGGTATGGTTTTCATCCGGAACTGGACGCCGTCTGGACACCTGTCAAGACGGAAAAATTCCGCCTGAACCTGTTCGCGAACCACAGGGGTTATTATGGCGATTACCATAACATCGGCCTTACGGACGACAACTGCCTGAGAGGGGACGGAACTCTCTACGGAGGAGCCGATGCCACGACGGCAGCCGGGGTCAACACCCTCCTGGGCTGGCAGACGGGCACTTTCACGGCCGGCCTGCAGTACCAGAACGTCCTTTCTTCGGATCCCTGGACAGAGGTTTTCAACCATCTGGTCGTCTTCGACACCCGTGTCCAGTCGGCTCCGCAGACCAAGCTCTATTATAATCTGGGAGCGCAGGTCCGCTACCTTACCAGAACCGGACTCAACGGAACCTTCGTTTCCGGGGACGGCGGCCTGGGCGTGAATCTTTCGCAGAGCCAGTTCCGGGTAGATTTCAATGCGGAATCGGCCTTTACTTCCATGGGAAATGCCGGCCAGGCGGCCTTTACGCCGCGTTATGTGTTCAGGATGGGCGCCTTCCGTCTGAACCTCGGCCTCAAGCTGGCCTTCACCTTCCGTTCGGATGAAAACTTCTTCCCGTATGAAGGGGGACATGTGTTCCCGGACGTCCATGTGGACTATCAGGTGGTGCCGGAAGACTTCATCCTTCAGGCTTATGCCACCGGCGGCAATGTGATGCAGAACTACGGGCGGCTGCTTTCCCGGAACCATTTCATGCCGTCGTTCATGAACCATCCGCTGGATGTGGAAACGGAGCGGATCAACGTGGGTGCCGGTGCCCGCGGCAACATCTCCGAACGCTTGCATTACGATGCCAGGATCGGCTATGCATACCGTACCAACGGCCTGCTGTGGGGCTACGAGACGGCGTATAATCTGCTGCCGACCGTGGGTTTTGCCGATTATGGCATGTTCTACGCCGACCTGGAAGCCGGCTGGAAATCGGAACGCCTGGATGCGGACATGCATCTCCGCTACCAGTCGGCCAATGTCCAGGCCGAGCACATGTTCTCGCCCGCCGCTTTTACGGCCCAGGCCAAGCTGCTCTACAACTGGGGCGGCCGCATCAAGGCCGGTGCCGATTTGGACGCAGTTACGGAGCGTTCGACTTCCGAGGGCATCCGGGTCCCCGGATACGCCGACCTGGGGCTTTACGGCGAGTACGGATTCACCCGCAAATTCGCCCTTTGGCTCAGGGTGGGAAACCTGCTGAACCAGGAGGTGCAGCGTACGCTTTTCCATGCGGAAAGGGGAATCTGGTTCTCCGTCGGAGCACAGTATCATTTCTAGTTTTTTCGCTTTGATATCTCGCTATTTTTTACTAACTTTGTATGTTTTAGGGAAACCCCTTTTAAGTAGTACGAAATTTAGTGAAAAATATGATTGAGAACGAAGAGATGAGGGCGGCGGAACAGCAGTATTCCGCTAACAGTATTCAGGTTTTGGAAGGTCTGGAAGCGGTGCGCAAGCGCCCTTCCATGTATATCGGCGATATCGGTGAACGCGGTCTGCACCACTTGGTCTATGAGGTGGTTGACAACTGTATCGATGAAGCCATGGCCGGCTTCTGCACGGACATCGACGTGAAGATCCTGGAAGACAATTCCATCCGTGTCCAGGACAACGGCCGCGGCATCCCTACCGGCATGCACGAGAAAGAACACAGGAGCGCCCTCGAGGTGGTGCTCACCGTCCTGCACGCCGGCGGCAAATTCGACAAGAACAGCTATAAGGTCTCCGGCGGTCTGCACGGCGTGGGCGTGAGCTGCGTCAACGCGCTGAGTGACCTTCTGGTGGCCGAAATCCACCGCGAAGGCAAGGTTTTCGAGCAGAAGTACTCGAAGGGAAAGCCCATCACCCAGGTGCAGGTAATCGGTGAGGCCGGCGATACCGGAACCATCATCACGTTCCATCCGGATCCCACCATCTTCACCCAGACCATCGTCTACAAGTACGATACCCTGGCCAACCGTCTGCGGGAGCTGGCCTATTTGAACAAGGGCATCCGCATCACCCTGACGGACCTCCGCGAGAAAGTGGATGAATTCGTCACGGCGGAGGACGGCGAACGCCGCGCAACCGGAAACCAGGTTTTCCGCAGCGACGTGTTCTACTCGGAACTGGGTCTGCGCGAGTTCATCGATTTTCTGGACGCCGGCGCTCCGAAACTGATTCCTGAGCCTGTCACCGTGAATTCGGACAAGGTGATTCCCATCGACATCGCCCTTCAGTACAATACCGGATTCAGCGAAAGGATCTATTCCTATGTGAATAACATCCACACCATCGAAGGCGGTACCCACCTTCAGGGATTCAAGATGGGCCTTTCCCGTTCCCTGAAGAACTATGCTGAGAAAAACAACCTGCTGGCCAAGTTCAAGGGCGATCTCAGCCCCGAAGATTTCCGTGAAGGCTTGACCGCCGTCATTTCCGTAAAGGTGGCGGAGCCTCAGTTCGAAGGCCAGACCAAGACCAAGCTGGGCAACCCGGAGGCCACCTCCGCCGTTTCCCAGGCCACTGCGGCTGCCCTGGACCAGTATCTGGAAGAGCATCCCAAGGAGGCCAAGACTATCGTGGAGAAGATTGTGCTGGCCGCCACGGCCCGTGCCGCCGCGCGCAAGGCCCGCGAGATGGTGCAGCGCAAGACCCCGATGGGCGGCGCCGGCATGCCCGGCAAGCTGGCCGACTGCTCCGACCATGATCCCGAGAAATGCGAACTGTTTCTGGTGGAGGGTGACTCCGCAGGCGGTACGGCCAAGCAGGGCCGCGACCGCCGTATCCAGGCCATCCTGCCGCTCCGCGGTAAAATCCTGAATGTGGAGAAAGCCGCCCAGGACCGCGCCTTCGAGAGCCAGGAAGTCCGGAACATCTATACCGCCCTCGGCGTCACCGTGGCCCAGGAAGATGAAACCGGCGAAAAGCACATGGACCTGTCCAAACTCCGCTATCACAAGGTGATTATCATGACTGATGCCGATGTGGACGGTTCCCACATCGCCTGCCTCATCCTCACCTTCTTCTTCCGCTACATGTTCGACCTGATCAAGAACGGATATGTATATCTGGCCACTCCGCCGCTGTATCTGGTGAAGAAAGGCAAGGAGGAGCGCTACTGCTGGACCGATGCCCAGCGCGATGCCGCTACGGCGGAACTCGGCCGCGGTACGGACAAGGGCGTGACTGTGCAGCGCTATAAAGGTCTGGGTGAAATGTCCGACACCCAGTTGTGGGAAACCACCATGGATCCGGCCCGTCGGGTGCTTCGCCAGATTACCATCGAAAATGCCGCCGATGCGGAGCGCACCTTCTCCATGCTGATGGGTGACGATGTCCCGCCTCGCCGGGCCTTCATCGAAGAAAATGCCCATTATGCAAATATCGACGCCTAAGTTACCGCGGAAATATCTGCCGCTGCTGATTGTTTTCGCAGTCCTCGTGCTTCTGATGCCGAGGACCGCGAAATTCAATTATGATTATAAGAAAGGGACGCCCTGGCCCTACGAGACGCTGGTCTCCCAGTTCGATTTCCCCATCCTCAAGACGGATGAGCAGATCCAGGAGGAGCGGGAGCAGGCCGGCGCCAGCGTCATTCCGTATTACAAGTATTCGGACGAGGTGGTCTCCGCCGCGGTCCGTGGCATCCAGAGCCTGGATCTGGGCTCGTACAATGCTCTGCGCCCTGCCATCGTGACGCGTCTGAACGACATCTACGCCAAGGGTGTCATTTCGGACGGAAAGGTGAAACTGGACCGCGGATTTGCCGAAGTCTCCGAGAACCTGATCTATATTCAGCGGAACAAACGGGCCACGCAGTATCCCAGGACGGAGGTCTACAAGGTGTCGGACGCCCGAGACCAGCTGGTGGTGCTCATGTCCAAGAACTATCCTTCGGTAAACCTGGACTCCCTGTTCCGCCGCTCCGGCGTGTACGAGACCATCGTCCCGAACCTGATTTACGACAAGTCGATGACCGAACTCAGCCATGCGGAATCGGCCGACTATGTCTCTCCTACGCTGGGCTACGTGAAGGCCGACGAAAAGATTGTCTCCAAAGGGGAGATCATCACGGCCGAGGTGGCGCAGATGCTGGACAGCTACAAGGAGGAATACAACAAGGTGTTCGGGTATGACGGTCCCCGCGTGCTGCTCTACCTCGGGAACATCCTTATCGCCCTGGTGCTGGTGGCGCTCCTGTATATGAGCATCTTCCTCAGCAACCATGCCGTCTTCCAGGACAACCGCCGGTATCTGTATCTGCTGTTCGTGTTCAGCCTGGCCGCCGTGGTCACTTTCATCATGGAAAGGCTGGCTCCCGGCATGATGTACATGATACCTTATCCTGTATTTGCCCTGTATCTTCAGGCTTTTTTCCGCAAGCGGGTGCTCCTTCCGGTCTATATCGTAACACTGCTGCCGCTGCTCATCTTCGACGGCAACGGCATGGAGCTCTTCGTGATGTTTCTCACGGCGGGGGTGGTGACCATCCAGACTTTCGTCTATTTCGGAAAGGGCTGGCTGCAGTTCCTGAACGCCGCCATCCTCTTCGCCGTGGAGCTGGTCGTGTTCCTGGCCTTCCGGTTCATCGACGCAGGAAGCATTTCCACCTGGTGGGTGAGCCTCATCCAGATTTTCGTGGGGTCGATGCTCACCGTCGCGCTCTACCCGCTGATCTACCTGTTCGAAAGGATCTTCAACCTGGTTTCATCGACCAAGCTCAACGATCTGGCCGACACCAACAATCCGCTCCTTCAGGAGCTTTCCGCCAAGGCCCCCGGCACTTTCCAGCACTGTTTGCAGGTGATGAACATGGTGGATGCCGTCGGCCGTGCGGTAGATGCCGATGTTCCGCTGCTGCGCGCCGCAGCCCTCTATCACGACCTCGGCAAGATGCAGAACCCGCTCTGCTTCGTGGAGAATGAGAGCACCACTCCCGGTGCTGTAAAGTATCACGATGGAAAAACGCCCAAGGAAAGCGCTGCAGACATCATCCGCCATGTGGATGACGGCGTGGCCATCGCCGCGGAGCATCATCTTCCGGACGTGATCAAGGAGTTTATCCTCACGCACCATGGCACTTCCAGTACGGGCTATTTCTTGAACAAATACCTCAACGACGGCGGGGACCCGTCCGACGTGTCCGCCTTCCAGTACCATGGACACAAGCCGGCTACCAAGGAGCAGGTGATCCTGATGGTCTGCGACACCATAGAAGCGGCCTCCCGTTCGCTGAAGGAATATACGCCCGAAGCCTTCGACCGGTTTGTGGAGAACATGGTGGCGGGGAAGGAAAAGGCCGGCCAGCTGGAGGATGCGGACATCTCCATCCACGAAATGAATGTGATGAAGAGCGTGCTCAAATCGTACCTGCAGCAGATCTACCATACGCGGGTCGCCTATCCTAAACGCAAAGAGGGGGCACAGGGTTGATTCTTTGGCCGATTTTTACTATCTTTGCGCCCTTAATCCGAAATATTAAATAAAACCTTATATGAACATTGTAAAGAACCAGCCCGATGCCCTGAACTACCAGGTAATCATCGACATTGCAGCTGCAGACTATGCAGAGGCGCTCCGCAAGCGCCTCAACGAGTACAAACGGAAGGCCGATATCAAAGGATTCCGCAAGGGGATGGCCCCCATCAATCTCATCCAGCGCCTCTACGGCGACCAGGCCCTCTACGAAAGTGTGAACGGCATCCTCTCCGAGCAGCTGGACGGTTTCATCCGCGACGAGAAGATCCGTGTCGTGGGTGAGCCTCTCCCTTCGGAAGACCAGCCCCAGCTGGAATGGAAGGCAGGCAACGACTTCACCTTCAAGTTCGACATCGCCCAGACGCCGGAACTGACCTTCGATGTGGACAAATCCGACAAAATCCCTTATTACGAGATCAACATCACGGCCGATCAGAAGAAGGCCGGCCGCGAGCAGCTGCTCCAGCAGTACGGTTCCCTACAGGAAGGCACCAAGTCTGGCGAGAACGACTACGTCATCGCCGATATCGCCAATGAGACCCATACCGCGGAAGGCGTGTACATCTCCATCATGAACGTCGCCGAAGAAGCCCGTCCCTCTTTCGTGGGCCGCAAGGCCGGCGACAAGTTCGACATCGACGTCAACGCCGCCTTCACCAACGAGACCGACCGTGCCGCCATGCTCAAGGTCGACAAGGCCCGCCTGGCTGAACTGAACCCCCTGTTCACCTTCACCGTGGTGAATGTCAAGACTTTCAAGGCTGCCGAAGAAAACCAGGAGACCTATGACAAAATCTTCGGAGAAGGCGTGGTGACCACTCCCGAGCAGTTCGAGGAGAAGGTGGTGGAGCGCATCAAGGCTTCCCACGAACAGGATGCCAATTACCGTTTCGGCACCGATGTCCGCAAGTACTTCGTAGACAAGGCGAATCTGCAGCTGCCCGAGGCCTTCCTCAAGCGCTGGCTCATCTATGCCAACGAGGGCAAGTTCTCCGCCGAGCAGGTGGAGAAGGAGTTCCCGGGCTTCATCGAGGACTTCAAGTGGCAGCTGGTGCGCGGCCACATCATGCGTAAGTTCGACCTCAAGGTCTCCAATGACGATATCATGGCCGCCGCCGAGAACTATGTGGCTTATCAGTACGCCATGTACGGAATGGCCGGCGTTCCCCAGGACCTCATTCATTCCTCTGCCCAGAACATGCTCCAGGACGAAAACCAGTACCGTCGTCTGGAAGAGCAGTGCGAGGACAACAAGGCCATAGCCCGCGTCCGTGAGGAAGTGACTCTTCAGACCAAGAAGATTTCCCAGGACAAGTTCCGGGAGCTGAAATAATTGTTTATGACTGAATTCGATAAATTCGCAGTGAAGGGGAGGGGCATCAGTTCGATGACCCTCTCTCGTTACCAGTCCGTCTACGACGGCTACATCAACCCCACCATCACCGAGGAACGCAAACTGAACGTAGCCCAGATGGACGTGTTCAGCCGCCTGATGATGGACCGCATCATCTTCCTGGGAGTCCCCATCGACGATGATGTGGCCAATATTATCCAGGCCCAGCTGCTTTTCCTGGCCTCCAGTGATCCTCAGGCCGATATTACCATGTACCTGAACACCCCCGGCGGTCAGGTGACCAGCGGCCTCGGCATCTACGACACCATGCAGTTGGTGCAGCCGGACGTGGCCACCGTTTGCACGGGCATGGCCGCTTCCATGGGCGCCGTGCTGCTTTGCGCCGGCGAGAAGGGAAAGCGTTCCGCGCTGCCTCATTCCCGCGTGCTGATCCATCAGCCGCTTGGCGGAGCCCAGGGCCAGGCCACGGAAATCCTTATCGCCGCCAAGGAGATTGAGAAAACCCGTACGGAACTGTTCAATATCATCGCCCAGCATACCGGTAAACCTTACAAAAAGGTGGCCGAGGACGGCGAACGCGACTATTGGATGACGGCGGAAGAAGCCAAGGCCTATGGCATGGTAGATGAAATCCTTCGCAAGAAAACCAAGTAATGGCCAAGAAATCGTCCCATACAGACCATTGCATCCTTTGTGGAAGGACGGACGCTGAGGTGCCTTTCCTGCTGCAGGGGATGGATGGCTTCATCTGCAGCGACTGCGCCCGTCTGGCGGCGCAGTATGTCGATGAGATCGAACACAAAGGATCGGCCTCCAAGGTGGCTCCGGCCATGGGGAAAGCCCCGAAACCCCAGGAAATCAAAGATTATCTGGATCAGTATGTTATCGGCCAGGACAGGGCGAAGAAAGTGCTCTCCGTGGCCGTATACAACCACTACAAGCGCATCAACCACAACTTGGTGGAGAAGAAGGACGATGGTGTCGAGCTGGAAAAGTCCAATATCCTGCTGGTCGGCCCTACGGGAACCGGCAAGACACTGCTGGCCCGTACTATCGCCAAGATGCTGGACGTGCCCTTCACCATCGTAGACGCCACCGTGCTCACGGAGGCCGGCTATGTGGGTGAGGACGTGGAGAGCATCCTCACCAGGCTGCTCCAGGAGGCAGATTTCGACCTCCAGAAAGCCGAGCGCGGCATCGTTTTCATCGACGAAATCGACAAGATCGCCCGCAAGAGCGACAATCCCTCCATCACGCGTGACGTATCGGGTGAAGGGGTGCAGCAGGCCATGCTCAAACTCCTGGAGGGCAGCATCGTAAATGTGCCGCCGAAGGGTGGCCGCAAGCATCCGGAACAGGAGTTTATCCACGTGAATACGCAGAATATCCTGTTCATCTGCGGCGGCGCCTTCGAGGGTATCGAACGCCACATCGCCCTCAGGAAGAATACCCGCATCATCGGCTTCAATGCCGAGGAAAAGGAGCGCATCCAGGCTGATAACCTGCTGGAGTATGTCGACGCCATGGACCTCAGGGCCTATGGTCTGATTCCGGAAATCGTAGGCCGCCTGCCGGTCATCACTTATCTGGATCAGTTGGACCGTGATTCCCTGAAGCGCATCCTGACGGAGCCCAAGAACGCCCTGCTTCGCCAATATGAGAAGCTGTTCGAGATGGACGGCATGCGTCTGGACATTGAGCCCGCGGTGCTGGACCTGATCGTGGACACCTCCGTCAAGAACAAGCTGGGAGCCCGCGGTCTCCGCTCCATCTGCGAAAAACTGATGGCAGACGCTATGTTCGAAGCTCCTTCTTCCCGCAAAAAAACCTTCAAGCTCACGCTGGACTATGCCCGGCAGAAGCTGGAGAAGTAAGGAATCTCCGCCCGGTCTTTAAGGTCCTTTTGTGACGATAACAAAAGACTTCTTGTGCGGAATCTGCGAAATTGGTTTGATTATAGCGGATAATGGTGTTGATTTTCAGGAGGGATGCAGTAACTTTGCGGAAAATATTGGTGTATGAAATCAACTGCTTTCCCTCTCATCTGCATCGCCATGTTCTTTTTTTCCGGCATGGCATCCGCCCAGACAGACCGCACACGTGCAACACGGACTACTCCGGATCAGGAACACTATATCTTCCAACTGAATAGCCAGGTTGTCCGCGAACATGTCTATTATGACACCCGCTTCGGCATAGAAATCGCCGGCGACCTCTATGTCGCCAAGGAGTTGGACCGGAGCAAAAAATATCCTGCCGTTGTAGTAGGTCCTCCCTACGGTGGCGTCAAGGAGCAGGGCCCCGGGGTCTATGCAAACGAGCTGGCCCGCCGGGGATTTGTAGTTCTCACCTACGATCCGGCGTATCACGGGTACAGCGGCGGCGACCCCCGGTATACTACCTCCACGGCCCTCTATGCGGAGGATTTCAGTGCCGGTGTGGATTTCCTGGGAACGCTACCGTATGTGGACCGTGAGAGAATAGCCGTCATCGGCATTTGCGGAAGTGGTGGATTCGCCATCTGCGCCGCCTCCGAAGACTTGCGGATCAAGGCCGTGGTCACCAGTGCCATGTACGACATTTCCGGCATGAGCGGCATGAAGGGAGAGATGCGCAACAACATGCTCAGAGGGGCAGCTGCCCAGCGATGGGCTTATGTGGATTCAGGAGAAGCCTCGGTGATGTATGCCTATCCGGAAGCCCCGCTCGATGAGGTTCCGGACAACATCCAGGGCTTGAATCGCGAATGGTGGACCTTCTATGCCACGCACAGGGGCTGGCATCCCAATGCCAGGACCAATGCCAATTCCATCTCGCAGGGAGATTTGCTGACTTTCCCCGGAACCCACCATATCGACGACATCGCTCCCAGGCCGATTCTCTTTGTTACCGGCGATATCGCCCATTCCCGTCAGATGAGCGAAGAGGCATATAGCCGTGCAGCCGAGCCGAAAGAGCTCTTTGTGGCAGAAGGCGGCGTGATGCACATCGACCTTTATGACGATGTCACCAAGATTCCGTTCGACAAGATAGAATCCTTCCTGAAAGGGGCCTTGCAATAAATAGCGGAATTCGAAGATTTAGGCGCCTGTCTTAAAGAAAAAGTTGGAGAATTAAATATTTTGTCCTATCTTTGCAATCCATTTGAGGGCATAGCTCAGTTGGTTTAGAGCGCTTGCTTGACAGGCAAGAGGTCCGCAGTTCAAATCTGCGTGTCCTCACAAAAGGAAAAAGACCGGAATTTGGGATTCCGGTCTTTTTCCTTTTGTGTGCAGGGGTGCAGTTGGTGTGAAGGCCTGTTGTTGTGCGGGTGTGCTGGTGTGGCTAAAGCACGAAATAGGGCCTGGAAGGGCGAAAGTGTGCTTTAGTGCGGGGATGCAGGCGTGACTAAAGCACGAAATAGGGCCTGGAAGGGCGAAAGTGTGCTTTAGTGCGGGGATGCAGGCGTGACTAAAGCACGAAATGGGGCCTGGAAGGGCGAAAGTGTGCTTTAAAGCGGGAATGCAGGTATGGCTAAAGCACGGAATGGGGCCTGGAAGGGCGAAAGTGTGCTTTAGTGCGGGTGTGCGGGTATGGCTAAAGCACGGAATGAGGCCAGGAAAGGCAAAAGTGTGCTTTAGGCAGGTGATGCAGCGGGGCGGGGAGTGCAAGGCCCTTCGGTCAGAGGCCCAAAACCTTGCCGCGTTGACGGCCGCAGTGCTCTCCAGAGCCGATTTCGTGGCAACGCGGCAGGGGCAACGGTCGAAAGGCCCGTGCGGACGGGAAAACGGCCCAAATCACGGTGGGGCAGCGGCCGTCACAGACCCAAAATGAGTCTTTACAGGTAATTTTAGTCTTTACAGGTAATCCTCGAAATACTGCGTCACCTTGTCCATCAGGTGGATGCGGTTGCGGCCGTATACATTATGCTCGGCGATGGGGTAGGGGAAGTAGTCTACGGGAATCTCCAGGTCGATGCAGGCCTGGATGAAACTGAGGCTGTGTTCCCACACCACCGTGTTGTCCACGGCGCCCTGGCAGATGAGGAGTTTGCCCTTGAGGTTCTTGGCGTTGTTGATGAGCGAGGTTAATTCGAAGCCTTCCGGGTTGGTCTCGGGATTGTCCATGTAGCGCTCGCCGTACATGATCTCGTACCATTTCCAGTCGATGACAGGTCCGCCGGCGACGCCTACCTTGAACACGTCCGGGTAGTTGGTGATAAGAGAGATGGTCATGAAGCCGCCGTAGCTCCAACCGTGCACGCCGATGCGGCTGCCGTCGACATAGGGGAGGGAACGGAGGCGGTTGATGCCCACCATCTGGTCTTTCATCTCTTCCTGGCCGCAGCGGCGGTTGATGGCCTTTTCAAAGGCAGCGCCGCGATTTTCCGTACCCCGGTTGTCCTGGATGTAGACGAGATAACCCTTCTGTGCCATCAGCATTTCCCACATGCGGATCTGGCCCAGCCACGTATCCTGCACCAGCTGGCTGTGCGGACCTCCATAGACATAGAGGATGACCGGATACATTTTGGACGGGTCGAAATCTTTGGGATAGATGAGCCGGTAGTAATTCTCGTACTGCCCGTCGGCGCTGGGAACGGTTCCCAGTTCCACCTGGCAGGAAGCGTATCCTTCCAGCGGATCCTGGACGGCATAGACCGGAAAAGCCTGCTTCCCGTCCGTACTGCGGAGGGAAACCTCCAGCGGAGTGGTCAGGTTGCTGCGGCTGTCCAGGAACCAGGTGCAGTCTTCGTTGAGCCGGACGGTGTGCCAGCCACGGCCGGAAGTAAGCTGAACGGGTTTGCCGAACCGGGCCTTTGCCAGGGCATTCTTCCTGGGAATCTTGACGGAGATCCTGAAAAGATGGTTCTCCACCGGAGATACTTCGGCCGATGTATAATAGACATGGGTTCCGTCATTGTCCAGGTACTGGACATCGGCATTGACGGCTGTCAGCCGGCGTACCGAGCCCAGGGTATCGGCCAGATAGAGATTCTTGTAGCCGTCGCGGGTGTCGATCCTGTACAGGAAAAGGTCCGTGCGGCCCTTGAGGAAATGGATGGGATCCAGCGGCTCCACCCAGGCTTCGTTGTCTTCCGTGAGGATGGTGCGGACGAAACTGCCGTCGGAGGCCCTGTATTGGTTCAGCCTGCTGTGATGCTGGCTGCGGTCCAGGATCTGGGCATAGATGTATTTATTGTCCGGAGACCAGCTCACGTTGGTAATGAAGCGCTCCAGGGTGAAATCTGTCACTTGAAGCCAGGCAGTGCGTCCGCTGTTGAAATCATAGATTCCCAAGCTCACGATTTCCGAATCCATGCCGTTCATCGGATATTTGATGAGGCGGAGTTCGCCGGTGCGGTTGGCGATGTCCAGAAGGGGGAAGTCCGTGACCTTCGACTCGTCCTTGCAGTAAAAAGCCAGTTTGCTGCCGTCCGGCGACCAGAAAAAGCCGGCATTGATGCCGAACTCGTTCCGGCTCACGGTTTGGCCGTAAACGATGTTCCTGTCGGTGGATAATGCAAGGGGGAATTCCTGGCCGTCCTTGAATCCGTACAGGGAATTGCCTTCGCTGCGGACCCCGTAGCCGGCGGCGCCGGTATCGAATCGGCTCCGTTCCCTGCGGGGCTGCATCTGGAAAGGTTCTCTGGCGAAGGCCTGGCCGGCCTTGCCTTTGAAGATGCCGTCCGGAGTCTGGACCGCATAAGATTCATTGTCGATCCAGTTTGCACCGGCACGGGCATAGCCCACTCCCTGGAAAATGGCTTCTTCCATGGTGAGGTCTTTGCCGCCGTGGGCCGGTTTCGTGTCGATGACCCTGTTCTGTGCAAAAAGGGCGCTGCCGGTGAGGGCGGCGCCGATAAAGGCTATCAAGTGCTTATTCATATCCTAGAGGAAAAATTCGTCGTTTTCTTCACCTGCGGCATTGCCCGGGGTCTCTTCTGACACGCTGTCTACGATGCTCTTTTCGTAGCCGCGCCAGGGAAGGACTCCTTTATACTCCTTATAGTGGACGGTGACGCGCATGCCGGTCATCTGGGTGAGTTTTTCGGCCACATCTTTGTCTGAGACGGAAAATTTGAAGGTTTTGGACTGGACGGTTCCGTAATTGTTCTTGGTCCCGTAGCCGGAGAGAATCATTTCGCCCTCGTATGTCTTGAAAAGATAGCCGGTGTAGGTGAGGGAGTTCAGTTCACCGGTCTTGGTGCCGTCCGAAAAAACCCAGAGGAACTTGAAATAGCAGAATCCGGCCAGAACAAGCAGAACAGCAAGGCTGATGATCCAACCGATGGCTTTACCTTTCTTTGTCATGATAATCGTAAGTTATACCATACAAAAATAGTGATTTTTCCGCGGAAAGCAAACCCTTATCACCCTTCCAGGAGGAAACGGGCCATTTCCCTGGGCTGCATCCGGTCGAAGTACTGGCCGATGTCGCGCAGGACGCCTTCCAGGTCCGGCAGCCGGTAGGGAACTCCCTGGAGCCTGGCGGCGATCACCTCGGCAGGCAGATTGCCCAGGAAATCTCCGCCGAAGGTAATGTTGTCCAGACAGCCGTTGCGGAGGGAAAAATGCGCTTCTACGGTGCCGCAGGAGAATTTTTTCCGCATGAGGAAGGTGGCGGAGGGGGAGTGTCCGTAATTCCAGGCCCATGTGCTGAATTTGGTATCGGCCTGCAGCCGGACGGCCGTGAGCTGGGCTTCTGTGAGCCGGATTTCCTCGTTGTCACCGGCCAGTTCCTTATGCAGGGCTGCCTGGAATTCCTTCACGGAGGAGAACTGCGGCAGGTACTCTTTCAGGTTGGCCACGCGGCTTTTCACCGAGGCGATGCCCGCAGCGGAAAGCTTGCTTCCCGGCGAAGCCAGCACCTTGGTAAGCGTGGAGAGGTCTACGTCGAACATCAGGGTCCCGTGAATCATGAGCCTGTCCCGGACCATCCTTTTGGCGTAGCCGGAGCATTTGCGCCCGTCCACCAGGATATCGTTCCGTCCGCTCCTTTCCACAGGGGCTCCGAAACGTCTGAGGGCCGATACGACCTTCTCCAGGTAGGCATCTTCCTTGTCGGACATCCCCTGGAGGGGGCCCGTGATGCTGTAGTTGAGGTTGCCCCAGTCGTGATAGACCGCCCCTCCGCCCGTTACCCGCCTGGCCAGCGTGATGCCGTTTTTCTCCAGGAACGGCAGGTTGACCTCCGCATAGGCACTTTGGTTGAGACCTATGATAACGGAAGGCCGGTTCTGCCAGAGGTAGAAGACGGGCTCCGGCGCAGCCAGCGACGAAAGGGCGAACTCGTCGAAAGCCATGTTGAAGTGCGGATCGGTATGGGGGTTGAGGAGGTATTTCATAATTCAAAAGTACAAACAATCTGGGAAATACGCAATAGCTTTGATTTATGGAAAATCCTGCTTAACTTAAAGCGCTAAAACTGATAAGATTATGCGAAAGACTCTGCTGCTGCTCGTTTCCGCGCTGTTTTTTCCGGCCGTGATGGACGCCTCCCGCCTGGTGGAGGTCCGTATCCTGGACAAGGACTGTCTGGTGGTTCATTTCCGTGACGGGGAAGTCTGTTACAGGGACGATGCCACCGGAAAGAGCGCCTACCTGGGTCATACCTTCGTGGAGGGCGATGATACCCTGAAAACCTTCCTGCCCCGTTTCAGCCCGGCTTCTCTGGAGGAGAACTGGATAATCCGCTCCCGGGATGACAAAGCCTTCGGCCAGGGAAAACCTGCCACGGCTGCCTTCCGCAAATCCAAGCCGATGAATACGGACCATACGCTCACCAGCGAACTGGACCACTGGATTTTCCTGCAACTGCCCGCCTCCATGAAAGAAGGATGCACCTACGAAGTGGAGATTCCTGCCTCCAGCGGAAGCGACCGCCTTGTCGCAGACATCCGGTTCGACAGCTGGAATTCGCCCTCCGAGGCCATCCACGTGAATATTCTGGGCTATACGCCCGCCGACCAGGTAAAGGCGGCGGACCTGTATTACTGGATGGGGGACGGCGGTCCCAGGGACTATTCCGCCTTCGAAGGAAAACCCGTGTACCTCTACAATCCGGATACCGGGAAGCGCAGGGAAGCGGGGAGGGTCACCTTCTGGAAGCCGCAGGAAGCCTCTATCAAGGAAGCGGGCCGGAAAGACCTTACCGGATCGCCCGTCTGGACCCTGGATTTCAGCGAAGAGACTCCGGGCCGATACAGGCTGGTGGTGGAAGGTATCGGCTGCAGCATGGATTTCGTGATCGACCCGCAGCTTTACAGGGAACCTTACCGCTACTCGGTGCGGGGTTATTATTACATGCGCCTGGGTGAGCCGATCGCTCCGGAGGACGTTTTCCCGGTGCCCCGGCAGCCGCGTTTCGTCCCCGGGGAAGACCCTGTGGGCTTCAAAGTGTACCTTTCCGACCTGCAACCCTGGCATCCGGACTGGCGGAAGAATCCCGGTGATGTGTGGGATGAACCCCATTTCAAACCGGCGCAAGCCTCCTCTTTCTGGAAACATCGGCCCGAAGGATTCCCGGTGAATGACAAGGTGCGGGGCGGCCACTCCGACGCCATGGACTGGGACCGGCATCTGGCGCATGTGAGCAACATCTATGACATGCTGCTGCCGTTCCTGCTCACTGGAGGGCGGCTGCAGGAGGACGATTTCGGCATCCGGGAAAGCGGAAACGGCATTCCGGACCTGCTTGACGAGGCTCGCAACGAGGTGGATTTCTTCCTGAGTATCCGGGATCCGGAAGGCGGTTATTCTCAGGGCGTCACCAATCCGGACAAGGACTGGACGGTCATGTTCCAGGCGGGAAGCACCACCATGGCCGCCTGGGCCAACGCCGCCAACTGCGCCATCATGGCGGAGGGCTTCCGGGTGTTGGGGAACGACGGACTGTGCCGATATTATCAGGAAGAAGCCGTCACGGCCTTCCGCTTTGCGGAAAAACAGGAATGGACCCAGCTGGACGACCGCCAGGGAATAGGGAACTGGCAGATGCGGGGCCGGGATTTCCGCCAGATGGCGGCGGCTTTCCTGTACAACCTGACGGGGGACCGCGCCTGGGAAGACTTGGCCGCTGCTGATGCCCAGCCGTCGATCGTTTCGGCCGGCTGGAACGGATTCTGCCAGTTCTGGGGTGCGGTTGCCTATCTGACCTGTCCCAGAGAGCGTCACTATCCGGAGCTTTATGCTTCCCTGGTGCAGGAAGTGGACCGGATGACCGACCGGAACTATTTGAATCCCAGTTATGAGAGGCCTTCCCGCCGCAGTGCGGACGATGCGCGCTGGGTTACTTCCGAGAATCTGCAGCCCATGCTGCTGGCGCATTATCTTGCATCGGATCCGCAGCGCCGTCTTGCATTGGAGCAGGCCATGTACCGTGAAGCAGGGTGGGGCCTTGGCCGCAATCCCGGCAACATCGTGGAGATGACGGGCCTTGGCCAGCGTCACATCACGGATGCCTATTCTACCGGTCGCAACGACGGCGCTCCGGGCACGCATCCCGGCCAGACACCGTTCGACGGGACGGAAACTTGGTCAAAGGGAGATGGCGGCGATGCCCGCATCCTGCTGGACCGCTGTTATCCTTCCTGGGATACGGGCGGATGGCCCCGTCAGGAAAGTTATTTCAATCAGCGCTATCTATGGGTGAATGAGGAATTCACCCCGCGGGAAACCATGCGGGGCAAGATGGCGCTGCTGGCCTATCTGTATGGGATAAGACGCTAGATATCAGAAAGTTCCAGCCACCGCATCTCGGCGGTATCCAGTTCCTCCTGCAACGTTCCGTAGCGGGTGGAGGCTTCCTGCAGCTGGGCAGGGGACAGGGTACCGCCGGAAAGCTGGGCCTCCAGGCCGGCCTTTTCGGCCTCCAGTTTGGGAAGCAGTTCTTCCAGGGCTTTGAGTTCCTGCTGTTCTTTCCAGGAAAGCTTCCGCTTGGGTGCCCGGTCGCTGCCGGGCATGACGTTCTTCCAGTCGCTGCCGGTTTTCCCGTCAGGGGTGTTTTTTTTCTTCTGGGCCTCGTAGTCCTTGATGAAGGTCCTGTATTCCGTGTAGTTGCCCACGAAGTCTTTCACGATGCCGTCGCCGCAGAAGACGAAAAGATGGTCGGCCAGACGGTCCAGGAAATGCCGGTCGTGGGAGACGATCAGCATGGACCCTTTGAACTCCTGCAGGTATTCTTCCAGGATGTCCAGCGTGACGATGTCCAGGTCGTTGGTGGGCTCGTCCAGGATCAGGAAGTTGGGCTGCTGCATGAGGATCGTAAGGAGGTACAGCCTTCTTTTTTCACCGCCGGAGAGCCTTTCCACGGGGTTGTTCAGCATGTCGTGGGTGAAGAGGAAGCGGCCCAGCAGATGGGTGTCGTTCACGGTTTCCAGTACGGTCTGCCCGGGCTTGAACTGCATGCCGGCCTGGTGATAGTAGCCGATTTTCAGCGACTCCCCCAGTTCCACCACGCCTTCCATCGACCCGCCCAGTTCCGGCTTCCAGCCGCCTGTTATCAGGTTCAGGAAGGTGGTTTTTCCCGCGGCGTTGCGCCCTACGATGCCAATCCTTTCGTAGCGTTGGAAGTTGTAGCTGAAGTGGCTCAGGTAGCATTTGTTCTCCCACCAGAAACTCACATCCTTGCAGTTGATCACTTTGTTGCCCAGATAGGTGCCCTTGGCCTGCGTTTCGCTCAGGTCCACCTGCTTGGTCACATAGGCGTCTTCGGCCCGCTCTTTCAGTTCCCAGAAGGCCTGTTTGCGGTATTTGGCCTTGCCGGTGCGGGCGCAGGGGGAGGCGTGCATCCATTCCAGTTCTCTCCGGAAGACGTTCCTCACTTTCTCTGTCTCCGCATTGTAATTATCGATCCTCTCCTGCCGTTTGGTGAGGAAATTCATGTAGTCGCCCTTGTAGATGTAGATCTGTCCGCGGTCCATCTCCATCACGGTGTTGCATACACGGTCCAGGAAATAGCGGTCGTGCGTGACCATGAACAGGGTGCAGCGGCTGTGCTTGAGGTGCCCTTCCAGGAATTCGATGGCGTCAATGTCCAGGTGGTTGGTGGGCTCGTCCATGATGTAGAAATCGGCCTCGCTGGCAAGCATCTGGGTGAGAGCCACGCGCTTGACCTCTCCTCCGGAAAGGTCTTTCATGGGCTTGTCCGGGTCTGTGAGGCCGAACTGGGTAAGGAGCTGGTTCACACGCAGTTCATATTGCCATAGATGATCCGTGTCCAGGTTTTCCGTCCACCGGGCCGATGCGTCCATGATCTGCCGGAAGATGCCTTTTTGCGGGTCGAAAGGGTACTCCTGTTCCAGGAAGGCGATGCGGATGTCCTTGAGGAACAGGACCTTGCCACCGCTGTCCGAGGAATCGGTCCCGGCCAGGATCCTGAGCAGGGAGGTCTTCCCCGTGCCGTTGGGCGCGATGAGGGCTACCTTGTCACCTTCATTGATGTTGAAGCCGATATGCTGGAACAGCACCTTGGGGCCGTAACTCTTGGATATGTTCTCGATCTGCAGATAACTCGCCATACTGTCAATGGATAACTCCGCTGCCCAGCATCTCGTCCTGGTGGTACCAGACAGCAAACTGGCCGGGAGAAATGCCCCGCTGGGGACTGTCGAAAAGGATGTACAGGCCGCTTTCCCGCATGAGGAGGGTGGCGCTTTGCAGGGGCTGCCGGTAGCGGATGCGCACCCTGCAGCGGCGGATTTCCCCTGCCTGAAGCGTCAGGTCCGGCCGGATCCAATGCACTTCCGAAGGATCTACCCTGAGGCAGAAGCGGCTGAGTCCCTTATGGTTATGCCCTTCTCCCACGTACACGCGGTTGGCTTCGGTATCGGTGTCGATCACGAAGACCGGATTGGCGTGTCCGCCGATACCGAGCCCCTTTCTCTGGCCGATGGTATAGGACTGCGCTCCCTCATGACGGCCGGCGATCCGTCCGGAAGGATTCTCTTTGTATCGGGTCTTCTTGACATGCTTGCGGCCGCTGCGGTAGGTCTCCGTCTCGAAATCGATCCGATAGCGGAGCGGTTCCGAGAGGCGCAGGAGGTCCTCATCGGCCAGGGCCATTACGCTTTCTGCTTCGAAGGGACTGATTCCCAGCGGCTTGCCGTCGTTTGTCAGCACTTTCTCCTCCGGTGCATACTGTACGGTTCTCTCCAGGGAAACGCCTTCCCTGAGCAGTGAGGACAATTTTTCCTGCTGCCACCGGTAGAGGGCGTCCTGCTCATAGTAAGGGTCGAAAACTTCCACGATGTCACCTTCCACGGAGGCCAGTTTCTGCTTCAGAAAGGTGGGGAGGTCTACTTTTCCCACGAAGCAGATGCCCTGGGAATCCTTTTTTTCGGCCGATGGAAGATCAGCCTCCTTGGCGATGCGCCGCACCTCCGGCTTCACGATGCCGCCGATGGGGAAGAGCGCCTTGCGGAGCTGCCGCTGGGAAAGCTGGCACAGGAAATAGGTCTGGTCCTTGTTGGGGTCCGACCCCTCCAGGATGCGGAAAAGCGGCTCCCCGTCGGTGCCCATTACTGGTTTTCCTTCTGCGTCCAGTACAGGTTCCTTGCGGCAGTAATGGCCGGTGGCCACATAATCGGCCCCGTATTTCAGGGCGATTTCCAGGAACGCGTCGAATTTGATTTCCCGGTTGCACAGGACATCCGGATTGGGCGTACGGCCTTTGGCATATTCGTCGAACATATAGTCCACCACCCGCTGCCGGTACTGCCTGCTGAGGTCTACGAAATAGAAGGGGATGCCGATTTTTCTGGCCACCATTTCGGCCACGAAGCGGTCTTCTTCCCATTCGCAGTCTCCGTGAAGGGTGGCATCGGCGTCGTGCCAGTTCTGCATGAACATGGCGAATACGTCGTACCCCTGCTGTTTGAGCAGCCAGGCCGCCACCGACGAATCGACCCCGCCGGAGAGCCCCACGCACACTTTTATTTTGGAATTGTCCTGCATAGCAGTTGCAAAAGTAATCATTTTTCCCCACTCGATGGCGGGTTTTGTGGAAAAAAGACCGTTCTTTGGAAAAAAATATGTAACTTGCAATCCCGTGGCTTTGGCCCGGGTATTAAGCCACATGACCCAGAAAACCATAACCATCCATTATGAGGAATACTCCTCGGCGAAGCAGATGCTGCCGGAAGATCAGGAACTGGTAGCCCTTGCCCTGGAGGCCCAGAAAGGTTCCTATTCCCCTTATTCCCGTTTTCAGGTGGGTGCAGCCCTTAAACTGGAGGATGGCACCCTGATCAAGGGAGCCAATCAGGAGAATGCCGCTTATCCGGCCGGCCTTTGCGCGGAACGCACCGCCATGTTCGCCGCCGGGGCCAATTATCCGGGCGTGGCCTTCGACACCCTGGCCATCGCCGGATCGGACCACGGCGTCCTGTGCGATTCTCCCGCTTCCCCCTGCGGAAGCTGCCGCCAGGTTATGGCCGAGTATCAGAAAAAACAGGGCAGGCCTTTCAAGATCATCCTGGTCGGGAAAAAGCGCATCCGCAAGTTTTTCTCGGTGGATGACCTGCTTCCGCTCATCTTCGACAGCCTGAAAATCGAGGAATAGGCTCAAATCGGCCCAAAACAGTTTGGTAGTTTCTGAAAAATGGCTACCTTTGCACCGGGAAAGTCTTACACGACCAGCTCCCTCTGAATCCCCCCAGGGCAGGAATGCAGCAAGGGTAGGAGGTCGTAGCGGTGCGATGTAAGGGGCTTTCCCTTTTTTTATTGACCTCTCCCAAACAACAAGCATATGAAAGCCGTCTATACCATCACCTCCGGCCTGCACGACGAGGCCAGCGTCTCCCGCCTCAGCGACGATTTCCTGGGCAGCGTATTCCCGGAAGGGGATTACGACTTCCGCGGGGCCGATTTCTCCGATTTCGGATCGCACGCCTTGGACCTGATCTATGTGCGGACCGGCGGAGCAGAAGGGATCTTCAGGGGCCTGTTGCCGGAAATGCTGGCAAGGGGAACGGAACGGTTCTTCCTGCTCACATCCGGCAAGAGCAATTCGCTGGCCGCTTCGCTGGAAATCCTGTCGTACCTGCGTCAGCAGGGGCTGAAAGGCGAGGTGCTGCATGGGAACGCCGCCTATCTCCAGCAGCGGATCCAGGTGTTGGAAACGGTGGCGGATGCCCGGAAGAAACTGCAGGGAACCCGCATCGGCGTGGTAGGACAGCCTTCCGACTGGCTCATCTCCAGCCAGGCCGATCCAATGGCCGTCATGGACCGTATCGGCGCCCGCCTGGTGGAAATCCCCATGGAAGAACTGCTGCAGGAAATCGCGAAAGTCCGTGGGGAAGAGACTCCCCGGGAAGAACCCATGGCCGACAAAATCCGCGACGCCTTTCCCGGAGCCACTCGTATCTATCACGCCCTTCAAGTGCTGGTAGAAAGGTATCAGCTCGGAGCGTTCACCCTCCGCTGCTTCGACCTGCTCACCACGGTGGGCAATACCGGCTGCCTGGCCCTCGCTTCTTTCAATGCCGATGGAATCCCGGCTGCCTGCGAAGGAGATGTGCCCGCCCTGCTTTCCATGATGATCGCCCAGGCCCTCACCGGCTGTACGGGCTTCCAGGCCAATCCGGCGCGCATCGACACGCAGACCGGCGAAATGCTCTTCGCCCATTGCACCGTTCCTTTCAACATGGTGCGGAACTGGAAGTACGACACGCATTTCGAGTCCGGCATCGGCGTAGGTATCCACGGCGAACTGCCGGAAGGCCCGGTGACGGTGTTCAAGGTCGACGGAAAACTGAAACGCCATTTCGCCGCGGAAGGGGAACTGCTCTTCAACCAGTACGAAGACAATCTCTGCCGCACCCAGGTGGTGCTCCGCCTGTCTCCGGAAGATGCCCGCTACTTCCTCACCGACCCTGTCGGCAATCATCATATCATCCTTCCGGGGCATTGCAAAGCCCTTTTGGAAGAGCTGTTATAGCTACTAATTGGTATTGACAGGCTTGTTTTCCGTGCATATCTTTGCATCGATATGGAAGAGCATCTGGAACATCTGCTGGAACTCCATGGCGTAAAGCCTACCGCCAACCGTCTCCTCATCGCCCGCGCTTTGCAGCAGGCCCGCCGTCCGCTGTCCATGACAGAGCTGGAGACGCTGCTGGAGACCATCGACAAAAGCAATGTCTTCCGTACGCTGCAGGTATTCCGGGATGCGCATCTGGTGCATGTGCTGGAAGATACAGGCGACGGCGTGCGCTACGAACTCTGCCACAGCCACCGGGAAGACCACGACGATGATGTGCACGTGCATTTCTACTGCACGCGCTGTCACAAAACCTATTGTCTGGAAGATACGCTGGTGCCTTCCGTGGCGGTTCCCGAAGGTTACCGGCCCGAAAGCGTGAGCTATCTCGTCAAGGGCGTCTGCCCAGAATGTCTTGGATGACCAGCCCCGCGAGGGTGAATCCGAAAATGCCCGTAATGTGCGCCAGGGTTCCGTTGATGACGGCCTTGGTGCTGCTCCAGGCATCGTCGGAACTGCCCGGCTCCGGTCCCAGGTTGGGAAGGACTTCCTCATCGTAGACGCAGAGGAACTTTTTGGCGGGCAGGGTACCTGCCTTGCGGTATTTCTTGCGGATGGCGGCGCCCAGCGGACAGCCCCGGACATTCCAGAATTCGGCTACCTTCACCCCCGTGGGATCAGCTTTGCACGCCGCACCCATCGACGAGAAGAGCTTTCCCGGCATGGAGGAAGCATGCAGCAGCAGGGCCGATTTGTCTTTCAGCGAATCGATGGCGTCGATGATGTAGTCGAACTGTTCCAGGCCGAAGGAACCGGCCGTTTCCTTGCTGTAAACGGATTGGATGGCGGTGATTTCGGCGTCGGGATTGATTTCCAGCAGCCGGGTGCGGAGGGCGTCCACCTTGACCTGGCCCACCGTAAGGGTGGTGGCCATCAGCTGCCGGTTCACATTGGTGATGCTTACCCGGTCGGAATCTACCAGCGTGAGTTTCCGGATGCCGCTTCTGACCAGGGCCTCTGCACACCAGCTCCCTACGCCTCCCACGCCGAAGAGGATGACGGTGGCTTCCTGCAGGCGTTTCATGCCGTCGGCCCCCACCAGGCGTCCGGTACGGCTGAAGACGGAACTCTCCAAGGGTGTCATAGCCAGGAAACGAGCATCTGGGCAACGTCGGTCCAAGGCTCTTCCTTGCCGATCTCGTTCAGGATCTCATGGCGCATCTTGGGGTACACTTTGCTGGTGACTTGCCTGTAGCCCCTTTCGCGGAAGAAGGTGACCGCTTTGGCGAAGGCTTTGATATTGACGATGCAGGGGTCTTCGCTGCCGGCGATGAAATGCACCGGGAGGTCCGGTTTGGCCAGGACCCAGTCTTTGGGCGAATAGGTGTCCCGGAGCAGTTGCATCAGCGTCCTGTAGCCGTTCACCGTAAAACGGAAGCCGCACAGGGGGTCGTTGTTATAGGCCTCTACATTGGCTTTGTTGAACGAAAGCCAGGAGTTGGTGAGGCCTTCGGCGGCGAATTTCTTGCCGTACGAACCGGTGGACATGTTCTCCAGGAAGGCCGACCTGTACCGGTCTCCCTTGAAGAGGCGGATGCAGCGGGTGAGGAAGACGCCTACCCCGGCAGCGGCATTCTGCGAAGGGCTGCCGCAGACCAGAAGGCCGTCGATTTCCTTGTCGTACTGTTTGGCGAAGCAGCGGACGATGAGCGAACCCATGCTGTGTCCGAACAGGAATACTTTGCATCCGGGGAACTGTTCCCTGGTGTAGGAAATGACAGCCCGGATGTCCTCCACAATGGCCTTCCGGCCGTTTTTGCCGAAATAGCCCAGGTCTTTAGCATCGGTGGCGGTGGCGCCGTGACCGCGCAGGTCCGGGATCACGCAGGCGAAACCTTTCTCGGAAAGGTAGGTCATGAAAGGGAAGTAACGTTCCTTGTGCTCAGCCATGCCATGCACGAGGACGACGGCGGCTTTGGGGACCTCCGGGGCGATGACGGCGGCAGCGAGGGAGAGCTGGCCGCTCTGGATTTGTGTCAGGTTCATTTTTCGAAGCGGTTGAATATTTCCGGGAGGGGAGACTGGGTCCGGATCATTTTGCCGGTGAAGGGATGGCGGAATACCAGCGTGGAGGCGTGGAGGGCCAGCCGGCGCACGGGATCCGACTCGGCCCCGTATTTCTCATCTCCGGCGATGGGATGGCCCAGGTCGGCCGCATGGACGCGGATCTGGTTCTTGCGCCCGGTTTCCAGGGAGAATTCCACCAGGGTGTACGGATATCGGCCCTTATGGTAATAATCGAGGACCTGATAGTGGGTGATGGCCAGCTGGCCGTCTTTGGTTTCCACGTCGGACGAGACCATTTTCAGGGACTTGGGATTCTCGGTGAGCCAGCTCTGGACGGCACCCCTCGGCTTTTCCACGCGGCCTTCCACGAAGGCTACGTACTTGCGCTCCAGCACCAGTTCCTTCCATTTGCTCTGGAGGATATCCTTGGCCCGCTCGTTCTTGGCGAAGACCAGCACGCCGGACGTGCCCTTGTCAATGCGGTGCACGATCCAGATCTTGGCGGTGGAACGGTCCGGATCCACTCCTGAAAGGAGGTCTTCCTTGCGCTGCATGCGGGCATTGACCTTCACATAGGCGTTCAGGAGGGCATAAAGGGTTTTTTCCCTGTGGCCGGATTTGGCGGCGCTGCCCCGGGCGGTGGAGATGGTGAGCATGCCGGAGGGCTTGTCCACCACCATGTAGTCGTCGTCCTCGAAAACGATCTTCACGCCGGCTTTCTCCACCTCTTCCCGGGCGTCCGAGCGGGTGGCGCGGGCGATGGAAATGCCTTTGGGCAGGACGGTGAGCGTATCGCCCTTGAAGAGGGGCTGGTCGAAGGCGGTGCGGCTTTCGCCGTTCACCAGGATCTGGCCCTTGGAGAGCATGTTCTTCACGCCCGTGCGGGACTGTCCGGGGAATAATTCGTAGAGGTATTTCAGCAGGGGACCCTCATGGGCTACCTTGAAGTTCTGGCCGGTCATAATTCTTCGATGAATTCGTGCAGGTTCTTGGGGAGGAGTTTCAGGAAGCGGTCCAGTTGGCCGTGGGGGATGAGGATGGTCTCCAGCGACTCGCAGTCGTCGAAGGCATCTTCTCCGATGGCCTCCAATGCTTTGTTCAGCCTGATCTGATAGAGGTTGATGCATCCCTGGAAAGCTCGGGGACCGATGACGCGCGTCTGCGCTGGCAGGCTGACCTTCTCCAGTTGCCAGCAGTCTACGAAGGCCGATTCGCCGATGCTCAGCAGACCGGCGGGCAGCTTGATGGAGACGATTTCCCCGCATTCCGCAAAGGCACCTTTGCCGATGTGGGTCACCGAGGCGGGCAGGTGGATTTTCTCCAGGAAGGAAGAGCGCTCTTCCAGGGGGATTTCCTCGCCGATGTTGCGCTCCGCCATATAGTCCTGAAAGGCGAAAACATCGTCGCAGATGATTTCACAGCCTTCTTTTACGGTTACTTCCGAGGGAAAATTCTCCGCATCCAGGAGGCGTTTTCCGTCGTCGGAATAGTTGAGACAGTTGTCATCGTCCCAGCAGTCCCGCTCCCGGTCTTCCCGGGAAGGAGCCGTTGGTACATTCAGGATCTCCTCCAATGTCATACATGGAAGGTTTTAACGTATTCGATATCTTTTTTGAGCATGACCTTGGGCTCCATGTCCAGCACTTTCTTGAAAAGGATGAACTGGTAGCCGCGCGAAAGGTAGACGCGGTTCTCGTTCTTGCCCTTGCGCCACCATTTATAAAAGGCGATAGGGTCTGTGTCGAACGGAATCTTGGCTTCCACTTCGGAACTGTAGCCGGGGAAGTCGATGATCATTTTCAGGCCTGTGATGCGCTTGTAGTACTCGTAGTCCGCCCTGCGGAGTTTGGAAACCAGGGGAGCGAAAACCTCTATCTGGTCTACCTTCAGGTTTTTCTCCTTGATCACCATCTTGTGGATGCGGACCGGGTCTTTCAGGAGCCACTCCCCAATTTTCAAGGTAACCGGACCGTCTTCACAATCCAGCGTAAGATAATCCGACGAAAAGTAAATCTTTTCTTTATCGAGGGGGTAGAGGTCCATCTTTTTTAGGTTTCAATGCAAATATATGAAAAAATTTTCTTTTTCCCTTAAATTTTTTTTATATTTGGGAGACGATTTTGCACATAACCTTTAATATCAATCGAATATGACTTACAAAATTATTGACATTCAGGGCATCGGCCCCGTGTATGCAGAAAAGCTCATCGCTGCAGGCATTGAAACCGTAGACCAGCTTCTGGCCAAGGGTAAGGACGCCAAGGGCCGCAAGGAACTGGAAGAGGCCACCGGCATCCGCCACGACCTCATCCTCACCTGGGTGAACCATGCCGACCTGTTCCGCGTCAAGGGTGTAGGTCCCCAGTTCTCCGAGCTGCTGGAGGCCGCCGGTGTGGACACCGTGAAGGAACTCCGCAACCGGAATGCCGCCAACCTGGCCGCCAAGATGCTGGAAATCAACGAGGAGAAACACCTCTGCAAGCGCACTCCCGTCGAGAAGGAAATCCAGAAGTACATCGACCTGGCCAAAGAACTGGAACCGGTTGTAACCTATTAATTCCTTCGGGGGGCAACCCTTTTGAATTCAATGAGATATCCGTCCAGAGTGCAGCTCCGGGCGGATATCTTGAAAATAGCGATTGAAAATGTACGACCTTTTTTTCTCATCGGGAACAGGACATTCCCTGATGGTTCTGTCGTTGGTCATAGGACTTGGACTTATACTAGGAAAAATAAAAATCAAGGGATTCTCCCTGGGGCCCATCTGGGTCCTTTTCGTGGGAATCCTGGTAAGCGCGCTGGGTGTGAAAGCGGATTCCCTGTTCCTTCATTTCCTCAAGGAATTCGGCCTCATCCTGTTCGTGTTCATCATCGGCTTCCAGGTTGGCCCCGGCTTCTTTTCCTCTTTCAGGAAAGACGGCCTCAAAATGAACCTGATGTCCCTCCTGCTGGTGGGACTTGTCGTGGCGGCTACGCTGCTGCTTTGGCAGCTTTCTTCCGAGAGCCTTCCCAAACTGGTTGGGACCATGTCGGGTGCCGTCACTAACACGCCGGGTATGGGTACGGCCCAGCAGACCTGGTACGATACGGAATTCGGCTCCTTCCTGGCCGAGGTGGAGCAGCCTCAGACCGCTTCCGAGATAGCCAACGCATTTGCCATCGCCTATCCCATCGGCCTGCTGGTGACGGTGCTGGTGATTGTTCTGCTGCGCTGGCTTTTCCGGGTGAAACCGGAAGAGGAAATCCGTGCCCTGGAAGGCGGCCCTTCCGCTGAAACTGTCAGTTCCGTGGTCTTTGAGGTTGTGAATCCCGGTGTGATAGGGAAGCGGGTTTCCGAGGTCCTGTCCCGTTTCGAAGGCGATTTCTCAGTCACCGGCATCGTCCGGGGAAAGGAAACCTTCCCGGTAGCGGACGACCCCGTGCTTGAAAAGGGCGATGCCGTCCATATTGACCTTACGGAAAGCGGAAGAAAGGTGATGCGCCTTTGTTTCGGCCGCGAACTTTCGGTCGTCACGGAAGAGACGGAGCCTCTGCAGGGCCGCATCTTTACCCGCAAACTCATGGTGACCAAATCGTCGCTGACCGGCAAAAAGATCAAGGATCTGAACCTTGAAAAGGAATATGGCGTTTCCGTGGTCCGGATTCTCCGCTCCGGAGTGGAGCTGGTAGCCCGTCCCGAAATCTATCTGCAGATGGGTGACGGACTCAGGGTCGCCGGGGACGAGAAGGGGATTACCAAGGTGGCTGAACTCGTGGGCAACAAGAGTTCCGACCTGGACAAACCCAACCTGATTCCGGTTTTTATCGGCATCGGTCTGGGACTTATCCTGGGGGCTGTTCCCATCAAACTGGCGGGATTCAACCATGCCGTGCATTTCGGCCTGGCTGCGGGACCGCTGATCATGGGCATCCTCATCGGCCATTTCGGGCCCAAATGGAAAATTACCACCTATACCAGTGCCAGTGCGCTGCGGATGATACGTGAAATAGGCCTGTGTCTGCTGCTGGCAACGGTAGGGCTGGGGGCAGGGGCCACTTTCCCGCAGACTTTCGTGGAGAGCGGCTGGCAGATCCTTCTGTTCAGCGCCGTCATCGTCTTTGTCCCGCTGCTTCTGACATCGCTTGTTGCGCGGTATCTTCTGCACCAGGACTTTTTCACCATTTGCGGCCTGATTTCCGGTGCATCCACCAATCCGGTTGCGCTGGACTTCGTGCATCAGAAATACGGGACGGAGGCGGCTTCGGTGGCTTACGCCCTGGTCTATCCTTTCGCCTTGTTCCTGCAGGTGCTGTCGGCCCAATTGCTTGTGCTGCTGGCCGTTTGACGTTTTTTGAACAACATTCTTTTTGTATGAAAAGGAGGTCTTTCTTTGTTTTCCTGGCCGTATTCCTGATTCCCGGCCCGGCTTTCGCCCAGAACAATGCTTACGGCATTGATGACGAGTGCTACCAGTATTTCCTCCAGGCCGAGGCTGCCGTGGGCACGGACAATTACGAGGCTGCGGCGGAGAAACTGCTTGCATCGGCCCTTGAAAGGCAGGACGAGAAAGCCCGCACGCTGTATTATGTGGACAATCTCAAGCATGTTGTCAAGCTTCAGACAGATGCCGGCGCAAAAGGTCTCGGGAAAGTCTATGAACAGCAGCGTGCCCAGATTGAATCCAGGGCCATGGCGTGTTTTGAGCAGTTGAAGGCTGTCTCGCGAGAGACCGGGTACATGCAGTATTATTACTATGCCTATTCACAGATCCGGAACTTCTATTACTATACCCAGCAGTATGGGAAGATGCTGGAGGTTCTCCTGGAGATGCGCAATACCGCCCTTGCCGAGAAAGATGAGTACGGGCAGTGGATAGGGGACAAGTATCTGGCCAACATGTATATGTCCCAGAACGATTTCTCTTCGGCAAGGAAATATCTGAAGGAGGTGATCGAAGTCTACGAACGGTCGGACGATCCCACCATCCGCCGGCAGATGATCGCGGAATCTTTTCTGGACATCGCGGAATGCTATCCCACCGGCAGCGATTCTATGCGGCTTTTCATTGGCAAGGCGGCCGCCAATCCCATGGGAATGGTCGATTCTGTCCGCTGCAGGATGAACCAGGCCGTCCTGGCCCTGATGGACCGGAGGCCGGAAGAATATGCCGCGATGCGGGACAGAACCCTTCGGAGCAACTATGCTACGAAAGTGTCCGTTACCATCCATCCGTTCTTCCAGTATGCGGAAGCCATGGTTGACGGCACCATTGAGAAGTACCAGGACCAGCTGCAGAGCCTGCAGACTTACCGCGAGTTTAATCTGTTGTCTTCGCTTGCGGAATCTTTCGGGCGGTACAAGACGGCTTTTGAGCTGGAACGCATGAAGTCCAGCCGGCTGGAGAGGAAGATTTCCCTCCTGAACGAGATGAACCTCTCGGAAGTCGAGGCCCGGTACGGAAACAACTTGCTGAATGCCAATCTGGCGGAGAAAACGGCGCAGGTGCAGCATATCTCGCGGGTGGCGATGGTCCTGGCGGCATTGATCATGCTGGGCTTGCTATGCTTCCTGCTGCTGCATATCCGGACGCTGCGCCGTGCCAGGAAAAAGGATGAGCAGCGGATTGCCGAGCTCACGGAGGCCAACGAAAGGGCGCGCCTGGCCGACGAGGCAAAGACCCGCTTCATCCAGAACATGCGGCACGAAATCCGCACGCCGCTGAATGCCATTACCGGTTTCTCGCAGCTGCTTTCCTTGCCGGACGGGATGTTCTCTCCGGAAGAGAAGGAGGAGTTCTCCGGCCATATCATCAACAATACCAAGATGCTGACCATGCTCCTGGACGATATCCTGCATTCGACCGACAATGACAGCGGCGGCTACACCGTCACGCTGGAGGACGCCGAATGCGAGAGTATCTGCCGCCTGGCTCTCTCCAGTGCGGAGCATCGTCTGCAGCCTGGTGTGGAACTGGTTTTCCGGCCAGGCATGGAATTGCCGTATGGGATCAAGACCGATCCGCTCCGCGTGCAGCAGGTGCTTACGAACCTGCTTACCAATGCGTGCAAGCACACTTCTTCCGGACAAATCCGGCTGGGTTGTTCGCTGGAGGAAGTGCCCGGCATGCTGGCTTTCAGCGTGGAGGATACCGGCCCCGGCATTCCGGCCGACCAGGCAGAGCGGATCTTCGAGCGTTTCGTAAAACTGGACGAGTTCAAGCAGGGAACCGGCCTCGGCCTGAGCATCTGCCGGGATATCGCCGCCCGGATGAACGGACGCGTTTATCTGGACACCACCTATACCGGCGGTGCCCGATTTGTCTTCGCCATTCCTGCGGGGGAGAATTAGCGGAGGGCTTTCAGCGCTTCTTCACGGGAAGCCCCCGTTTCCTGAATGAGATGGTTCACAAGCAATTCCAGGGATTCTTCCGGAGTGTGGCTGGTTTCCAGTGTACGGTTTTCTGCGGGAAAACCGGGGAAGAAGGGGGCTTCGGCCTGTTGGAAGAGGGCTTCCGGAGTGCAGAAGGAGGAGACCTGCCAGCCGTTGTAAGTCAGCTGAGGGCCTCTGTAAACCCTTGTTATGTCGCCCGTTATCACCCTGCATTGGTGCTGGAGGCGGGAAATGGCGGCATCGGCCGCACTTTTCTTTACGCCCAGCAGGAAGCGGACTTCCCGGATGGAAATTGTTCCGTTTTCTTGCAGGTAGCGGAGGATGGCCTCCCCGTTTTCATCGGGTTGCAGGGCTGCACGGCGGACGTTCATCAGTTCCCGGTACCACTCTACGGTGGCGAAGCAAGCCTTGCCGCCGCACAGGAATTTCCCGTAGGCGATGTCTCCGCTCTGGATGCAGTCGATTTTCCAGTCCCAGGGGCCCAGCGGGTCTTCGTCGCCGTCGAACCAATAGCCGGGAAGGGTCATTTCCTGAATGGAAAACCCTGGAATCCGGTTTCGGAAGAAGGGCAGGATGCCCATCTTCCGGATGGCTTCGTACATGGTTTCCGGGCTTTGGATGGTCAGTTCCTTCATATCTTTTCCTCCCACAGTTTTCCTTGCCAGGTATTGGTTTCTTTCATATAGGAGAGCAGCATTTTTTGCAGCCGGTCGTGCCGTAACAGGCCCCATGGGGCATCTGAATAAGAGGCAGGGACCGTGCTTACGATCCGGCCGATGGCGATGTCCGGGCGGAGCCGTTCCAAAAAGGCTGCCAGCAGGCGGATGTAGCCTTCCGGGCCCAGGCGCAGGAAGTCTTCCGGCTTTTCTTGGAACTCAGCAGCCATGGGAGTTCCCTTCAGAATCTGGAGCTGATGGATCTTCAGGCTTTCGAGTGGAAGGGCGTTGAGCACATCGGCCTCCTGGAGAATCATTTCCTGCGTTTCGCCGGGGAGGCCGAGGATGATGTGCCCTCCTGTGGGAATGCCTCTTTTTGCCGCTTCCCGGAAAGCTTCCCGCGTGCAGGCGAAATTGTGGCCCCGGTTCACGCGCCGCAGCGTGGCATCGTAGACCGACTCTATCCCGAATTCCAGTTCGACGACGTGTCCCTGCCTTTTCAATCCCTCCAGATAATCCAGTTTTTCCGGGTCGATGCAATCCGGCCTGGTGCCGATGACGAGACCGCGGACGGCGGGGTGCTTCAAGGCTTCGGAGTAGCGGAGTTTCAGCTCCTCCAAAGGGGCATAGGTGTTGGAAAACGCTTGAAAATAAGCCAGGTATCCATCGGCCTTTTTCCTCGCATGAAAGGCGGTTCCGGCGTCGATCTGCTGCGTGATGCTTTTCCCTTTGGTGTAGGCTGGATGGAAGGCTTCGTTGTTGCAGAAGGTGCAGCCGCCGGTGCCTGCTCTCCCGTCCCGGTTGGGGCAGGTGAAGCCGCCATCCACGGCCAGTCTCTGCAGCCGGATGCCGTAACGCTCCGTATAACTGAAAGGGGTATACATCGGGTCCTTTTTCTTTGCGAAGATAATCATTTTCCCACAAGAAAAATATATCATGGAAAATGATTATCTTCGCATCATGAAATTTTTAGGCAATATCATCTGGCTCGTCTTCGGCGGTATCCTCATCGCCCTTGTTTATTATTTCGTGGGGCTGCTGATGTGCATTTCCATCATCGGTATTCCTTTCGGCGTGCAGCTGTTCAAGTTGGGTACCTATGCGCTGTGGCCTTTCGGGCATGAATTGATGAACGGGCCCAATGAACCCGGTTGTCTGTCCATCGCGATGAACCTGGTCTGGATCCTGTGCGGCTGGTGGGAGATTGCCATTCTCCATGCGGGCTTTGGGCTCCTTTTCTGCCTGACTGTCGTAGGTATTCCGTGGGGGCTCCAGCACTTCAAGATGGCGTTGGGGTCGGTCTTTCCGTTCGGCAAAGAAATCCGTTGAGCCGGTATGCGTGCTGTCATCCAGAGGGTTTCGTCTGCGTCGGTGACCATCGGCGGGACTGTGAAATCGGCCATTGGGCCGGGGCTGCTCATCCTGCTTGGCATCGGTCATGAAGACGGGCAGGAAGACATCGAATGGCTGGTGAAAAAGATTGCCGGGCTTCGGATTTTCAATGACGACGCCGGCGTAATGAACCGCAGCGTGGTGGAAGTAGGGGGAAAGGCATTGGTGGTGAGCCAATTCACGCTGATGGCGGCCACGAAGAAGGGGAACCGTCCTTCCTATCTGGGCGCTGCGGGGCATGAACTTGCCATTCCGCTTTACGGGCGGTTCTGCGAAGCACTTTCGGCCGCGGTAGGTTCTGCTGTGGGAACGGGAGAATTCGGTGCGGATATGCAGGTGGCCCTCGTGAATGATGGTCCGGTGACAATCTGCATCGACACGAAAAATAAAGAGTAGGAGGCTGGCTTAGATGATGGCCGGCGCTGTCGCTGCTGCTTTTGCGGCCGGACTTATCGTGGTTCTTTGAAAAAACGTTATCTTTACCAAACCAAGACAATAACAGAGAAAAAATGAGCAGTATCGATCAAGTTCTTGCTTTCAATCGCAAGTATGTGGCCGAAAAGGGCTATGAGAAGCATCTTACGGACAAGTTTCCCGAAAAAAAGCTGGCGGTGCTCAGTTGCATGGATACGCGCCTGTCGGTCCTGCTGCAGGATGCTCTGGGCTTGAAGAACGGTGATGCAAAGATCATCAAGAATGCCGGGGCGGTGATTCCTTCCCCTTGGGACTCAGCCATGCGCAGCCTCATCGTGGCCGTGTATGAACTGGGTGTCACGGAAATCATGGTTGTGGCGCATACTACCTGCGGAGCCTGTCACATGAGCTTCGGCCATTTCAAGGAAGAGATGCTCAAGCGGGGGATTCAGAAGGCGGCGCTGGAGCGAGCGGATGTAGATCTGGATGCCTGGCTGGAAGGATTCCACGACACGGGAAAGTCGGTCCGGAGCACGGTCTCCGCCATCGTGAACCATCCGCTTATGCCTTCGGATGTCACCGTCCGTGGATTCATCATCGAATCGGCCACGGGAGAACTTTCAGAAATCCAATAAATATGGCACAACAGTCTTACCCTTGCGAGAACTGCAAGTTCCGCGCGCATTATGACAAGAACCCCAAATCGGCCCTGGGACGATTCTGGCGCTGGCATATCAATTTCTGCCCCGGGTTCAAGGCCTTCTTTACCCATCAGGACGAGGAAACCAAGGTCAACCTGAGGGAGAAATACAATTTCCAGAAGTATCAGTAGCGGAAGCGGTCAGGCGTTTCCCAGCATTCTTTCCATCTTTGAGAGAGCGTCAGCCAGGTTGTCGGCAAATGTCAGATGCTCCCTTAGGTAGGCGTTGTCGCCACCGGACAAGGCCTCATAGAGGGCGGGGGACATGGCGTTCACATAGGAGGCGATGGTTTCCTCTATATGGTCCATCTCCCTTTCCGAAACGGAATGGGCATATACCTTTTCCTTCTGATGGAAAAAGGCATATGCCTGTTCAATGACTGCCCGGTCGATGGAACTCATATCACCCGGTTGTATTTATCCTGATAGGCGTACCCTTGGCTGGAGAGGATGCGGTCCATCTCTTTCCGCTCTATGTTGAAGCAATAGCAAATCTGGTCAAGGTTGTCGAATTCCTCGTCCCTGAGCAGGAAATTGATGCTGGAAACCAGCATGGGTATGTCCGAAAGCGGCAGGTGGTCCATGGCGGGATTATACGGAAGCCATGGGGGAGATGCCGCTCAGGAAGGCGTTGGCCATGCCTTCCAGTTTCGGGGAAGGCTCCCCCTTTCCGCTGTTCCGTTTGCAGAAGTTGAAATACAGCTTGAGGGCGGTATACTTAAGAAGATCCTTCTCATAGGCATGAACCTCTTCGTCTGTCCGGAAACCATAATAGGCGCGGACGAGGAGTGTCCAATGCTTCCGGAGCGTAGCGGGATCCAGATGGAAGAGCTGGTCGGTCCTTTCCGGGGTCATGTAATAGGCTATGAAGTAAATCATGGAGAAGTCCCACTCGGGGCAGCCCCACGAGAAGTCTCCCAAATCGATCCAGTAATCCTTGATCCCATCCGTGATGATATTGCCGATATGGAGGTCTCCATGCAGACAGGTTTTGGGAGAGGGGATATGGTCCATCACCTCCAGGAACCTTTTGCGGAGCGGCTCGGAAATACAGGTTGAGTTTTCGATCCAGGGGCGTACCAGTGCGCTCATTTCCGGGAACAGCTCCGTGTTGGCAGGAGTTGCATGCAAGTCTTTGGCCAAAGCGGCGAATTTTTGGGTCAGCGGTTCCAGCTGGTCCGGTTCTTCCGAGATAATACGGGTGTAGGACCTTTTGCCGGCGATAAGTTCATACTCCCCGCCGAAGCGTTCACCGTCCGTTACCAGCCTGACAGGCTTCGGGGAGGGAATTCCGGCCTCGTATACCGCCTTGGAAATCAGAAACTCACGTTCCGCCGTTTCTGCGCCGTAGCTTTTGAGGAAAAGCTTGGCCATCGCACTGCCGTCTTTGCGGGTATAGGAAAGCGCCTGTCCGCCTTCTCCGGTCTGAATATAATCGTCCAGATTGATCTGCTCGTAATGATTCATGATTCTACTAACTAATTTATAATCCGGCTGCAAAGATACGAAAAAGTGGCAGAACGGAAGCGCTTTTATCGCAAAACAAGAATCAATTTCAGGGAAAAACGGTCAATGTTCATACGCAAGCATCCTGGCATCCTCTGCACGGGAACGTTCTTCGTCGAACTGTCGGTCCCATTCACGGTAGTATTCCATCTGGGGATCTTCGAACAGGGAATTGACATCTATATGAAAGATGATCCGGCGGGACACGTATCAAAGTTACAACATTTTACTTTATTACAGGCATGCATCCTGCAAAAAGACCTGAAACATCTCGAAGATTTGGTTTACTGAACTTTTCCCATTATTTTTGTGAGTAAGATAAAAAATGGTACATGCCAGAACTTCGAAAATACGGCACCTGTTTTTTTGAGCAGTATGCTCAGATTTCGCTTTCGGCACTGCTGGGAAGCGAGTTTGACTGTCTGGTGAACCGGGACAGGCCGGACCTGCAGTCACCGGACGACAGAAGCATCGGCATAGAAGTGACGAGGGCGATGGAAGAAAGCAAGAAGGCGGAGGAGCAGCTTCTGAAGGATGTCGCCGGCCTGACCCCCGGGACGCCCCAGGAAGACATCGACCAGATTCTGGAATCCGGCTATGCCTATGGCTTAAGGGAAGGCAGGTACATCGGCCTGAAGGAATTTGCCTACTGGTCGATGGCTCTTCCGCTCCGGCGCATCCTCGCAAGCAAGGTTTCCAAGGTGGGGAACGGCTTCTACGGGCGCTTCGACGAGATGGGACTGTATGTTTTCTGCCGGGACAATCTTCGGGAGCAGGAGGCTTTGAAGGCCATGAATTACACCCTTTCCCTGCAGAAAGACCAGGATATCCGCTACAATCGCCTGTATCTGGCCGATGTAGACGACCTTTTCGTATGCAACCTGGACGACGGCCTGAGGGAAAGCTCCCGTCTCATCCGTTATCCCATTTCCAGGGAACAGCGTCGGGCCTTTTATCTGGAAGCCGTCCGCCGGCAACTTCTGTAATTCGCTCCGTCTTCGAGGCAGGGGATTTTATGCCTTCGGCTTCCTAACCCTGTTCGGAATGTTCTCCGGAAGCACCATAGACAGTTCCATGTATCCGGCGTACTCGTCTCCATCGTACCAGGGGCACTGGAAAATGAGCTTCTTCACACCTTCCTTTTCCACGGTATAGACATTCGTCATGGGATTCTCCAGCATATCGGCCAGCATGGTCCTGGCCGGTTCCGGATGGCAATCCAGCACATTCCGGCCGATGATATCTCCCATTCCCGGCTTCAGGAAAGTCTTCCGGGATTTCTGATTCATATCCAGGATGGTTCCATCCTTCGCGCAGATGGTTACGGCCACGTCTGCGCCTTCAAAGTAATCGCGTTTCATGGACACGAAGATAAGAAAAAAAAATCGCAATGTAGCCAAGATGTAGCCAACTTTTGGAAAAGAAAATGGCCCCACAGATACCTGTGAGGCCATTTTAAGCGGTGCGGACGAGGCTCGAACTCGCGACCCCCGGCGTGACAGGCCGGTATTCTAAACCGACTGAACTACCGCACCAAGTTTTCAGTGAACTTCCCTTTCGGGATTGCAAAGGTACTACAAAAAATTGAATCTGCAAGGGGTTCGCCGAAATTTTTTTAGTTTTTTTATTCGACTGTAATCTGCTTCTTGGCCTTCTCCACCTCTACCTTCTTGATTTTGGGGATGTTGACGGTCAGGACACCGTTTTCTACCTTGGCGGAGATAGCTTCACGGTCGGCATCTTCCGGGAGCAGCATAGTCTGCTGGAACTGGGTATAAGAGAATTCGCGGCGCAGATAGTGGTGCCTGTGGCTTTCCTCTTCCTTCTTGTCCACCTTGTGCTCCATGTTGATCACGAGGTCGCCGTCTTCGTCCAGGTGCACATTGAAATCTTCCTTGGTCATGCCGGGAGCGGCAAGTTCCAGCACATAGGAATCAGGAGTTTCCAGGACATTGATGGCCGGAGCCGTCGCCTTCGGGCGTTCCATCCAGGTGTTGTCAAAGAAATCGTTGAAGATGTCGGGCATCCAGGTCTGGTTGTTTCTTCTTGCGGGTAACATAGTTTTAATCTCCTATATTTTTAATTTAACATTCTGTTTCCGGATCGCCTTCTCAAGTGGCGGTCCGCCTGGTGTAATGGCAAATTGGAGACCATGCCCGGAAAAGATATAAATAGTTGACAATCTGTCATTTAAGTGCGACAAATTGACACTTTTCCCTGTCAAAATGGCACAATTTCCAGCGCTGCTTGTGAAAAAGGGAAAAAAGTTGTACTTTTGTTTTCCCGATTATCCGAAACCCCGCTATGGAAGAGATGAACTGGTATGCGTTGAAGGTCTTCTACAACAAAGTCTTCGAAATGGAGGACCGGCTCATCGGCATGGGATTCGAAACTTATTTGGCAGTAGCGCTTGTCCCTCTGAAAAGGGAGGACCATCTGGCTGCCGCGCGGAAAATCGCCGCTCTCCCGGAAGGAGGCAGGCCGGACAGCCGCTTAATCAAGCAAGGTCCTGTCATTTTCCAGAGAGTTCCCATGGTAAATTCGCTCATCTTTGTCAGGGCCGATGAAGCCGGCATCAAGCGGATATCCGAAATGCTGAAAGGCCCCCTGGAGGAATCTTCACCGCGTGGATTCGTGTACCGGACTTCGGACTGGAAATCATATAGCAAGATTCCGGACAAGCAGATGATGATGTTCCGCCTCATTACGTCGTCCGGCGATACCGGTCTGCAATTCTTCTCTCCGGAAGATATCTCCCGGTTCAGGCAGGGGCAGAAAGTGCGGGTGATAGAAGGCCCTCTCAAAGGGGCGGAAGGGTACATCAAGCGCATCCGGAAGAACCGCCGCCTGTTGGTGGCCATGGAAGGGATCGTGGCCGTGGCCACCTCCTACATCCCTCCGCAATTCTTGGAAAAGGTGGAGGATTAAATAGTTAGTTTATGCCTGCAGAAGGAAATATCGTCATAAGAAAAGCGAAGGTCAACAACCTGAAGGACATCACCGTCGAGATTCCCCGGAACCGCCTGGTGGTGATTACCGGCATATCGGGCAGCGGCAAGTCGTCCCTGGCGTTCGACACCCTTTTCGCAGAAGGGCAGCGCCGTTTCGCCGAGAGCCTCTCGTCCTATGCCCGTCAGTTCCTGGGCAGGATGGTGAAGCCGGATGTGGAGGCTATTGACGGCATCCCGCCGGCCGTCGCCATCGAGCAGAAAGTGAACGTACGGAATCCCCGTTCCACGGTGGCCACCACCACGGAAATCTATGATTACATGCGCATCCTCTTCGCCCGCATCGGCCGGACCTATTCGCCTGTGAGCGGGGAGGAAGTGAAAGCCCATACCGTGCAGGACGTGCTGTCGGCCTTGTTGGACGGTGCCCCACATGCCGCTTATATCCTGGCCGATATCCGCTGGAACGCCCGCACAGACAAGGTGGAACTGATGCTTTCCCTCAAGGAAGAGGGATACAGCCGCCTTTTCAACCGGGCCGACGGAACCATCCTCCGGATAGAGGAAGTGATGCAGATGGACGGCCATTACCCGGAAGACCTCCTGCTTCTGGTAGACCGCGTAAAAACCCCGGAAAAGCCCGACGAGGATCTTCTCACACGCCTCCAGGCCTCAGTGCAGGCCGCTTTCGACAAGGGCGAAGGCGACATGCTGCTCTGGGTTGACGGTGCCCTGAAACCTTTCTGCAGCCGCTTCGAACGGGACGGTCTCACTTTCCGCGAGCCGGACGAATACCTGTTCAGTTTCAACAGTCCGCTGGGCGCCTGCCCGATTTGCGGCGGCCTGGGGAAGATCGTCGGCGTCAGCGAAGACCTGGTGGTGCCGGACAAGACCCGGAGCATCTATGACGGGGCCATCGCCTGCTGGAGAGGGGAGAAAATGAGCTGGTTCAAGGACCTGGTGGTGAAGAATGCCGAAAAATACGGCATCCCCATTTTCGAACCCTATTGCAAACTGACGGACCGGCAGAGGCAGATCCTGTGGGATTCCCGTGCCGTGCAAGGCGACGAAACCACCATCGTGGGCCTGAACGAGTTCTTCGAGTGGGTGGAAGCCAACCGCTACAAGATCCAGTATAAATACATGCTCAGCAGGTACAGCGGGCGGACCACCTGCCATTCGTGCGGCGGAAGCCGGCTCAGGAAAGAAGCCCTTTATGTACGCATAGGAGGGAAGACCATCCACGACCTGCTGTCGATGACCGTGGAAGACCTGCTTTCCTGGTTCCGCCAGATGACCGGTCAAGCCGGCCATGACGTCATACCCGGCTCCGACCGGGTATCTCTTACGGAGTATGAGAAAAACGTGGCCGGAAAGGCCATCGAAGAGATAGAATACCGCCTGGAATGCATCCGGGATGTGGGACTGGGCTATCTCACCCTTAGCCGTCCCATGAACACCCTCTCCGGAGGCGAGAGCCAGCGGGTAAACCTGGTCACAGCCCTGGGCAGTTCGCTGGTCGGCTCCATGTACATCCTGGACGAGCCTTCCATCGGCCTGCATCCGCGGGATACGGACCGGCTCATCGCCGTGCTCAAACGCCTCAGGGATATCGGAAACACCGTCGTTGTCGTGGAACATGATCCGGAAATCATCCGCTCGGCTGACTGCCTGATCGACCTGGGCCCCAAAGCCGGGGTCGACGGCGGCGAAGTGGTGTTCCAGGGAAGCGTGGGGGAGGAGACCCCCGCTCAGACAGACCGTTCCCTGACGCTGCAGTACCTTAAGGGCATCCGTCAGCCCTATGTGCGCGAAAAAAACCCCTGGAACTATGGCATCACCGTGAATGGGGCCATGCACAACAACCTGAAAGACATCGACGTGACCTTCCCGCTCAACGCCCTTACCGTGGTGAGCGGCGTGAGCGGCAGCGGCAAGTCTTCGCTGGTGGGCGACATCCTGTATCCTGCCCTGCACAGGCGCATCAATGAGACGGGCGACCTGCCGGGTACTTTCAAGGGGCTTTCCGGAGACCTCAGCCGCATCACCAGGGTGGAGTATGTAGACCAGAATCCCATCGGCAAGAGTTCCCGTTCCAATGCCGTCACCTACTTGAAGGTTTATGACGATATCCGTAAACTCCTGAGCGAGGAGCCGTTCGCGCGCATCAACGGATTCACGCCGTCCTACTTCTCCTTCAACCAGGAAGGCGGCCGCTGCCCCGAATGCCAGGGTGACGGATTCGTGAAAATCGGCATGCAGTTCATGGCCGATGTCACCATGGTCTGCGAGTCCTGCGGCGGAAAACGCTTCAAGCCCGACATCCTGGAGGTCCGCTACAAGGGGAAAAACGTGGATGACATCCTGAACATGAGCGTGGAGGAGGCCATCGCCTTCTTCGGCGCACAGAAAGAAGAAGCGGCGCAGTCCATCGCTTCCAAGCTCCAGACGCTGGTGGATGTAGGACTGGGATATATCAAACTGGGCCAGCCTTCCAGCACCCTTTCCGGCGGCGAGAGCCAGCGGATCAAGCTGGCCTATTTCCTGTCGCTGGCAGAGGGCGGCCGCGACCGCATTCTGTTCCTGTTCGACGAACCCACCACGGGCCTTCATTTCTACGATGTGGAGAAACTGCTGAAAGCCTTTGACGTGCTCATTGCCAAGGGACATACGGTGATTGTCGTGGAGCACAACCTGGATGTAATCCGGAGTGCCGACTGGATCATCGACCTTGGGCCGGACGCCGGAGACAAGGGCGGGGAAGTGGTATTCGCCGGGACGCCGGAAACGCTTGCAGAACAGGGAGATACATTTACAGCCAAGTATTTGCGAAATACCTTATAGTTATGGAGACGAAACGGATTGCTGCCATCACAATGGCCCGTAATGATGACTTCTACCTTCGGAAGTGGGTGTCCTATTACGGCGCCCAGCTGGGACGTGAAAACCTTTACATCTATCTGGACGGACTGGACCAGATGGTGGGGGACTATTGTGAGGGAACGCATGCCCAGGCTGTGGAAAAAATCGGCTCCCATGTGGTTGAGGCAGAGAAAGGACGCCTGAAGTTTCTCTCATCCAAGGCAGCGGAATTGCTTTCCGGGGGCTACGACCTGGTCATAGGCGTAGATGCGGATGAATTCATCGTTGTGGATCCCAGGCTGGGAAAGACCCTTCCGGAGTACCTGAGTTCGGTCCGGGTTAAAGGCTCCCTGTCGGCCCTGGGACTGGACTTCGGACAGAAAATGGGAGAAGAGGCCGACATTACGGAAGACCGGCCTTTCCTCCAGCAGCGTCATTATGCGCAGATAGGCACGCGTTATACCAAACCGTCCATCCTGGCAGAACCCTTGACCTGGGGAAGCGGCTTCCATCGGATCAAGGGACATAATTTCCATATAGCCAAGGACTTATATCTTTTCCATTTCGGCTATTTCGACATGAAGCGGCTGCAGGACCGCTTCCAGGACAAAGACCGCCTTGCACAGGGCTGGGAAAAGCATATGCACAAGCGCTCCAGGGCCATCCGTCTGGTGACGGATCTTCCGGCACGGGATTTTGGCCGGTGGACTTCCCTGGCAAGAATCTGCCAGACGCTCGTTCGTCCGCCCTATGCCTGGAACAAGCCGGCCATGTTCGGCCTTCGGATTATCGTGAGGATTCCGGAGCGCTTCCAATCAATCATTTAAACTATGAAACAACCTTTAGTATCCGTCATTGTCCCTATCTATGGTGTTGAGCCATATATAGCCCAGTGTGCGGAATCGCTGATGAAGCAGACTTACCCCTGCATCCAGTACATTTTTGTGAACGACGGCACCAAGGACCGCTCCATGGAAGTCCTTGCCGAGGTTCTTGCCCGCTATCCGGAACGGAACGTGAAAATCGTCAATAAGGAGAATGCCGGTCTTCCCCAGGCCCGTTCGACAGGCTTGCAGCATGCGGATGGAGAGTATATCATGCATGTGGATTCCGACGACTGGGTGGAAGAGGACCAGGTGAAGCGCCTGGTGGCCAAGGCCGAGGAGACCGGGGCCGATTTTGTCTATTACGATTTCTGGAAGGAATACGGTTCCTACAGGAAGCTGGACCGGGAAAAGCACTATGACACTTCTGCGAAAGAGAACTACATGCGCAGGCTGTATACCTATAAGGCTTACGGCTATCTTTGGAACAAGTTTGCCCGGAAGTCACTGTACGACAATGTTTTCTTCCCGGTATACAACATGCATGAGGACATTGTCGTAGCGACCCAGCTCCTGTTCAACGCACGGCATATCGAACAGCTGTCAGTCCCGCTGGTGCACTATCGGAGAAACAATCCGACCTCCATCATGAGCGGAAGCAGGCGCCGGAGGCGTGTCCAGTCGGCCAACAACATGCTGGACCTGTACGAGCACTGTCTTCCCCATCTGGAAGGGTCGCCTGTAGAACCGGTCCTGAATAACGTGATCCTGTGGGCGGCCTGGGTGGCATTTTCATTGTACAAAGATCTGTTCAAAGAACGTCCGTACCTGAAAGTAATGGCCAGGACACTGCCATTCATGACAGGTCAGCGTGTCAAACTCATTCAGCAGGTCATCCTTAAAATCTATCTTATTATTTTTTGACGATGCAAGTGATTCAGACGGAACTGGACGGAGTCCTGATTGTAGAGCCGCGTGTCTTTGAAGACGGACGGGGCTACTTCTTCGAGAGTTTCAACGCCCGCGATTTTGCGCGTGAGACGGGGCTGGACATTGTTTTCGTCCAGGATAACGAGAGCCGGAGTTCGTATGGCGTGGTGCGCGGGCTCCATTTCCAAAAACCTCCGCATGCCCAGTCCAAACTGGTCCGCGTGGTGGAAGGCCGGGTGCTGGATGTGGCGGTGGACCTGCGGCGCAGTTCTCCTTCCTTCGGCCGGTATGTAGCCATGGAGCTGACAGGGGAGAATCATCGCCAGATGTTCATCCCGAAGGGGTTCGCCCACGGATTTGCCGTGCTGAGCAAGGATGCCGTATTCCAATACAAATGTGACAGTCTCTACTGTCCGGAGGCCGAGGGTGCCATTGCCTGGGACGATCCCGACATCGGCATTGACTGGAAGCTTCCGGCAGCGGATATCGTTCTTTCTGCCAAGGACAGGAAGCATCCCATGCTTCGCGAAAGTGATTTCTTCTTCGATTAGGGACCGATCACCAGCATGGCCAGGGTATCCCTGTTTACCGGGGCTCCGGCCTTGAACCAGACTACGGCGGTGCCTCCCTTCCATGTGTGGATGGTGAGGCCGTGCCCGTCCGGGTCGACCGTGTACCGGTACAGTTTCCTGACCTCTTCATCATCGTTATAGGCCAGAGGCTCTATGGTAAAGGGTGCATTTTCCGGAAAGACTTCACACCAGATGTGGTAATCGTCCCCGATTTCACATTCGTTGTAAGCTGCCGGGTACAGGGAGAGGCGGGAAGACGCCGTGAGTCCGCTTCTGTCCACCCGCCAGCTGTCTTCCGACAAACCGTCCCCGGCAGGACATACGGTTATTTCATAGACGGTGTTCCGTCTCACGTCAAAGTTCTCCAGGCTTTCTCCGAGATAAAAGCGGTAGACTAGATGCTCTCCCGCACGGCTGTTCCAGCGCGGGGAGTGATAATCGGCCCGGATTTCTATGTAGGAGCAGACTTCCTGGTAGCGGCCTTCCGTGAATACCCTGCCCTGGGGGGTGGTGACGTTCTCGAGCAGGTCGCCCTGGCAGTTTTCCAGCAGATACAGGCTTGCTTTGGCGCTGTGGCCGGGCGTCTCGTCCCGGTTGAGCGGACTGGCCTCCCGTCCCGATTTGGAAAAGCCTACTGTAAATGTCTGGGAGGCCGATTCCGCCCGGCTTTCGCCGAAGAGCAGGGCCGAAGAGGGGCAGCCGCCCACGATTACTTCGTCCACCTGGAAGGAGACGTCGGCATCCAGCCGGCTCCGGTCTATGGACAGATCGATCCGGGCCATCATCCGCTCCAGCTTTATCGTAAAGGTGCCGGTATGGCCCACAGCAGTCTCTTCTGACCGTCCCGCCATGGGAATGCCGCGGCTGTACTCGTCCGGATAGGCCATGTGGTAGCGGTAGGATTTTATCTCTTCCAGGGTGCTGCACGGCAGTTCATACCCTATGTTGGCTACGGCGTAGATGGAGTAGGGGACATCTTTCAGCAGCGTAGTGGTATGCCGGATTTTCCCGTTCTGGATGGTCATCACGCGCCGTGGAATATACACTTTCTCTTCCAGTATGCCAAAAGCGTTGAATATAAGTAAATTGTAGTCCGATACGAGCTCTTCTTGCGGATCTGCCGAGCGGGTCAGGAGTGTGCCTGGATCCAGCCAGATGGTGGTCCGGACAGTTTCCGGGGCTTCTTCCCGGCTGCAGGCGGAAAGGAGGAGAAGGAGGAGCGGAAGGTACTTTTTCATGGTTCAGAAAGTGAGGGTTTCAGGCTCCCGGTGCTGCCAGGGGGCGATTTCTGTTTCCAGGATTACAGTTCCGCTTTCTACCGGGATGTCCGGATCGGGCGATCCCATCCGGGTAAGCGTAAGGTCCAGGATGAAGTAACTGCCCGGGACCATGCCCGGCAGGTTGACAGGGTAATAACAGGTATGTCCCGCGACGCTTCCTTCCAGAATTACTCTGGTGACAGGCATCCCGGGCTCGTCTTCCATGACAGGATTGGCATAGCAGTACAGGACACGGTCCGGGTATGCCCTTGTATGGCTGACCGGTCCGCATCCCTCCTGCAACAGCATTTCCGGGTGAGGCAGGGTACTTACAGCCGTACTGTCCGCCCTGCCGGGGTTCATCCAGGATACCGGTCCGCAGCCTTCCCCTCCCAGCGGCAGGCACTCGGTGCCGGCGTGGATAAGGTAGAGTTTGTTGAAAAGAAAAGGCTGTCCGGCGTACGGATGCCCGCTGAAATCGCAGGCTACGGACCGGATCCGGATGGCACAGAGCATGGGGCGCAGCTGCAGAAAGAGGTTGTGGGACTGCCCTTCGCCCAGATCGGCTTCTCCTACGAGCCGGGGCCGTTCCGGATTCTCTTCTTCCAGCGAGAAACGCAGTTTTCCAAGACTGCCGTAAGTCTGGATCCCGGCCCAGTCATAGATGTCTTTCCCCGAGTTGGAAATGGCGACCAGATGACGTTCTCCACTGCCGGAAAGCGCATAGACGCCACCCGGGGCGGAGAGGATGTCTATCTGCTGGTAAGCATCCAGCCTCATGGCTCCCTCCTGGTCAAAAAAGAACAAATCCAGCGCGTCAGGGGTTGGATTTTCGCTCCATTGTATATATATTTGTGCTTTCGTGCGACAGTCAGTTTCATCTTCCTGCCGGGTGCAAGAAGAAAAAAAGGCCGGAGACTGCAAGACGGCAGCCAGTATTGCCGCAGAGATGCGGCCCGCGAAATGCGGACAGAAGAGGTATGCGAAGAAAGAAATCCGGCCTGTTTTTTTGCTTCTTTTCATGGGCTTTCCGTGTGTTTGTTCACAGGCAAAGCTAACGAAGGAAAATGGATTTTCCCTGTGGCAGTAAAATACAGAGTGCAGGTTTTTCTGTTTTATACGATTTTTGACGTGTTTCAACCGAAAAACCGGAAAAAAAACAAAAGGACAGTATGCGTTTTTTAAGGTCACTTCAGCATTTTTTTCGCCCCAAGAAGGATTTGATCCCTATTTATTCCCAGCAGGCGGCCTATTTCTGCCAGTGTTCTGAGGCTTTGTGCCGTATGCTGGACAGTGAAGACGTCTCGGTCCGCCGGAGCGTTTTCAAGGAGATCCGGACACTGGAGCATCAGGGAGATGCCATCCTCACGGAATTCCGCGATCAGCTTTCCGGCCGCCTTCTCACTTCCGGCACCCGCTCGGACCTGACAACCGTGGCCATGGCCATGGACGACTGCCTGGATGTGCTCAAGGATGCTTCCAATGCCGTTCTGATTTACGATCCCCGCAAGATCGACCCTCAACTGCAGGATTTGGCCCAGTTGATTCTCCAAGAGGCCAAGGCCTTGAAAGACCTGCTGCCCCTGCTGCTCAATGTCCGCCGCAATGCTTCTCCCATCTCCCTGCTGTGCGACCGTGTCACTGAACTGGAACACGAGGCCGACGAAGCCTACGAAGGCTACATCGGCCATATCTTCACGAAGGAAGAAGATTTCCGGGAGATGACCAAGTACAAGAATCTGGCGGAACTGTTCGAAAAAGCCACGGACAGCGCCAAGCATGTCTCCGACTGCATCCGCATCCTGCGGCTGAGATATACGGACGAATAGTGCTCTCAGCCTAAAAAAAACCGGCCCTTCCAGACGGAAGGACCGGTTTTTTGCATAAACCAGGGCGGGGATTAACCGCCGAAGTTGTCGTAGAGGATGCTCTCCGGAGCAACGCCCAGGGAGTCCAGCAGTTCGTTCACGCACTTGACCATCATAGGAGGGCCGCACATGAAATACTTGATGTCTTCGGGAGCCTCGTGGTCCTTCAGGTAAGTCTCATACATCACATTGTGCACGAAGCCGGGAGTGTATTTCACGCCGGCAGCGTCGGCTGCGTGATCCGGAAGGTCCAGGGCCAGGGTGAAGTTGAAGTTCTGGAATTCCATCTCGATTTCCGCAAAGTCTTCCAGATAGAAGGCTTCCACCAGGGCGCGGGCGCCGTAGAAGAAACGGACCGGCTTCTT